>NZ_BAAADB010000030.1 GCF_039522025.1 Deinococcus depolymerans | reverse complement strand
CCTCCAGCGCACACCGGCGATGGCGATTGGGCTGACCGATCGCGTTTGGACGCTGCGAGCGTGGCTGTCACGGCCTCAAGGCGTTCCCTGTCGGGCATAGTTCCAGCCAACTACCTCAGGGTAGATCAGCGATGAAAACGCGGTTTCTGCCCCTCCCCCTTGAGGGGGGAGGTTGGGAGGGGGTGAGCAGGAACGGCGTCACAGAAGACGCTGTCCTGATTGCTCCCACGCGCATCCGCTCGGATTGAACGGCTCTGCAAGCCATTCAATCGGAGTCCGTCCTTACCCGATGGCGAGCATGCGTTCGATGGGCACCAGCGCCTTCTCGCGGACGTCAGCGGGGACGGTCACGCGCGGTTGCAGGTTCGCCAGTGCGTCGCGGATGTTCTCCAGGGTGATCATCTTCATGTACTCGCAGCAGGCGGTGCGGCTGACCGGGATGAAGGTCTTGCCGGGCACGTCGTGTTCCAGGCGGGTGACCATGCCGGTCTCGGTGACGACGATGAATTCCTGCGCGGCGCTCTCGCGGGCGCGGTGGACCATGCCCTCGGTGGAGTACAGCTGCAATTCCGGCAGGGCGCCCAGGATTTTCGTGGAGCAGCCGCACTCGGGGTGGATGAGCAGTTCGGCGTCCGGGTACGCGGCCTGCTGGTCCGTGACGTCCTCGGGGCGGATGGCCTCGTGCACGTGGCAGGCGCCGTCCCAGACGTCCATGGCGCGGCCCGTTTCGCGGATCACGTGCGCGGCCAGGAAGCGGTCCGGGGCGAACAGGACCGGCACGTCTTGCGGGAGGTTCTGCACGATCTGCACGGCGTTTCCGCTGGTGCAGCAGTAGTCGCTCTCGGCTTTCACGTCGGCGGTGGTGTTCACGTACGTGACGACCAGCCCGCCGGGATTGCTGGCTTTCCAGTCGCGGATGCCCTGCGCGGTGACGGTGTCGGCCAGCGAGCACCCGGCACGCAGGTCGGGGAGCAGCACGGTCTTGTCCGGGTTGAGGATCGCGGCCGTTTCGGCCATGAAGTGCACGCCGGCGAACACGATCACGTCCGCGTCGGTCTTCGCGGCCTGCCGGGACAGGCCCAGCGAGTCGCCCACGTAGTCCGCCACGGCCTGCACCTCGGGCCGCTGGTAGTTGTGCGCGATGATCACGGCGTTCTTCTCGCGGCGCAGGCGTTCGATGTCCGCGCGGATCTGCGCCTCGTCCGGCAGGACTTCCAGTTGCAGCAGGTCACGGTGGGGCGTCTGCGGGCGCGGCACGACCGGGGTGCCGGCGGGGGCGGGGCGTTCCGTGACAGGGCGGGGAGTGGGGGCCGTGTTGGGCAGGTCGGTCATGACAGGTCCTCAGGGGCAGGGGTGTGTGGGTCGGGAAGGAAGTTCAGGCTGATGTCCAGTGCGGGGGCCGAGTGCGTCAGCGCCCCGGCGCTCACGAAGTCCACGCGGCTGGCCGCCACGCGCGGCAGGCGGGACAGGGTCATGTTGCCGCTGGCTTCCAGCGTCACGTGCGGCGCGAGGCGGTCACGCAGGGCCACGGCCTGCGCCAGCAGCTCGTCGCTCATGTTGTCCAGCAGCACGCGGTCGGCGCGGGCGTGCAGGGCTTCCTCCAGGCCCGCGAGGTCCGGCACCTCGCACTCGATCTTCAGCAGGTAACTGTGGTCGCGGGCGCGGCGGATGGCCTCCGTGATGCTCCCGGCGGCGGCCACGTGGTTGTCCTTGATCAGGATGCCGTCGTCCAGGCCCGCGCGGTGGTTGAACCCGCCGCCGTGCCGCACCGCCTGTTTCTCCAGGTCGCGCCACAGCGGGGTGGTCTTGCGGGTGTCGAGCAGGCGCGTGTGCCCGCCGCCCAGCGCGTCCGCGTAACGCCGCGTCTGCGTGGCGACGCCCGACAGGCGCTGCGTCAGGTTCAGGGCGAGGCGTTCGCCGGTCAGGAGGCTGCGGGCCGCGCCGCTGACCGTGCCGATCGGGCCGCGCGTGCGGGCCTCGCCGTCCCGCGCGGTCCAGGTGACGGTCACGGCCGGATCCACCAGCGCGAAGACGCGCGTGGCGACCTCCAGGCCGCTCAGGACGCCCGGTTCCTTCAGCAGGAATTCGGCGGTGGCCCGCTGCGAGGCGGGAATGGTGGCGAGGGTCGTGGCGTCCCCCCGGCCGATGTCCTCGGCCAGAGCGGCGCGCAGGCGCTCGTCGAGACTCAGCATGGGGCGGCCCCGTGCGGTGACGTTGTGCGGGATTTCACGCGGAAGACCCTAGCACAGCCGGTGCCGCCGCGCCCACCGGCACCCGCGCCACCGTGTCCCCCAGCGCGCGCGACTGCACGGAATGCACCGCGCCCGCCGCCTCGCCCGGAAAGTCCGTCCGGTGATGCCCGCCGCGCGACTCCTCCCGCGCCAGCGCCGCCCGCAACACCCGCTCGCCGATCAGGGCCAGATGCCCGGCCTCCACACTCTCGCGGGACTCGGTGGGCGTCACCGGCCACGCCCAGGCGTCCAGCGCGGCCCGCAGGCCCGCCCCGTCGCGCCGCAGGCCCGCCGCGCCCGCCACCAGCGACCGCAGCGCCGGCAGGCAGGCCGGGTCCACCAGCGGGGCCGGCAGCGCCTCGGTGCGCGCCGGGACTGGCTTCAGGACCGCCAGGGCCGCCCGCGCCGCCCGCGCGCCGAACACCAGCCCCTCGGACAGACTGTTGCTGGCCAGCCGGTTCGCGCCGTGCAGGCCGCTGGACGCCACCTCGCCCGCCGCGTACAGGCCCGGCACGCCCGTGCGGCCCTGCACGTCCGTCTGGACGCCACCCATCGTGTAATGCACCGCCGGCTGCACCGGGATCAGGTCCGCGCCCAGGTCCAGGCCCAGCGGCGCCAGGGACGCCGTGACCGTCGGGAAGCGCGAGCGCACGAACGCCGCGCCCAGGTGCCGCAGGTCCAGGTCCACCCGGCCCGTCGCGGCGATCTCGGCGGCAATCGCGCGGGCCACCACGTCACGCGGCGCGAGTTCCAGCGCCGGATCGTAGCGCTCCATGAACCGCTCGCCGCGTGCGTTCAGCAGCCGCCCCCCCTCGCCCCGCGCGGCCTCCGTCACCAGGAACGCCGCGCCGCCCCGCACCACGGCCGTCGGGTGGAACTGCACGAACTCCAGGTCCCGCAGCGCCGCGCCCGCCTGCCACGCCAGCCCCAGCCCGTCCCCGGTGCCCTCCGGCGGCGCGGTCGTCACCGGGTACAGCCGTCCGAAGCCCCCGGTCGCCAGCAGCACCGCCCCGGCCCGCACCCCCACCGGCCCGTCCGGCGTGAGCAGGTCCGCGCCCACCACCGCGCCCCCCGACACCCGCAGGTTCCGCACGAACGCGCCCTCCAGCACGTTCAGCGCCGGCCCCCGCGCCGCCCCGAGCGCCCCGGCCAGCGCCAGACTGATCGAATGACCCGTCGAGTCCCCCGTGTGCCGGATCCTGGCCCGGCTGTGCCCGCCTTCCAGAGTCACATGCGCGCTGAACGTCACGCCCAGGTCCCGCAGCGTCTCCACGTGCGACCGGGCGTCCCGCACGAACGCCTGCACCGCCTCCGGCTCGCACAGCCCCCGCCCGGCCTTCAGGGTGTCGAGCGCGTGCGCCTCCTCGTCCCCCACCGCCAGCGGCGCCGCGATCCCACCCTGCGCCCAGCGGGTCGAACCGCCCGTCAGGGGCGTCTTGCAGGCCAGCACCACGTCCGCCCCGTAACTGCGCGCCGTCAGGGCCGCGTACGCGCCCGCCACACCGCCCCCGATCACCAGCAGCTCCGTCTCGACAATCCTCACGCCCGACAGGGTACGGCACAGGGGAGAGGATGGGGCTTGACGGTGGCGGCCGGGTCGCGCACACGCCGCCATCCGCCTGCTTGCTAGACTGCGCGGCATGACGCGACTGCTGCTGGCCCTGGCGGGCGTGATTCTGCTGGCCGTGACGGCCCTCGCGGCCGTGTGGCTGATCGGGCAGTTCCTCACGGGTCTGGGCGTGTTCGTGGTGGGCGCGGCCGGCGTGCTTGGCCGCCTGCTGTGGTTTCTGCTGGTCACGGGCCTGCTGGCGGGACTGGTGTACTTCGTGACCAGCGCGTGGCGTCCGGCGTTGCGTGCCCGGGCCCCCCGGCCCGACCTGCCCCGCCCGGCCGGGGCGGGCCAGCCGGGCGCGGCCGACGCTCCTGCGGCCGCTGCGCTCCGGCTGGACAAACCGGCACCGGTGGTCGCCGGGCCGGACCTGAAGGAGTGATACGGACTCCGATTGAATGGGCTGCAAAGCCGCTGGGTCCGAGCGAAGCGACCCGTGGAGCTGCTCCGCAGGGTGGGCGCGGGACGGGTGCCGGGCGGGGCGTTGGTCACGCGGCGTGTGGCCCGGTGGAGGGCGGAACAGGCGGCGGTCCGCGTGGCACGCGCGCCGGTCGGATGCCTCGTCCTCATACGGATTCCGTTTGTTTCGCCGACAATCCGGAACTTCACCGGATTGCCAGCTCCACGTCCGGAACCCGCTTCTCTCCTTCTCGCATCCGCTCGGATTGAACGGGCTTTGCAGCCCATTCAATCGGAGTCCGTATCACTCCGGCAGGGGCGCGTCGTAACGCGCACTTCAGTTGGGTGCGCTCAATCCCGTAGAATGGCAGATTGTGACGCGCGCCGCCGCCCGAGCCCAGCCCCTGCGCTGAGACCGCTCTGGTCCCCTCCGGCGCGGCCCACGCTCCCGGAGGACTTTTGAGTTACTGGCGCAACACCATCAAACCCCTGCTGGACGACGAGACCGGCACCCTGTTCAAGCAGGCTCCCGTCCGCGTGACCCTGGCCTTCCCGAACCGCTACTCGGTGGGCATGGCCTCGCTGGGGTATCAGGTCATCTACCGCATGTTCAACAACGAGGAAGGTGTCGCCTGCGAACGCGCCTTCCTGCCCGACGACGTCGAGGCGTTCGAGCGGACCGGGCAGGCCCTGCCCACCGTCGAGACGGGCCGGGACGCCGGGGACTGCCAGCTGCTGGCGATCAGCGTGTCGTTCGAGCTGGACCTGACGAACATCATCCGCCTGCTGGATGTCACCGGCCTGCGTCCCCTGCGCGAGGAACGCGACGACAGCGACGCCATCGTCATGATCGGCGGGCCGTTCACCAGTTCCAACCCCTACCCGCTGGCTCCCTTTGCGGACGTGATCATCATCGGGGACGGCGAGCAGATCATCCCGGTCGTCAGCGAGGCCCTGCGCGAGGCGACGAGTCGCGAGGACTTCTACGATCTCGTGGACGGCATGCCCGGCGTGTTCCTCCCGGCGCGGCACACCCACGAACCCAAGTGGGCGACCGCGCCCAAGGAACTGCTGCCCGCCTACAGCCAGATCGTCACGCCGCACAGCGAACTGAGCAACATGTTCCTCGTTGAGGCGCAGCGCGGCTGCCCCCGCCCCTGCACGTTCTGCCTCGCCCGGACCATGTACGGCCCGAACCGCAACAACCAGGCGCAGGAACTGCTGGACGTGATTCCCGACTGGGCCACCAAGGTCGGCCTGGTCGGCGCGGCCCTCAGCGACTTCCCGCACACCAAGTTCGTGGGCCGCACCCTGACCGACCGGGGCATCAAGCTGGGCGTCAGCTCCATCCGCGCCGACACGGTGGACGCCGAACTGGCCGAGATCCTCAAGGCCGGCGGGCTGCGCACCTTCACGGTCGCCAGCGACGCCCCCAGCGAACGCCTGCGCCGCTGGCTGAAGAAGGGCATCACCACCGAGGACCTCATCAAGACCGCGCACATCAGCCGCGACCTGGGCTTCAAGGGCGTCAAGGTGTACATGATGATCGGCCTCGGCCCCGAGAACGACGACGACATCACGGAACTGATCTCGTTCACCAAGGAACTCGCCGGGATCAACCGCATCGCGCTGGGCATCAGTCCCTTCGTGCCCAAACGCCACACGCCGCACTTCGCGGACCCCTTCGCGGGCGTGCAGGTCATCGAGAAGCGCATGAAGCGCATCCAGAAGGAACTGCGGACCACCGCCGAACTGCGCAACGTGTCCGCCAAGTGGGCCTGGGTGGAAAGCGTGATCGCGCGCGGCGGTCCGGAGGTCGGCATGGCCGCGTACCAGATCTACCGCAACGAGAGCATCGGCGCGTGGAAGAAGGCGCTGGACGAGGTCGGCTGGAGCGACGAGTTCGAGACGAACGCCCCTGCCATCGACCTGCCGCCCGGCCAGTACGAGAGCAAGGACGTCAGCGCCCACGCCCAGGGCCTCGCCATCTGACCCCGTGTCTCGCCGGCTCAGCCCCCTCCCGGACAGGAGCGGGGCTGATTCCGTGCGCCTGCCATTCACGGGCTGCAGCCCACGCCCGCAGTCAAACGGACTGCCGTTTGTTTCGTTAACAACCCGGGACAGCACCGGGTTGCCAACTCCACGGCCGGAATCCGTTTCTCTCCTCCTCTGCTGAGCAGCTCTCCGAGTCGCATCCGCTCGGATTGAATGGGCTGCAAAGCCCATTCAATCGGAGTCCGTATCAGTTAATTCTGCGAGGCCAGGAATGCCGCCTGGTTGCGGTAGAAGGTCTTCACGTCCCGGAATGACAGGTTGCCGGTGATGTCGATGTGGTCGTAGCCGCTGACGCGGCCCAGGCGGTACCAGCCCCCAGGCGTGGTGGCCTGCCCGGTGTACGCGGCGCTGCCCTGCCCGGTCGGGGCGTTCATGGAGGTGTTCGGGACGATCCCGTCGTTCGCCCACCACGCGCTGCTGTACGTGACGGCCCCGCCGGGGCTGCGGCCCGTGATGTTGCCCAGGCCGGGCTTCAGCGGCCAGGCGTAGGGGTACGCGATGGGTTGCAGGACGGCGTTCATGGTGGGCGTGGGGTACTGCCAGCCGCTGATCAGGCCGGTGGTGGTGGCATTCGTCTCCCACGAGAAGTACCGCGTGGTGCGGCTGCGGCCCACGGAGGCGTTCAGGGCGGCCGCGCCGTCCACGCTCAGGTCATACGCCGCCTGATCGCGGCTGTTCCAGATGCCGGAGTTGAACACGCGGGTGTTGTACGTGGTGAAACTCTCGCCCGCGGCGCGGCTCAGGCCCCACTGGCCCAGGTCGAAGTTGTACACGAAGTTCTCGGGGCTGACCGCGCCGACGCTGCCCGCGAAGGCCAGGATCAGGTTCTTGAACATGGGCACGGCGTCCTGCAGGGTGTCGGCGGCGGGACTGCCGTTGTTGGGGCTGCTGACGGTCATGACGCTGCGCACCCACCCGGCGCGGCCCCCGGCGAACAGGCCGCCGCTGGCGCGGTTAGCAGCGTCGCCGTCATCCAGGAGTTTCACGAGCAGCCGCGCGGTCTGGCCGCCCATGGAGTGACCCAGCAGGTTGACGGGGTGCTGCGCGTCCCACTGCGGGTAGAAGCCGGGGTAGCACTTGGCGGCGTCGGTGCGGGCGTGCCGGTGCTCGGCGGCGTGTGCCGCGCCGTAGTCCACGCAGCCGCCCTTGATCTGTGCGTACAGTTCGGCGGCGCGGTCCCAGTTGCTGCTGACCGGCCCCATGCTGGCCGTGAAGACGTTGTAGCCCTGGGCGCGCAGGTCCTGCTGCACGTCGTTCAGGCCGCCCCAGTAGCGCAGGCCGAGCGCCTCGTCCCGCCCGAAGCCGCCCAGGCCGTGTACCAGGATCAGCGGCGTGCTCCTGTCCAGCGCCTGCGCGTTCAGCGGTGCGGGCGGGGCGGTGTCGCGCAGGTCGGTCATGCGGGCGGGGGCGGTCGCCTCGGGCGGGGTGGGCACGCCCGCCACCGTGGGCGCGGGCAGGGTGGTGGCGTCCGGGCGGGTGGGGGCGCCGCAGGAGGCGAGCAGCAGGGCGGCGCTCAGGGCGGCAAGAACGGAGGTGCGGTGCGGGGCAGGTTGTGACATGACGGCTCCTGGGCCACGGGCGGAGGCAGGCCCGCGCCGGATTCAGGAGTGGGGCTGCTGGCGTCCGGACACGCTGGAGCGGACGGTTCTGCCGCGGGTGGCAGCTGGGTTGTGGGTACGTTCCGCACAGTGACATACCGGGAGAGGGGTTTATTTGACGCGGGTTCATTTTTGAACTGATCCGTTGCGACAGCATCCTGTCATTTGTAAACAATTCTGCCTGAAATCCAGTCAATCTCACGCCGGCGCTGCCCGGATGCGGCATGATGGGGGGCATGACGAATTCCATCCCCCGCCCACAGACCATGGCGGAAAAGATCCTCTCCCGGCGCGGCACGCACACCGTGTACGCCGGGGACCTCGCGGTCGTCGAGGTGGATCAGGTCATGGTCGTGGACTCCATCGCCCAGAGCTTCATCCAGCGGATGCAGCAGGACCTGAACGCCACGCCCAAATACCCCGGGCGGGTCAGCATCGTGATCGATCACGTCGCGCCCGCCAGCACCGTCAGCGTCGCCCAGGCGCAGAAGGAAGCCCGCGAGTACGCCGCACAGACCGGCGTGCGCCTGTTCGACGTGGGGCGCGGCATCTGCCATCAGGTCCTGATGGAGGAAGGGCTGGCCCGGCCCGGCTGGATCGTGCTGGGCAGCGACAGTCATTCCACCACCTACGGCGCAGTCGCGGCGTTCGGCAGCGGCATGGGCGCCACCGACATCGCCCTGGCCGCCGCGAGCGGCAAGACGTGGCTGAAGGTTCCCGAGAGCGTGAAGGTCACCTTCACGGGCGACCTGCGGCCCGGCGTGACCGCCAAGGACGTCGCGCTGGAGATGATCCGCCGCCTCGGCGCGGACGGCGCCACCTACCAGAGCATCGAGATGCACGCCGGGGACCGCTTCACGCGCGGCGAACGCATGACCCTCGCCAACCTCTGCGTCGAGGCCGGCGCGAAGGCCGGACTGGTCGTCCCCGGCGGCGAGATCCTCACCGCGTACGGGTACGACATCCCCGAGTGGGTCTACCCGGACGGGGGCGCCACGTACGTGCAGAGCATCGAGATCGACCTGGGCGCCCTGAACCCCCGCATGAGCGCTCCCAGTGAGGTGGACAACGTGTTCGACGTCGCCCAGCTGCGCGAGGACCTCCGCGACGTGCACGTGGATCAGGTGTTCATCGGCACCTGCACGAACGGCCGCATCGAGGACCTGCACGCCGCCGCCGACGTCCTGCGCGGGCGGCGCGTTGCCCCCGGCACCCGCCTGCTGGTCATCCCGGCGAGCAGTCAGGTCATGGAGGACGCCATGGCCGACGGCACGTTGTTGACCCTGCAACGCGCCGGGGCGGTCCTGGGCACCCCCGGCTGCGGGCCGTGCATGGGCCGCCACCAGGGCGTCCTCGCGCCCGGCGAGGTCTGCGTCAGCACCAGTAACCGCAACTTCATCGGACGGATGGGGGACAAGGACGCCCGCATCTACCTCGCGTCACCCGCCGTGGCCGCCGCGACCGCCGTGATGGGCCGCGTCGCGCTGCCAGAGGACGTGCTGTCCACCCCGGTGCCCGCGTGACCGACGCGAACTTCTGGGCGGTCCTCGACACCCTCGTGGCGGACGCCGAGGTGGTCGTCGAGCGGCCTGCCGGGTCGGCCCACCCGCGCTTCCCGGACACTCGCTACCCGCTCGACTACGGGTCACTGCGCGGCACGACTTCCGGCGACGGCGCGGAGATCGACGTGTTCCTGGGTCACTCCGGTGCGCGCACTGTGACGGGGGTGGTCGCCACTGTGGACGCCCGCAAGCGCGACGCGGAACTCAAACTGCTGCTGGACTGCACGCCCGAGCAGATGCAAATGGTGCAGGCATTCCTGTCCTGGCCGGATTCTTTCGGCTGCGTGGTGCTGCCGCGCCCGGTGCCCGCGTGAACGTCCGGCTGGATCACTCCGTGCTGCACGTTTCGGACTGGGCGCTTTCGAACGAGTTCTACGCACGGGTGCTGGGGGCCGAGGTCATCCCGCGCGGGCAGGGCTTCGCGTACCGCTTCGGGGCGCAGCAGCTGAACCTGCATGGGCCGGCCCTGAGTCCGCAGCCGCTGGCGCGCGTGCCGGTCGCGCCGGGCGGCAGTGACCTGTGCTTCGTGTGGGACGGTCCGGTCAGCGGGGCCGCCGCGCACCTGAGTGCGTGTGGCGTGCCGGTGGAACTGGGCCCGGTGGCCCGCACGGGCGCGCAGGGTGACGGTCTGAGCGTGTACTTCCGCGATCCGGACGGGTCGCTGCTGGAATTCATCAGTTACGAGCAAGAGGGGGCCTGAGATGCCGAGAATCTGGAAATTTGGCGACAGCGTGAACACGGACGACATCCTGCCGGGCAAGTTCGCGCCGTTCATGGCGGGCGAGGACGTGTTTCAGACGTTCGCGTTCCATTACATCCGCCCGGAGTTCGCGGCATCCGTGCGGCCCGGTGACGTGCTGATCGGGGGGCGTAACTGGGGCCTGGGCAGCAGCCGTGAGTACGCCCCGCAGGCGTTGAAGAAGTTGCAGGTGGGCGGGATCGTCGCGCCGAGCTTCGCGCGGATCCACTACCGCAACCTCCTGAACCTGGGCATCCCGGCGTTCGAGTACGACCTGACCGGACTGCTGGAGGACGGTGCGGAGGTGTCCCTGGACGTGCCCACGGGCGTCCTGACGTACGCGGGCGGGACGGTGCAGTTGCCGCCGCCGCCGGAGTTCCTGCGTGAGGCGCTGGCGGAGGGAAGCATCCTGGCGTTCTTCAAGAAGCACGGGCGTTTTCCCGGCGAGCCCGCCTGAACCGGGCGTCCTACACTGGGGGTATGGCGACCCTGGAGATTGAATGCCCCGTGTGTGCGGAAGTGCTGGAACTGACGGACGAGGACCGTGCCGAGCTGATGGTGGGGGACGTGATCGTGTGCGATTCCTGCCATTCGGAGATGGAGGTGACCCGCAACGGTGAGGGTGAGGACTTCGACCTGGAGTTGCTGGGTGAGATGACGACCTGCCCGAACTGCGGTGAGGAGTTCGAGGTGACCGAGGACCTGCTGGCGGCCGCGCCGGTGCAGGTGCTGGACGGCGCGGAGGTGAGCGTGGTGTCGTGTCCGCACTGCAAGGGGCTGGTGGCGCTGGAGTTGATGGACGAGGAGCGCGGCAGCTGACATCGATGATGTCTATACAATTGCGAACGCCAGATATTCAGTGAGCTAACCTATCAAACGTAAGGAGTGAATATGGCTACCATTCAATTTGAAAACCCGGATACCGGTGCGATCATCGAACTGACCAACCCCGAACTCGGCGAACTCGTCACCGACGATGAGACCGGCATGGAATACGAGGTCGTGTCCATCGAACCGCCCCGCCTCGAAGCCGCCCCGCAGGAAGCGGAGGACTGGGGCGAGTGACCCTGCCAGGGCACGCGGTCAGGCCGTTCCGACGGAACACCTGACCGCGCGCCCTTGCAAGGTCACCAACCCCGGACACCCAGCATGGCCGACCTCGCCGTCCTGTACGACCGCATCCGCCCCGACGAGAAGATGCTCTTCGAGGCCCTCGACGACCTCGGCGTGCCCTACGACAAGGTCTACACGCCCCAGCTGAAGGTCACCTTCGACGAGCAGGGCCGCCCGGGCGTGCCCTGGAAGGTCGCCATCGAACGCTGCGTCAGCCAGAGCCGCGGCCACGGCGTCACCCGCGCCCTCGAGGGCTTCGGCGTGAAGGTCATCAACCCCGCGCACGTCATCGAACTGTGCGGCGACAAACTCGCCACCAACGCCGCCCTGCACGCCCACGGCCTGCCCACCCCCCGCACCGGCGTGGCCTTCGACGGCGACGCGGCCCTGACCCTCATCGAGGAGATGGGCTACCCGGTCGTCCTGAAACCCACCGTCGGCTCGTGGGGCCGCATGGTCAGCCGCCTGAACGACCGCGCCGCCGCCGAGGCCGTCATCGAGCACAAGGAAGTCCTGGGCGGCCCGCAGCACGGCATCTTCTACGTGCAGGAACTCATCAACAAGCCCGGCCGGGACATCCGCGCCTTCGTGGTGGGCGGGCAGTGCATCGGCGCGATCTACCGCACCAGCGAACACTGGATCACCAACACCGCGCGCGGCGCGAAAGCCAGCAACTGCCCCGTCACGCCCGAAATCGCCGACCTCGCCGTGCGGGCCGCCGCCGCCGTCCACGGGCAGATCGTCGCCATCGACCTCGTCGAGGACCCGGGTGCCCAGAACGGGTGGGGCGGCCTGAAGATCATCGAGATCAACCACACCATGGAATTCAAGAACTCCGTGGCGACCACCGGCGTGAACATCCCACGCCTGATGGGCGAGTACGCCATCAGCCTGCTGTAGGCGGCTGCGCAGCGAACAGCCAGGCGGCCCGGTGTTCATCGCACCGGGCCGCCTGGCTGTCACCGCTCATACGGACTCCGATTGAATGGGCTGCAAAGGCCATTCAATCCGAGCGGAGCGAGCAGGAGAGAAACGGGTTCCGGACGTGGAGTTGGCAGATCGGTGGTGTTCCGATCTGTCAACGAAACAAACGGAGTCCGTATCAGTCCAGCACGTCGATACCGGTGGCCCGCACCCGCTCACGCACGTCCTTGAGCCCCTCGCCACTGACGCGCATCACGAAGCGCCGCCGGCCGTTCTCGCCGCCGTACGTGGCGACACTGATGATGTTGCTCGGCAGGATCGCCCCGGTCGCGCGTTCCAGGCTGCCCGGCACGTCCGGCATGTCCAGCGTCAGGCGCTGCCCGCCCTCGCGCATGCCCAGGATGCCCGTGAAGGCCCGCAGGACGTCCATGGTCGTGATGATCCCGCTCAGGCGGCCCGCGTCGTTCAGGACCGGCAGGCCCCCCACGTGATGCTCCTGCATGCGCAGCGCCGCGTCCTCCATGTACTCGCCCTCGGCGGCCGTGATGACCGGGCGGGCCATCATCTCCTCGACCGTCAGTTTGCTCAGCAGGTAATTCAGTTCCCAGACGCTCAGGGTCGTGGCCTTGCTGGGCATGGCGTCCTTCAGGTCCTTGCGGGTCGTGATGCCCACCAGCCGGTCACCGTCCATGACCGGCAGGCGGCGGAATCCACCTTCTTTCAGGAGTTTCAGGGCGTCCATCACCGGCGTGCCGGGGGTCACGGTGATCGGATCAGGGGTCATCCAGTCGCGAACGAGCATACCCGCAGTCTACATGTGCTCCCCGAGCCGAGCGTCCCGCCCGCACCCGCCCCGACCTGAATGGAAAGCACGTGTGAAGCGCGTCAGGTCACCTTCATTCGGCTCAGAAACGCGCGTGATACGGTGCGCGACATGAAGATCAACGCCAAGATCCTGGCCCCCCTGGCCCTCGTGGCCGCGTATGGCCTCGGTACCGTCGCGCCGCACGCCCAGACCACCCCCCAGAAGGTCGGGTTCGTGGACGTCTCCAAACTGCTCTCCGCACACCCGGGCGACAAGGAAATCCAGGCCATCCAGAAGAAGGCCGACGACGAACTCACCGCGCTCGACAAGCAGGTCAAGGCCATCGACGCCAAGGGCGCCGGCGCCACCGCCGCCGAGAAACAGACCCGCGAGCAGCTGGTCGCCACCATCAAGAGCAAGGCCGACGCCTACGACAAGCAGCTCGCGCCCAAGATCAGCGTCGTCGAGAAGGCCGTCGACACCGCCATCAACACCGTCGCCAAGAGCAACGGCTTCTCCATCGTCATGGACCGCGACGTGGCCTCCAAGAGCGGACTGGTCATCTACGCCGACCCCACCAGCGAACTGACGGACGCCGTCGCCAAAGCCGTCAAGTAATCCCAGGCCCGGCGCCCACGCGCGGCCACCCCTGACCTGAAGCTGGCCCCGCGCGGTACTCGCTGCGGGGCCAGCCGCGTCCCGCACGCCCCACAGGAGACCCCACCTTGAACCGAATCATGCTGATCCTCCCGCTGGCCCTGCTCACCACCGTGCCTCACGCCCAGCAGAGCAAGAACCGCGTCGGTATCCTGAACGTCCAGACCGTCGTGAAAGCCATGCCCAGCGCCAAGGCCTACCTGGACCTGAACGCCCGGGCCGCCAGTGACCTCGCCGCGAAACAGAAGAGCGTGCAGGCCCTCGCCGCGAAGACCGCCACTGCCGCCGACCGCGCCGCCCTCACCAAGGCGCAGCAGGCGTATGCGGCGGCCCGCGCCGACTACGCCAAACGCATTGACGAGGCCTTCAGGCCCGTGGGCACGAAGATGAACGCCGCCGTCGCGAAGGTCGCCCGGGCGAACGGCTACACGGTCGTCCTCGACGAGCGGGTGGCCGCGCAGACCAGCCTGATCGTGTACGCCAACGAGGGCGCCACGAACCTCAACAACGCCGTCATCAAAGAACTGAAGTAAACCTCGCTGCGGGTAACGGTCCGGGCCGACACGAAGAGGGGGAGGCGCTCCTCTTCCGGTTCCGGAAGGGGCCGGCAGGAATGCACCAGCCGCGTCGGGTAGGCCACGACGCGGCTGTCTGCGAATTGCGAGGCTGATACGGATTCCGTTTGTTTCGCCAACAACCCGGGACAGCACCGGATTGCCGACTCCACGTCCGGAACCCGCCCAGCTCCCACTCGCTTCGCTCGGACCCGGCGGGCTTTGCAGCCCATTCAATCGGAGTCCGTATGATACGACCTGCGGTTGATACGGACTCCGACGGGATGGGTGTGCGAACCATTCCTTCGGAGCGGGTGGGAGAGCTGCCCCGCGGAGTGGGGGAGAGACGGACTGAAAGGCGTGAAGGGGGCAACCCGGTGCGGTGGCGGGCTGTGAACGGACCAGCCGGCCGTCTGGTGCGGACGGCCGGCTGGATCAGAGTCGGACGGTCTCGTTCTCGCCCATGTCGGGCTTGCCGCCCACCAGTCCCTTCGCGAATTCCAGCAGGCTGCGGATCTTGCCGTTGCCCTCCCAGTACTCCGCGCCGCCCGCGTGAATCTGAATCAGCTGGATGTTCGGGTCTTCCTTGCCCTGCGGGAAGTACGTCTGATAGAAGTCGCTCCAGAGTTCGTCGAGCTTCGCGCGGTCCTCGACCAGTTTCGCCGTGCCGTACACGCTGACGTACACGCCCTTGTCAGGATTCGAGTAACTGACGTTCACCTGCGGGCGGGCCGCCATGTCCCGCACCTGTTCGCTGTCCCTGCTGCCGATGAACCAGATGTCACCGTCGAACTCGACCTGCTGGGTGGTCATGGGGTGGGCGTGCAGGTGGCCAGCGCCGGTCTGGACGGTCAGCATCGCGAAATGCACTTCCTTGATCAGACCGGCGAGCGTCTTCACGGCTTCCTGACGGGTCGCGGGGTGGGTGGAGTCAGTCATGCCCGCACCCTCTCACGCCCCCGGCCGGGGCGACTGGGACGGCGCGTACCGTGTGAATCCTCGCCCAACCTCCCCTGAAGGAACGCTGCACGCCGCATGAGGAGCCCGCCCGTCCGGAAGTGGCCCACCTTCCCCGCTGCCGGACGGAGCGGGTTGCCGGGCCGCGCGGTCAGGCCGGGGCGGGGCGCGGCCCGCGCTGGGTTTCCGGAACGTTCCGGACGAGCAGCACGCCCAGGATGAAGAACGCGGCGGCAATCCCGAACACCAGCGTGTACCCCAGGTTGTCGCCGCGTGCGTTCCCCCAGTCGAGCAGTGCGCCCTGCGGCCCACCGATGAACTGCGGGGCCACGAACGCCACGTGCCAGATGCCCATGTCACGCGCGAAACTGCTCTGGCTGGGCATGGCGTCGCTGCCCAGCGCCCAGTCCACGCTGGTGAACGCCCCGAAGCCCAGGCCGAACACCACGGCCAGCAGCAGCGCCGCCCCGAAGCCCGGCACGACCAGCAGCAACAGCGCGGCGGCCGCCATGGTGGTGCCCGCCACGTAGATGACGGGTTTGCGGCCCACCCGGTCACTGATCCGCCCGCCGATCAGCGCCGAGACGATGCTGGCCACGATGATGCACGCCAGCATGATCGAGTTGGAGGTCGCCGGGTCCTTCTGACCCAGCACGTCGGCGTTGTAGTACTGCAGGAACGGCTGCACCGAGTACTGTCCCAGCGCGAACAGGACGCGCGTGACGAACACCCACAGGAACGGACGGTAGGTGAACAGCGACTGCCAGGGGGCGGGCCGCGTGCCGGCCGGGGCGGGCGCGGCGTCGTCCGGTACGCCGCGCATGGTGACCAGCGCCGGCACGAGCAGGAACACGCCGATCAGCACGAACGACACCGCGGACGGCAGGTGCAGCATCCCGACCGCGAAGGCGCTGACGGCGCCCAGCAACTGCCCGGCCGCCTGGAGCATGCCCATCACGCCGCTGTACCGGCCGCGCTGCTCGGGCGGTACGAGCTGCGGAATCAGGGCGGAGTACGGCGCGGTCGCGTAGTTGTTCCCGAACTGCACCAGCAGGAAGCCCAGCACGTACACCCAGAAGCCGGTCATGCCGCCGAGCAGGGTCACGGCGGCCGCCATGACGGCCAGCCCGGCGATGTTCACGCCCACGCCCAGACGCAGGTACGGCACGCGCCGGCCACTGCGGTCGCTGTGCGCCCCGACGAGCGGCGGGATGACCAGCGCCATGACCGCGCCGATGGCGGTCAGTGCGCCCGCGTAGGTGCCCTTACGGTCCGGACCGACGAATTCGAGCACGTTGGCGGGCATCAGGACGAGCAGCAGCAGCAGCCAGTGGAAGGCCGTGCCGAACCAGAACGCGGACAGCACCCACGGACTGACGCGCGGAGCAGAGAAGTTGGCAGTCATGTTGCGGCGAGTATACGGGCCGCCGCCCCTCCGTCCGCGCCGGAATGAACGGCCCACGCCGGGCCGCGACGGAGCGGGCGGCGCGGCGCGGTCAGTGGCCCTGCGGATTCAGGCGGCGCAGGTACGCCTCGCCGCGCGGCGTGAGCCGCAGCAGGTGCAGGGGCGGGGCGTCCTGACCGGCGTTGCGGCACATGCTTTTCAGGGCGCAGGGGCCGCACTCGCAGCCGTCCGTGGTCTGTGCGGCCTCCTGCACGTACCCGCCGCCCTGCAGGGTGCGCAGCATGCCGTTCAGGGCGCCCTCGCTGCTGCCCAGGTCGCGGGCCAGTTCGGCGGGCGTGCGCGGCTGCCCGGCAATGGCGTTCAGGATGCCCGCCAGTGGCGAGGCGCTCATGCGAACGCCGCCCCGGACGTACGCGCCCGTGTCATACGGACTCCGATTGAATGGCTTACAAAGCCGTTCAATCCGAGCGAAGCGAGAAGGAGAGAAACGGGTTCCGGACGTGGAGTTGGCAACCCGGTGCTGTCCCGGGTTGTTAACGAAACAAACGGAATCCGTATCACAGGACCCTCGACGCGATCTGGTACACGATCAGGCCCACGACCCAGGCGGTGGCCAGCTGGTACGCGACCGTCACCCACGCGACGCGCCGCCCGTGCTCCTGCGCCATCGCCCCGACCGTGGCGATGCACGGCGTGTACAGCAGCACGAACACCAGGTACGCCAGGCCGCTGGCGGGCGTGAACGCGCGGGAGAGCGCGGCGGCCAGCGGCGTCTGCGTGTCGGTGCTGGCATCGGCGCTCAGGCTGGGCAGGGCCAGCACGGTCGGCAGGGCCGACACGCTGGCCTTCACGGCGTCCCAGGTGGCCCCCAGCGTCTGCGTGATTCCGGCCACGAGGCCCAGCGGTGCGGGCGCGGCGGCCTGCTCACCCAGGTAGATCTGCCCCAGGGTGCCCACGACGACCTCCTTGGCGATGAAGCCCGGCACGAGCGCCCCGGTCGCCTGCCAGTTCCCGAAGCCCAGCGGCGCGAAGATCGGCGACACGGCCTGACTGACCACCCCGAACAGGCTCTCCTGCGGGGGCACGGTCGCGAACTTCTGACCGTTCACGGCGGGCAGGGCCAGCAGCAGCCACACGACGGCCACGGTGCCCATGACGGTGGTGCGGGCGCGGCGCGCGAAACTCGCGGTGCGCCGCCACGCGTGCTTCCACAGGACCCGCCACGCCGGGAAGCGGTACGGCGGGAGTTCCAGCAGCACGCCGCCCCCCTCGGCCGGCAGGGACGTGCGGCGCAGGATCAGCGCGAACAGGAACGCCACCGCCATGCCCAGCACGTACAGGCCCCACACCAGCCAGCTGCCCGCGCGGGGGAACAGCGCGGCGGCGAACACCACGTACACCGGCAGGCGCGCCGAGCAGCTCATGAACGGCAGGATCATGCTGACCAGTACCCGGTCACTGCGGCGCTCCAGGGTGCGGGTGGCGTACACGGCGGGCACGTTGCACCCGAAGCCCAGGATCAGCGGAATGAACGCCCGGCCGTCCAGCCCGGCGCCGCGCATGGCGCGGTCCATCAGGAAGGCGGCGCGGGCCATGTACCCGCTGTCCTCCAGGAAGCTCATGGCGAGATACAGCACGAGCAGCGTCGGCAGGAAGCTCAGGACCGTGCCCACGCCCGGAATGATCGCCCCGACCACCAGGTCGCGTGCCAGCGGGAACCACGCCAGCCCGGCCGACGCCCACCCGCTCAGGATGTCCTGCAGCGGCCCGCCGATCAGGTCCACGAACGGCGAGGCCACGCTGAAGGTCAGGCGGAACACCAGCAGCACCAGCGCCAGGAACAGCGGAATGCCCAGCAGCGGGTGAAGGGTCAGGCGGTCGAGCCGTTCGCTGAAGGTCCGGCGGGCCAGGGCCTGCGGCACGGCGGCGCGTGCCAGTTCGCCCGCGCGGGCGTAGCGGGCCTCGGCGATCTCGATCAGCGGATCGAGTCCCTGGGCCTCCAGGGTGGCGGCGTGCGCGTCGGCAGCGTCCAGCAGCGGCTGGTGACCGGTCGCGGCCAGCCGTCCCCGCACGCTGGGGTCGCCCTCGAGCAGTGCCAGCGCCAGGTAACGGTGCGCGTGCGGCGGCAGGGTGCTCAGGCCCGACATGCGGGACGTGAGGTCCTGCGCGGCCAGTTCGATGGGACCGGGGTAGCGCACGGCGACGCCCAGCGTCGCGCGGTCCAGCACGCCGCTCATCAGGTCTGCGGTGCCGACGCTGCGGCTGGCGACGGTCTCGATGACCGGCACGCCCAGCGCCCGTGACAGCGCCCGGGCGTCCACGGTCAGGCCCTTGTCGCGGGCCTCGTCCACGAGGTTCAGCGCGACGGCGACCGGCAGTCCGAAATCCATGAGTTGCAGCGTGAGGTACAGGTTGCGTTCCAGGTTCCCGGCGTCCAGCACGTTCATGACGGCGTCCGGGGCCTCGTCGAGCAGGGCGGTGCGGGCGATCAGTTCCTCGGGCGTGTGCGGACTGAGCGAGTACGCGCCGGGCAGGTCCAGCAGGTGCACGCTGCGTCCGGCGTGGCTGAGGTGGGCCTCGCGTTTCTCGACCGTCACGCCGGACCAGTTCCCGACCTTCAGGCGCGTGCCGGCGACCGCGTTGATCAGGGTGGTCTTGCCGACGTTGGGGTTGCCGACCACGACCACGCGCGGCTCCCGCGCGGCCTGCAGGCGGGCGACGGTGGCGGCGCACGCGGCGGCATCTGGCCGGTGCAGGCCGCCGAGGTCCGGCAGGGGAGGCGGGATCAGCGGGGTGGTCACAGGCGCACCCGGATGCCGTGCAGGTCCGCGAGTCGCAGGGCGAGGGCCGTGCCGTTCAGGCGGAGTTCCAGCGGGTCGCCCAGCGGCGCCCGGCGGACCACGGTGACGGGCGCGCCCCGCACGAATCCCAGTTCGAGCAGGCGGCGGCGCAGCGGGTGGCGGGGGTCGAGGGACACGACGTGCGCGGTCTGTCCGGGACTCAGCTGATCAAGGGTGCGTTCTTCCATCCGGTGCCTCCGACCCTGCTGGATCATTCCCGATCAGGATAGTCGGATTTCGGCATTTGGCAAGGGCCGCCGGTCACGCCGCCCCACCCCCCCGCCGGCGGCGGCCCTTCAGGGCAGGGCCGGCAGGGCGTCCCAGTACGCCTGCAGGTCCGGAGCCAGCGGCACCTCGGCCACAACCTGCGTCCCCGCCCACGGGAACGCCACGCGCGCCGCGTGCAGCGCCTGACGCGCCAGCCCCAGCCGCGCCGTGAGTTCCGGCGTCTGCCCGGTCTCCATGAACGCCAGGAACACGTCCGGATCACGGCCGTACAGTTTGTCCCCCACCATCGGCAACCCCAGGTGCGACAGGTGCGCGCGGATCTGGTGCAGGCGCCCGCTGCGCGGGTACGCCTCGATCAGGGCGTGCCCGGCCCGGCGGGCCACCACCCGGAAGTCCGTCACGGCCGGCTTGCCGTCCGGCACGACCGCCTGCCGGATGGCGATACGGTTCGCGCCGCCCAGCCCCAGGTCACCCAGCGGGCCGTCCAGCGTGCGCCGCTCCCAGTCGGGCGAGCCGTGCACGATCGCCAGGTACGTCTTGCCGACCAGGTGCGTCTTGAACAGCGTGAAGAACCGCTGCGCCGCCTCACGGTCCCGGGTCAGGAGCTGCGCGCCGCTGGTCTCGCGGTCCAGGCGGTGCGGCGGCGCGAGGTCCGGTTCGCCGGTCGTGCGCTGCATGAACGTCAGCAGGTCCGGCACGTCCACCCGCGCCCGGACCGGATGGGTCAGCCACAGCGCGGGCTTGTGCACCACGTAGAAGTCCGGGTGTTCCACGATCACCCGTGGGCGTTCGGTGGGGGGCAGCAGCGGCGCGCGAGGGCCGGGGGCGTCCGGCGCGGTCACAGTTCCCACACGCTGGCGTAGTCACGCCCCGAGAGCCGCGCCGACAGGTCCACGCCCCGGTCCACGGTGCGCGACAGCCGCGCCCGCAGCCACTCGCCCGGCACCTCCGGCGCGTCCCAGTGCGCGGACGTGGCGTACACGAAGTGCGGGTTCACCACGCAGCGGAAATCCACCATCAGCCCGAACGCGAACGCCCCGTGACTCAGGTACCCGTGGTCCAGCCCGCCCGACACCAGGAACGTCACGGGCTTATCGAACCACGCGCCGTGCAGGCCGCGCGCCGCGTCGCTGCTGCCCGTCAGTTCCACCAGCGCCCTGGCGCCGGACCCCAGCCCCCAGTTGTACACGGGCACCCCCAGGAACACACCGTCCGCCCCGGCAACCGCCGCGTGGTACCGCGCCGCGTTCGGGTGCGCGTAACATCCGCCGGGCCCCTGCACGTTGTCGAAGGGGGGCAGCGGATCGGTCCGCAGGTCGAGGAACGTGACCTCGTGCCCCTGCGCCCGCAGCTGCGCGGCGGCCAGGGCGCACAGCCACGCGCTGCGGCTTTCCGGGTCGAGACTGGTGGACAGAACCGTGAACTTCACGCCCCAGAGCGTAGTGCATCCCAGGTGCGTCCCGGGATGCCGGCAGGTCAGCGGGCGGCGTCCTCCAGCTGCTTCAGGTGTTCGATGCGGGCGTCCGTGCCGGGGTGCGTGCCCAGCAGGTCCGGCAGGTCCGGCCCGGTGTCCTGGGCTTCCAGCCGCGCCAGGATGGTCCGCAGGGGCTGCGTGCTGCCGTAGCGTTCCAGCATGAAGCGGGCGGCCACCGCGTCAGACTGCGTCTCGGCGGCCCGCGAGTACCCGCCCTGCACCAGCGCGACCGGCACGGCCGCCGCGAACGTCGAGGCGCTGACCACGTCCCCGGTCAGCGCCGTGAGGATCAGCGACAACCCCAGCGCCTGGTACACGCTGGCCAGCCCGTGCCGGTGCGTGACGTGCCCCACCTCGTGCGCCAGCACGCCAGCCAGTTCCCGGTCACTGCGGGCCAGCGCGACCAGCTGATCGGTCATGACGACCGTCCCGTTCGGCAGCGCGAAGGCGTTCGCGCCGATGCCCGCGCCGCCCGGCTCACCGTCACGCAGCAGCAGCCGGTACCCGTACCCGCCGCCCGCCCAGCTGCTCACGTCCCGGAACGCCGCCTGCAACTGCGCCTGCCGCGCCGCGCCCAGCGCACTCGGGCCGATCAGGTCCCGGCCCTCCAGCACCTGCAGGGTCTCGCGGTCGAAGGCGGCCAGCACGCCTGCGGGCGTCACGGCCGCCGCCTGCCGCGCCAGCACCGGCACGCCGAACGTCACGAAGCCCCACAGCAGCGCCCCGGTCACGGCCACCGCGCCCAGCGCAGCGCCCCAGCTGGCCTCCAGCTGCCCCACGCCGCCCAGCAGGCGCTGGCGGCCATGCCGCCGCTCCCAGGCGCGCACGGCGGCGTGGTCGTCGGTCTCGAAGCGGCTGCCGTCCGGGAAGCCCAGGCTGCGGCGCACGCCGGGCAGCGCCGCTTCCGCCGTCACCTGACCGGCGCGCCAGTGATGGTCGCCCCGTCCCTCCAGGCGTACCGTCACGCCGTCTGCGCCCAGGTGCAGCGTGGCCGGGTGGTCGCGGCTGCTGCGCCCGTCGAAGAACACGCCCTGCACGCCCTGCCCGGCTGGCGCGGTCTGATCCGGGGTGTTCAGGTCCGGCACGTCAGAAGCCCAGCCCGATGTCCAGCAGTTCGGTGGCGGCCTCACCCAGCGCCGACTCGGGGCCCGAGGTGCCCGCCGCGAAGTCGTCCAGCGGCGCGATGGCCCGCACACTGACACCCGCCAGCAGGTACCGGGTGCGGCGGACCGCGGCCCAGGGAGTCGCGAGGCCCAGCGTCAGCAGTTGCGCCGCGCCGTTCGAGACGCTGATCCACACGACCCGCCAGGGATTGAAGGTCGCGCCCGTCCGGACCACGCCGCCCAGTTCCGTGTTGTTCAGCACGTACCGCATGGTCGCCGCCCGCACGTACTGCCACGCCACGCCGTTCAGCGCGACCAGGATCACGTACGCCGCCGCGACGAAGAACAGAGCCGCTCCTCCCGTTCCCAGGTTCTCCCAGTCCATGCTGTCCGGATCGAAGCCACTCCCGGCCAGCCACGCCACCAGCGCCACCACTGCCGGCACGGCCAGCAGCAGCCCCGCCCCGACGAGCAGGCCCACGCCCGTCAGCGCGATCAGGTACAGGGGCGCCACGTCCCCCCGGAAATGCCCGCGTGCCGAACCGTACGACAGGCTGTTCACCTGATACCGGCGCTGCATGAACCACGCCCAGGGCAGCGCCAGCCCCCCGCTGAGACTGGCCGCCACGTTCGCCGCGCCGTACGCCACGTACGCGCCTTTCACGCTGCCGTCGAAGTGAAAGCGCAGCCCCCGGTGCGTGGTGTTCACGGCCTGAAAGCGCATGGACTGCGCCACCAGCCACGGGTACAGCAGCGCGAACACCAGCGCGAGCAGCGCCGACAGCCACCACCACCGCTCACTCTGCTGGCTCAGGGTGTACGCCCCGAACAGCGCCCCCACCACCACGTAGGACCGCAGCAGCTTCAGCGGATTGGCCCGGTACTCGAAGTTCTGCCCGTCCACCCAGGTGTGCCCGTAGAAGTACTGCCGGTTGCGCACCCGCGCCCACGGCAGGTAGATGCCCAGCGTGACCACCGTCAGCGCCGTGTTCACGATCCACAGCCGGAAGTACTCGCTGGCCGATCCCGTGAACGACACGGGGTAGCGGTTCAGGCTGGGCCGGTCCGGTGCGGGATGGCCGGTCAGCGGACCGTGCCGTCCGGAAACCCCCGGTGGGTCCGGTACGGGGGAGACCTGCTCGGACCGGACGGGGGAGGCGGCGTCGCTCATGACCGTCATGCTACGGGCTCCGCGCGGGCCGCGTGAGCGCATCTGCCCGCCGCGCAGGTCCGTGGCGGCGCACCACTCCCGACACCCGGCGGGGGACTCAAGGCGAGCAGCGGACGACGGCGCGTCCGCTGCGATGAACAGAAGGTCCGGTCAGGCTCCGCGGGGGAGCCTCAGCCGGCAATTACCAGCGGCTGCCGCCGCGGTTGCCGCCCATGCCGCCGCCCATCGGGGCGGGCGCGGCGTTGGTGACGACCACGTTCTTGGCCTGGGGGCCCTTGCTGCCCTGGCCGGCTTCCACTTCGAACTCCACCTCGTCACCCTCGTTGAGCTTGCGGAACCCGCCGCTCTGGATGGCGCTGTAGTGCACGAACACGTCGGGGTTGCCGGGGTGCTCGATGAATCCGTAGCCTTTTTCAACGTTGAACCACTTCACTCGACCTTGAGCCATAACTCTCCTTGCATCTCAAGAATCCGCTGCCTGGTATCCCACCCTCTGGGCCGGACCCAACAGATGGCACGAATTTTGAGACCTCAGAAGTATCGCATGACTTCCCGGGGGACATGCGCAGATTTGCCTCACCCGGCCCCGCCGCCGGGGAGGGCCGGCGCCGTGCAGGCGCTGTGGCGGCGCGGCCGGTCATGCTAGGCTGACACCCAGTTCAACACCCGCCGCGTGTGCCACCGACAACCCCGGCCCTCCCGAGCCGGCGTCACCGTCACCGCCCGCGCGGCCCCCGGAGGAACACAGCATGCCGCGCTACGCCCTGGACGGGCACGTCCCCCACATTCACCCCACCGCGTTCACCGCGCCCAGCGCCGACATCATCGGTCAGGTCACGGTCGCGGCGCACGCCAGCGTCTGGTTCGGCGCCGTGCTGCGCGGCGACCTCGAAGCCATCACCGTCGGCCCGTCGTGCAACGTTCAGGACGGCGCGGTGCTGCACACGGACGCCGGCTGGCCCTGCATCCTGACCGACCACGTCACGGTCGGTCACCGCGCCATCGTGCACGGCGCCATCTGCGGACCAGGCAGTCTGGTCGGCATGGGCGCCGTGATGCTCAGCGGCTCCAGTCTGGGGGCCGGCGCGGTCCTGGGGGCCGGCGCGGTCCTGCCGGAGGGAGTGCACGTGCCGGACGGCATGCTGGCCGTCGGGATTCCGGCGCGGGTGGTGCGGCCCGCGCCGGGCGGCGGCAACGCGGCCCGCTACGTGCAGAACGCCGCCCGCTTCCGCCAGGGGCTCACGCTGCTGCCTGACGACACCCCGGAACCGTCCAGCCCGGCCGGGCCGCTTTTGCGGGTGGACGGCCTGTGACACGGCGTCCGTCCGTGCCGGTGACGGCGGACAGGGCCAGCCGGTCCTCTCCACGCCCGCACCCCGCCCGGAGCGCCGCGTGAAGGACAAGCGCCGCGCCGCGCCCCGCTCCGTTCCATCCGGAGAGGGCCCGGACCCCGCCCAGACTCCCATCCCCGAGGACGCCATGACCGAACCGACCGCAACCCCGCAGGTCCAGCCGATCGAGCTTCCGTCCGCCGGGCCGGGCAACGCCCCCGACGGGACCGGGGACCTCGCGGAACTCATCCCGGAACTCACGCCCATGTTTCCGGGCGCGGCCCCCTTCCTGGCGCGCTTCCTGCCGCACGCGCCGCCCACCCACACCGGCCTGACCCAGCACTTCTGCGACCTGCACGCCTTCCTGAAGTACCTGCACGAGCAGGCCTGGTTCGGGTACCTGCACGCCACGCTGGGCGAGCACAGCGCGTTCGTGCTGCTGTTCGAGGGCCGCACCGTCACGGCCGCCGCCGCGAGCGCAACCGGCGAGCAGGCCCTCGGCGAACTGCTGAACCTCTACGAGCAGGGAGCCGCCCTGAGCGCCCACCCGCTGCCGCCCACCCTGGCGCACGTCCTGAGCGGGATCGGGTCGCGCGCCTGGAAGTTCAACCTGACCGAGGACTTCACGGGACTGCACGCCCGACCGACCGGCGCGATCTACTACCTGCGCGGCGAGATCGTCGCGACCATGCCGGCCACCCTGCCGTACGAGGGGGCCTTCCCGGCGCCGCTGCGCCCGCAGACGCTGATCCTGCCGCGCAGTCTGGCCGGCTGGGCCCACCACCACTACGCCATGACCCTGCGCGGCCGGGACGCCCTGAACGCCATCACTGGCCTGCACCAGACCTTCCGCGCGCAGCACGGGCCGGCCGGCCTGGCGTTCCTGCGGGCGCTGGGCGAGCGCCTCTCGCCGGCCGAGTACGCCCTGCGTTCCGACGTGGCCCTGCATGACATGGAACCCATGGTGCAGGACTTCATCAAGAACGGCTACGTCCGCGAGGCCTGATACGGACTCCGATTGAATGGGCTGCAAAGCCCGCTGGGTCCGAGCGAAGCGGGTGGGAGCTGGGCGGGTTCCGGACGTGGAGTTGACAGATCGGTGGTGTTCCGATCTGTTAACGAAACAAACGGCAGGCCGTATCACTCAACCGCATGCTGCTGTGAACCGGCAGCCGTCGGCGGCGCGGGACGGTCAGTCGAGGTAGCCCTCGCTGAGAATCCACAGGCGAAAGGCCGCGCCGTCGTCCTGGGCCTGCGGGGCGGGCGTGACCTCGCGGGACTCGCTGAAGTACCGCCCGGACACCGTGACCGGGTCGGCCGCGAGGTGAATGCTGGTCTGCGCACCCTGCTCGGGCGTGATGGCGAAGCGGTCGACGACGCGGTATGCCTGACTGACGAGCCCGCCGTTGTTGTGCGCGAAGCCCGTGGCGACCATGCCGGGGTGCAGGCTGTTGCTGCGGAGGCCGGGTTCACGCCGCGCCAGTTCCCGCGCGAACAGGATGTTGGCGAGTTTACTCTGGGCGTACGCGGCCCAGCCGCCGTACCCGCGGCGGAATTCCGGGTCGTCGAAGCGGACGCGGCCCATGGCGTGCGCGGCCGACGCGACCGTGACGACGCGCGGCGCGGCGCTCTGGCGCAGCAGGGGCAGCAGCTCGCGGGTCAGCAGGAAGGGGGAGAGGTGGTTGAGCGCCCAGGTCTGTTCGATGCCCTCGCGGGTCTCGGCGCGGCGGGCGTTGAAGGCCCCGGCGTTGTTCACGAGAACGTCGAGGCGGCCGTGGCGGTCGGTGTACTCCTGCGCGGCCCGGCGCACCTGCGCGAGTTCCGAGAGGTCCGCGAGGAGGGTGTCGTGCGCGCCGGTCTGCCGGGCGGCGTCGCGGGTCCGTTCGGGGTGACGGCCCACGATGGTGACGTGCGCGCCGCGCGCGGCGAGTTCGCGGGCGGTGATCAGGCCGATGCCGCCGGTGGCGCCGGTCACCAGGACGTGCTGGCCCTGGAGGGAGGCGGGCGGGGCGGGGTGGGCGGGGGAGCGGAGGTCCGGCGTCATGCTGCCCAGCATAGAAGGCGGGCCGGCGTGGGGGCTGAAGCATAAAGGACAATCCGGCTGGGGAGGTCCCGGCGGCGGGAGGGCGCCGCGCGACCGGGCAGAAAGTGAGGCTGAACCTGTGTGGGATTCAGCCTCCTGGCGCTGCGGACTTCACCCGGCCCGCCTACTGGATTGTGTGCGCTGATGGGATCAGTGTAGAGGGTGGTCCACACAGCTTTGTCACAGGCGCGTGGGGCCAGGGGGATGAAGGCCGCGTGAGGGTTCAGCAGGCGGTGGGGGCGGGCGACGCCGTGAAGGCCTGCACGCCCGTGTTGAGCAGGAGGTCCAGGGTGTTGGCCAGCTGCGCGGTGGCGGCGGGGTCCAGTTGGGCGTTGACGGCGTGGGCGGCCGCGCCGTGCAGCAGGATGGTGATGCAGGTGAGCAGGTAGGGGGTGCGGGGCCCCGGGCTGGGCAGGTGGGCGTGCAGGCGCTGTTCGAGGTCCGCGAGGACCTGCTGGCGGCGGCGGGTGAAGGCCGGGCCGCTGCCGCTCTGGAGCAGGGTCAACAGCGCCTGGTCCTGCACGAGTTCGTGGAGGATCGCGGCGAAGGGGCGGGCGCGTTCCCCGCTGTGAATCTCGGCCAGCAGCGGGGCGAGGCGCTCTTCGAGGTCGTGCAGGCGCGCGGTGAGCAGTTCGGCGAGGATGTCGGTGGTGGAGGTGAAGTAGCTGTAGATGGTGGGGCGGGAGACGCCGATGGTCCGGGCGATGTCGCCCATGGTGACGGCCTCGAAGCCGCGGGCGGTGAACAGGGACTCACTGCCGCTGAGGATCTGTTGCCTTCGGTCGGCGGAGGGGAGGCGGCGGCGGCTCCCGGCGGAGGCGAGGGTCTGCATGTCCGCAGTGTACACCTTAGCTGACACTCTGTCACCTGACACTTCGTCGGTTGACAGGTCGCGCGGCGTCCCGCATACTCCGGCTACTGACAGAGTGTCACGAAGCTGTTGACCCTCCACGGCCCCGCCCGCCCGCCCCCCCACAGAGGTCCGCATGAACCAACCCCCTCCACCCGAACAACCCACCCGGCGCACCCTGAACCGCGACTACCGCACCCTCACCCCCGCCGAACGCAGCCTGTGGCGCTACCCCATCATGTGGGCCGCCGCCGCCGCCTTCCTGTTCGTGCCACTCATCTACGTCGGCGTGTACCTCATGAGCGTCTGGGACCCCGCCGGTAACCTGCCCGACCTGCCCGCCGCCCTCGTCAACCTCGACCAGGGCACCGTCTCACGCGGCAAACAGGTCAACGTCGGCCGTGAACTCCTGACCGAACTGCACAAGGACCCCCCCGTGCAGTTCCGCCACTACCCCACCCAGGCGCAGGCCGAGGCCGCCGTCCGGCGCGGCGACGTGTACTTCGCCCTGACCATCCCCGCCGACTTCAGCCGCCGCGCCGTGAGCGGCAGCAGCAGCGAACACGGCCTGCTCCAGCTGTACCGCGCCCCGGGCCTGAACTACTACGCCAGCACCGTCTCCGACCGCGTCGCCAGCGCCATCGCCGAGGACCTGAACGCCACCCTCGGCGAGAACCGCTGGGAAGTCGTGCAGAACAGCCTCGCCGACGTCCAGCAGGGCTTCCTGGACCTGCACGACGCCACCAGCCGACTCGCCGACGGCGCCCAGACCCTCCTGGACGGCAGCGGCCGCCTCGCCAGCGGCGCCGCCACCCTCGCCGGCGGCACCACCAGCCTCGCCAGCGGCGCCGGCAAACTCGCGGGCGGCGCCCGCGACCTCAGCGCCGGGGTGGGCCGCCTCAGCAGCGGCGTCAGCACCCTCTCCGGCGGCCTGCGCCAGCTCGAGGCCGCCGCCCCCGGCGAGAAACAGCTCGCGCCGCTGCGCAGCGGCGCCGCCACCCTCAGCACCAGCGCCGGTAGCCTCGCCACCGGCCTCGGCAAACTCGCCAGCGGCGGCGACCAGCTCGCCGCCGGCGCCCGAAAACTCGGCAGCGGCGCCACCCAGGTCGACACCGGCACCTCGCAGCTCGCCGCGCAACTCCCGGCCCTGGCCGGCGGCCTGGGCGACCTGAACGGCGGCGCTCAGGCCCTCGCGACCGGCGCCGAACGCCTGAGTGGCGGCCTCGGAAAAGCCCAGGCGGGCGCGAAACAGGCCTCCGACGGCGCCGCGCAACTCGCCACCGGCCTCGGCAAACTCGACACTGGCCTCGGCACCCTCCAGACCGGCGCGCAGTCCCTCGCCAGCGGCGCGGCCAGCCTGGGCAGCGCCCTGAAAGGCAGCCCCGCCGCGCAGGGCGCCCAGACCCTCCAGACCGGCGCCGCCAGCCTCGCCACCGGCCTCGAACAGTCGAAGGCCGCCTCGGCCGCCACCAGCCGGGGCGCACAGACCCTCGCCACGCAACTCCCCGCCCTGAGCAGCGGCCTCGGCGACCTGAACAGCGGCGCCACGCAGCTGCAGGCCGGCGCCGCGAAACTCGCCGCCGGAACCGCCAGCGCCCAGAGCGGCGCGCAGAAGGCCGCCACCGGCGCCAGGCAGCTCGCGGCCGGCACCACCCAGCTCCGCAGCGGCGCCCAGGACCTCGCCACCGGCGCCGGCACCCTCGCCGCCAACACCCGCAAGGCCGCCGCCGGCGCCACCCAGCTCGCCGCCGGCGCCGGGCGCCTCCAGAGCGGCGTGAACACCCTGGTCAGCGGCAACCTGAAGATCAAGAGCGCCCTCGGGCAGATCACCGCCAGACTCCCGGCCCAGCAGGACCTGGGCGCCCTGAGCAGCGGAAGCCGCACCCTCGCCAGCAGCAGCGAACAGCTCGCCGCCGGCGCCCGCAGGCTCGCCACGGGCGCAGGAACCCTCCGCGCCGGCACCACCGACCTGCAGAGCGGCGCCCGCCAACTCCGGGACGGCCTCGTCACGCTGCGCGACAAGATCCCCACCGACACCGAGCAGCTCGGCGGCGACCCCGACGGCCTGGCCCGCAGCGTCACGGTCCACACCGAGGACTTCGCGAACGTTCCCAACAACGGCAACGCCTTCGCGCCGTACTTCATCGCCCTGGCCCTCTGGGTCGGCGCGACCCTGACCACCTTCATCTTCCCGTTCCTGCTGATTCCCGACAGCGGCCGCCACACCGGACAGGTCGCCCGCGTCCTGCGCAAACTCAGCGTGCCCCTCCTGATCGTCGCCGGACAGGCCGGCATCGTCGTCCTCGGCGTTCACCTGATGGGCGTGCAGTTCATGAACCCCACCCAGGTCCTGCTGACCAGCCTCGCCGGCTCCGTCACCTTCATGACCGTGATTCTGGCCCTGAACCTGCTGTTCGGCCCGGCCGGGCGCGTCCTGGCCCTGATCCTGCTGATCGTGCAGCTCGCCGCGAGCGGCGGCAGTTACCCCGTGGAACTCTCCAGCCCCGTCTTCCAGGCCATCCACAACCTGATTCCCGTCACGGAAGTCATCAACGCGCTGCGCCACGCCATGTTCGGCGCCTTCGAGGGGCAGTACTGGGACTTCATGGGCCGCATGGGCCTCGTCGCCCTGATCGGCTTCATCGTCGCGCTGCTCAGCCGCCGCCGCTGGGTGTACACCCCCGACGACCGCTTCCGCTCTCCCATCCTCACCGACGTCGGGTAACCCTGTTCCTGTCCGCCGCCGCCCCAGCCGGGAGCGGCGGCGTTCATGTCCCCGGCCATTCCGGCACACCCCACGCCCGCCGCTGCGCCCGAACCGGTACACTGAAGATCCCCCTGGACCGCCCTCGCCCCGGCCCGGTGACGCCGCCCCGCACCGGTCCTGAAAAGGAGTCCCATGCCCAGACCTGCCCCTGCCCGCCGCCGGTCCCCCCGCACCGCCGCCCTGCTGCGAGGCGCGGCCACCCTGCTCCTCGGGGCGCTGACCCCCGCCGGCAGCGCCCACGCGCAGGCCGGTCCCACCAGCGTGCAGCTGATCCTGGACGCCTCGGGCAGCATGTTCACGCGCCTGCCCGGCGGGCAGACCCGCATCGCCGCCGCGCAGGACGTCCTGAGCGACCTGATCGCCGCCCTGCCCGACCGCCCGGACCTGAACGTGGGCCTGCGCCTGTACGGCGCCCGCACGAACGCCGGGGACGCCGGCGCCTGCCAGGACAGCGCCCTGACCATCCCCATGACCGGCGTGGACCGCGCCGCGCTGCTGGGCACCGTCCGCAGCACCCGCCCGCGCGGCGCGACGCCCATCGTGTACGCGCTCACGCAGGCCGCCCGCGACTTCCCCACCACGCCCGGCCGGAAGCTCATTGTGCTCGTCACGGACGGCCTGGAATCCTGCGGCGGGAACCTCCAGGACGCCCTGAAAGCCTTCCGGGAACGCGGCATCGAGGTGGAGCTGCGCGTGATCGGCATCGACCTGAACGACCGCGCCGCGCAGGCCTTCGCCGGCGTCGGCACCTTCGTGAACACCCGCAGCGCCCCCGAACTCGCCGCCGCGCTCGGACAGGCCACCGCGCAGGTCGCGCCGCCCGCCACGCAGACCCTGCCCGTCACCGTCACCCTCACCAGCGGCGGCAACCCCGTCACCAGCGGCCCCACCGTCACCCTGACCGGCACCGGCGGCCGCGCCACCAGCCTCAGCCCCGCCAGCGGCACGTACGCGGCCAGCGTCCCGCCCGGCGCGTACACCGCCACCGTCAGCACCGCCACCGACACCCGCACCTTCGCGGGCCTGACCGTCAGCGCCGGCAGCCCCAACCGCTTCACGTTCGACCTGACCCCCACCGGCCGCGTCACCCTGACCGTCACGCCCGCCGCGCCCACCGCCGGGGGCCGCGCCACGGTCAGCTTCAGCGGCGCGCCCGCCGCCACCGGCCGCCCCTGGATCACCCTCGCCCGCCCCGGCGACCCCGACGCCGCCTACCTCGACTGGGAGTACGTGACCGGCACGGACGGCACCGTCACCCTGACCGTCCCCGACGACACCGCCCCCCACGAGGCCCGCTACCACCAGGCGAACCCCGACGGCAGCACCCGCGTCATCGGCCGCAGCGCCCCCTTCACGCCGCAACGCACCGCCGCCAGCGTCACCGCGCCTGCCACGGCCGCCGCCGGCAGCGCCATCCGGGTGGGCTGGACCGGTCCGAACAACCCCGGCGACTACGTCACCATCGTGCCCGCCAGCGCCGACCCCGGCGCGTACACCCGCTACTTCTACACGAGAGAAGGCAACCCCGGCACCCTGACCACCCCCACCGCCCCCGGCGCGTACGAGGTCCGGCTGAACAACGAAACCTCCGGCCGCGTCCTGGCCCGCGCGCCCATCACCCTGACCGCCAGCGCCTACGCCGTCACCGCCCCACCCACCGCCACCGCCGGCAGCCGCATCCAGGTCGGCTGGACCGGCCCGAACAACCCCGGCGACTACGTCACCATCGTCCCCAGGGGCGCCCCGGTCGGCGCGTACCTCGCGTACTTCTACACGAAAGACGGCAACCCCGGCCCGCTCACCACGCCCCCCGCCCCCGGCGAGTACGAGATCCGCTACTCCACCGAGGCCGCCAGCCCCAACCCCACCCTCGCCAGCACCCCCATCCGCCTGACCGCCGCCGCGTACGGCCTCAGCGCCCCCCGCCAGGGCAAGGCCGGCACCACCATCCAGGTGAACTGGACCGGCCCGAACAACCCCGGCGACTACGTCACCATCGTTCCCAGGGGCGCCCCCGTCGGCGCGTACCTCGACTACTTCTACACCAGGGACGGCAACCCCGGCGCACTCACCCTGCCCGCCCAGCCCGGCGAGTACGAACTGCGCTACTCCACCGAGGCCGCCAGCCCCAACCCCACCCTGCACAGCCTCCCCTTCACCGTCACGAAGTAGACGGGGGGCAGTCCGAGCCCGCATCAGCAATGGTGCGGACACTGTTCAAGCGGCAGAGGGGACAAGCATGGGAAACGTCTTCTGTGACGCCATTCCTGCTCACCCCCTCCCAGCCTCTCCCCTCAAGGGGGAGGGGTCAACACGGCGTGTTCATTGCTGGTCTGCCCTGAAGTGATGAATGCGCACCATTGATCAGATCACTTCGCGGTAGGCGACGCTCTGGCTGCGGTTCTGCAACTCGCTGCGCAGGTACTGGAGGCGGGGGTGTTCCAGCCTGGGGTCGTGCGCGAGGATGTGCTTGGCGAGTTCGCGGGCCTGTTCGATGATCTGGGTGTCGTTGGCGAGGTCCGCGAGGCGCAGGTCCGGGATGCCGCTCTGGCGGGTGCCGCGGATCTCGCCGGGGCCGCGCAGTTTCAGGTCGGCTTCCGCGATCACGAAGCCGTCGGTGCTGCCCTCGATGATCTTGAGTCGCTGGCGGGTTTTCTTGCTGTGCTCCCCGGCGATCAGGACGCAGTAACTCTGGGCGCTGCCTCGGCCGACGCGGCCGCGCAGCTGGTGCAGCTGGGCGAGGCCGAAGCGTTCGGCGTTCTCGATGACCATGACGGTGGCGTTGGGGACGTCCACGCCGACCTCGATGACGGTGGTGGAGACGAGCAGGTCGAAGTCGTGCGCGCGGAAGCGGTCCATGACGAAGTCCTTCTCGGCGGCGCTCATCTTGCCGTGCAGGACCTCGGTGCGCGCCTCGGGGAGGATGGTCTTGAGGTCGTCGGCGAGTTGCGTGGCGGCCAGGAGTTCCAGCGTGTCGTTCTCCTCGATGAGGGCCGTGACGACGAACGCCTGCCGTCCCTCGCGGATCTGGCGCATGACGAACCCGTACGCCTGCTGCCGGGCGGTGTCCTGCACGAGTTTCGTCTCGATGGGCGTGCGGCCGGGCGGCAGTTCGTCGATGATCGAGAGTTCCAGGTCGCCGTACGCGGTGAGTGCCAGCGAGCGGGGGATGGGCGTGGCGCTCATGACGAGCACGTCGGGGCGGCCCGCGAGGAGCCTGCGCCGCTGCTGCACGCCGAAGCGGTGTTCCTCGTCCACGACGGCCAGCCCGAGGTTGTCGAAGCGCACGTTCTCCTGAATCAGGGCCTGCGTGCCGACCACGACGTCCACGTCGCCCTCGGCAATGCGGGTCTGCATCTCCAGTTTCGTTTTGGGGGTCATCGCGCCGATCAGCAGGCCCACGCGCACGTCCAGTTTGCCCAGGTACCCGACGAGGTTCGCGTAGTGCTGCCGGGCGAGAATCTCGGTGGGGGCCATCAGCGCGCCCTGGTAGCCGTCGCGCACGGCGAGGTACAGGGCGCAGGCGGCCACGGCCGTCTTCCCGCTGCCCACGTCCCCCTGCACGAGGCGGGCCATCTGGCGGTCGCTGCGCATGTCGTCCGTGATTTCCAGCAGCACGCGCCGCTGGGCGTTCGTGAAGCGGAACGGCAGCGCACCCTCGAAGGTGTGGATGTCCTCACTTTTCGCGCCGAAGCGTTTGCCTTCCAGCACGGCGTCCTCACCCTGCAGCAGCATGCGCAGTTCCAGGAACAGGTACTCGTCGAAGCGCAGGCGGTGGGTCGCGCGGGCCAGTTGCGCCTCGTCGGCGGGGTAGTGCATGCCCCACAGGGCGTCTCCCAGGTCGGTCAGGGCGTACTTCTGCCGCCAGTGGGCGGGCAGGTAATCGTCCAGCGGCGCGGCCAGCAGGGCGCGGTGCGCGGCGCGGCGCAGGAATTCCTGCGAGACGCCGTCCTTGCTGTCGTACACGCCCACGATCCGCCCGGTACTGAGGCTGTCCTGCGCGCCGTCCACCGTTTCCAGGTGCTCGACCCCCAGCTGCACGCTGCGCCCGAAGCGTTTCACGCGGCCCGTCAGGACCAGCCGCGCGCCCTCCCGCAGCTGCTTTTCCACCCACGGCTGGTTGAACCACGTGGCCTTCACCCGCCCGCCCGACGGGGTTTCCAGCGTCACGTCCAGAATCTGCATGCCGGGTTTCGGGCTGCGGCGGGACTTGGCGACCACGCGGCCCTCCACCGTGACCTTCTGGCCGTCCTCGACTTCCGACAGGTCCGGCAGGGCGCGGCGGTCCTCGTGGCGGTGCGGGTAGGCGTGCAGCACGTCCCGGACGGTGTGCAGGCCCAGGGATTGCAGTTTGCGCGCCCCGCCGGGGCCGGTGTCCAGCCGGGCGATCTCGGCGTCCAGCGGCAGGCGCTCGCCGGGCGCGGCGGTCGGGGGGGCCGTGCGGGTCGCGGCGCGTTTCGGGGCTGCTTTCGGGGCGTCCGGGTCGGCCAGCAGCGCCAGCGCTCCCCGCAGGGCCGCCTCCCGCTCCGGGCCGTCCAGTTCGGCGTACCCGCGCAGGGCCTCGCGCACCTTCGGGAAGGGATTGCCCAGCGGCGAGGCCAGCAGCCGCTCCACGCCGCCCGCCACCACGCGGTTCTGGCAACCGCCGGCCAGTTCGGCGCTCAGGGGCCGCCGCAATTTCTCCCGCAGTTCCGCCACAGTCGCCATGCGCGCTCAGGCTAGCAGAGGCGCGCGGCGGCGTCCGTGAGGGGAACCGTCATTCGGGCGTGACGGACCCGGCTGCCGGTTTCCGTGCCGGTGTGGCCGGCGCGGCGCGCAGCAGCAGGCTCAGCGTGAACGCCGTGGCGACCAGTCCCAGCGCCAGCAGGTACGCGCGGCGCAGTCCCTCGGCGAGCTGGAACCCGCCGCTCTCGATGGCGCCGGACCCGATCAGCAGGGCCATCAGGGCCACGCCGAGTGCGCCGCCCATCTGCCGGGCGAACAGGACGCCGCTGGTGACGGCCCCCAGGTCCTCGCGGGCGCTGCTCTCCTGCGCGGCCAGCAGCAGGCTCAGCATCGCCAGTCCCATGCCGGTGCCGACCGCGAACCCCAGGACGCTGGTCACCCACAGCGGCGCGTGCACCGCGAAGGTCAGCGCGGCGAACATGACGACCAGTACCGCGAAGCCCGCCTGCGCGATGCGGGGCAGCGGCACGGTCCTGACCAGTCTGGCGGTCAGGATGGCGGTCAGCGTCCAGCCGACCAGCATGGGGGTCAGGATCGCCCCGGCCGAGGTCGCGCCGCCCCCACTGACGCCCTGCGCGTACAGCGGCAGGTACGCGATCACGCCGAAGTACGCCGCGCCGCCCAGCAGGTTCCCGGCGAACGCCACGCGCGGCAGCCGCTCGCGCAGGGCGCGCATGGGCAGCAGCGGCTCCGGGTGCCGCCGCTCGACCAGCACGGCGGCCAGCAGGATCAGCAGGCCGGCGGCCACCATGGGCCACTGCTTCTGTTCGAGGCCCCAGACCAGCAGGCCGCTGCCCGCCGTGAACAGCAGCGCGCCGGGCCAGTCGAGCCGCGCGGGGCGGGGCCGCCCGGTTTCCGGCAGGAAGCGCAGGGCCAGCAGCAGGGCCGCCACGCCGAACGGGAGGCTGGCGTAGAAGGTCCAGCGCCACGAGAGGCTCTCGGTCAGCCAGCCGCCCAGCAGCGGCCCGAGCAGCCCCGAGACGCCCCACACGCCCGAGATGAACGACTGCACGCGCGTCCGTTCGGCCAGGGTGTACAGTTCGCCGATCATGGTGAGGGTCAGGGGCAGCAGTGCGCCGGCACCGAGGCCCTGCACGGCCCGCGCGAGGATCAGGGCGGTCATGGAGGAACTCAGGCCGCACAGGGCCGACCCGATCAGGAAGATGGCGACCCCCCACAGGTAGAGGCGGCGCCGCCCGACGATATCGCTCGCGCGGCCCCACAGCGGGCTGGAGACGGTGCTGGTCAGCAGGTACACCGCGAACGGCAGGGCGTACAGGCGTTCGCCGCCCAGGTCCGTGATCACGCTGGGCATGGCGGTGGCGACCACGCTGGCCTCCAGCGCCGCCAGGAACACGCCCACCACCAGTCCCACCGTGGCGAGCTGCCGTACCTGCGGCGAGATGGCGGGGGCAGCGGCGGGGGTGGGGGGAGCACTCACCCGCGCAGGGTACTCCCGGCGCGGGCATGAAGACTGCGGGACTGGATTCATGGAGTCTGAATCGTTACAGTTTGGTCATGACCACCAACACCACCCCACCCCACCAACGTCCCCTGGGCCGCAGTGGCCTGAGCGTCACCGAGATCGGCTACGGCGCCTGGGGCATCGGCGCCGACATGTGGAAAGGCGCGCAGGACGACGAGAGCCTCACCGCCCTGCGCCGCTACGTCACCCTGGGCGGCAACTTCATCGATACGGCCATGGGCTACGGCAACGGCCACAGCGAACGCCTCGTCGGACAGGTCGCCCGCGAACACCCCGGCACCCTCGTCGCCACCAAGATCAGCCCCCTGAACATGCAGTGGCCCGCCGCGCCCACCACCACCGCCGACCAGGCCTACCCCGGCGAGTACGTGATCCGCATGACCGACGAGAGCCTCGCCCGCCTGGGCCTCGACACCATCGACGTGCAGCAACTCCACGTCTGGAACGACTCCTGGCTGGGCCAGGGCGACTGGCAGGACGCCGTCACCCAGCTCAAACGCGACGGGAAGGTCCGCGCCTTCGGCATCAGCATCAACGACCACCAGCCGCACAACGCCGTGGCCGCCGTCGAGGCCGGAGCGGTCGACAGCGTGCAGGTCATCTACAACGTGTTCGACCAGTCCCCCCAGGACCGCCTGCTCGACGCCTGCCACGCCCACGGCGTCGGCGTGATCGTCCGCGTCGCCCTGGATGAAGGCAGCCTGACCGGCACCCTCACCGAACACACCACCTTCCCCGAAGGTGACTGGCGCAACGGGTACTTCGGCGGCAACCGCCTGACCGAACTGCAACCCCGCCTGCGCGCCATCGAACAGGACCTCGGCATCCGCACCGACGGGCTGGCCGAGACCAGCCTGCGCTTCGTCCTCAGCCACCCCGCCGTGTCGACCGTGATCGTCGGCATGCGCTCGGTCCGGAACGTGGAACGCAACCTCGCCCTCGCGGACGGTCAGGGCCTCCCGGCCGAACAGGTGCAGAAACTTCACGCGCACCGCTGGGACCGCAACTGGTACCTCCCCGCCGAGTAATACGGACCCGGCTTGAAGGGTGGCCGCCACCCTGCAAGACGAGCGAAGCGAGTGGCAGCGAAGAGGATTCCGGGTGTGGAGTGGGCAGGCTGGCGTTTTTTCGGATTGTCAACGAAACAGACGGAATCCCTTTCACTTCGGCTGCAACGCGCCCGCCGGACCCTCACCCCGTCCCGGCGGGCCTGCGCTGCATCAGCGCGGTGCGTTTGCACCTCGCCACGATCTCGCCCCGCTGGTTGATCGCGCGGTGTTCCACGGTCACGATGCCCGCGTCGGGGCGGCTGCGGCTCTCGCGGACGTCCAGCACCTCGGACTCGGCGTGGATGGTGTCGCCGTGGAACACGGGTTTCGGGAAGGTCACGTCGGTCAGGCCCAGGTTCGCGACCAGCGTGCCCAGCGTGAGTTCGTGCACGCTGAGGCCCACCAGCAGGCTCAGGGTGAGCAGGCTGTTCACGAGTGGCCGCCCGAACTCGGTTCCGGCCGCGTACTCGTGATCCAGGTGCAGTGGCTGCGGGTTCATGGTCATGGTCGTGAAGAACACGTTGTCGGCTTCCGTGACGGTGCGGGTCACGCGGTGCCGGATGAGGGTGCCGGGGGTCAGTTCCTCCAGGTAACGCCCCTGCGGGCGGTTCAGGTCTTCATTCATGGGGTGCCTCCGGCGGTCAGTGGGGAGCAGGAAGTGGGGAGTGGGTCGTGGTGTTTGCACTGCCGACTCATCCACCGATCTCCTGCGCGAGGATGGCGCGTGCGGCGGCCAGCATGGGTTCGTCGACCATCTGGCCCTCGAAGCTGAAGGCTCCGTGGCCCTGCGCGGCGGCGTCGTGCGCGGCATTCAGGAGGGCGTGGGCGCGGGCCCTCTCGGCGTCGGTCGCGCCGAAGAGGTCGTGGGCCAGCGCGACCTGCGCCGGGTGAATGCAGAGCTTCCCGGCGTACCCGAGGGCGCGGCCCAGCGCCCCGTCCTCGCGGAAGCGTTCCGGGTCGTTCAGGGCGGTCACGACGATGTCCAGGGCGGGCACGCCGGTCAGGCGGGCGGCGAGGGCCACCTGCGAGCGGGCGTACAGCACCTCCAGGCCGCCGGGCGTGCGCCGCCCCCCCAGGTCGGTCGTGTAGTCCTCCGCGCCGAAGTACGCCCAGCGCACGGCGTCCTCCCGCAGGATCTCGTGGGCGTTCCACACGCCGGCCCCCGTTTCCAGGCCCGCCAGCAGGGGCAGGTTCAGGCCGTGCGTGGCCAGGGCGTTCACGACGAGACGCACGTCGGCGGCGCTCTCCAGTTTCGGGATGACCACCCCGGCCAGTTCCGGGGTCAGTACGTTCAGGTCGTCCGCGAAGTACGGCGAGTGCGGGGCGTTCACGCGCAGGAACACCGGCAGGTGCGGCGCGGCGGCCGTCAGGTCCCGCGCGGCGTCCCGCGCGACCGGGCGGGCGGCGGCCTTCGCTTCCGGGCTGCCCGGAATGGCGTCTTCCAGGTCGATCACCACGGCGTCCGGCTGCGCTCGGGGCAGTTTGGCGATCAGGTCGGCGCGGTTGCCCGGCGCGAACAGCAGGCTGCGCGGGCGGGCCAGTCGGGCGCCGCTCACGCGGACCTCCCGGCGCGGGCAGACAAACGAACGTTCGTTGACATGGCCCGAGGATAGCGGCTTGGCTGCCGGGCAGCCAGCGGCCCCGGGAGTTCCTGCGGCCTGCCTAGTTTCCGGCATTGACCCGGTGAGGGCGCGGCGCGTACACTTCCCGGCATGACCGCGGCGAACAACAACGTGAATGATGATCCCTGCTAGGGGACGTCACGCCGCATACCGCGCCCCCGACCCCACCACGGAGTCGGGGGCTTTTCCATGAACAAGGAGACGAGAGCCCATGACCACCCCAGCCACCCCGGAACAGCCCACCCAGCAACGCCTGCCCCGCACCCTCACCCGCGACCTGAGCAACCACGACGGGCAGACCGTCCGCCTGCAGGGCTTCGTGCACGCCCGCCGCGACCTGGGCGGCGTGCAGTTCGTGGTGCTGCGCGACGTGAGCGGCGTCACGCAGTGCGTGGGCAGCGGCCTGACCCTGCCGCTCGCGGAGAGCAGCGTGGAGGTCACGGGGACCGTCAAGGCGCACCCCAAGGCGCCCGGCGGGTTCGAGGTGCAGATCAAGGAATTCCGCGTGATCAGCGCCGCCGTGGAGGCCAGCCCGGTCGAGATTCCCAAGATGGAATGGAACGTCAACCCGGAAACCATGCTCGACTACCGCGTGGTGACCGTGCGCGGCCTGAAGGAACGCGCGGCGCTGAAGGTGCAGGCCGAACTGGTCGCCGCGTTCCGGGATCACCTGATGACCGAGGGCTTCACCGAGATCAGCACGCCCAAGATCGTCTCGGCCGGCGCGGAGGGCGGCGCGAACCTGTTCCCCATCGACTACTTCGGGCACCCCGCGTACCTCGCGCAGAGCCCGCAGCTGTACAAGCAGATCATGGTCGGCGTGTTCGAACGGGTATTCGAGGTCGCGCCCGTGTACCGCGCCGAGGAGCACGCCACCAGCCGTCACCTGAACGAGTACCTGAGCCTGGACGTCGAGATGGGCTTCATCGAGGACGAGGAGGACGTCATGGGCCTGGAGAACCGCCTGCTGGCCAGCATCATGACCCGCCTGAAAGCCACCGCGCAGGCCGAGTTCGACCTGCTGGGCGCCACCATCCCCGACGTGCCCGCCCACATTCCGCGCGTCACCCTGCTGGACGCCCGCGCGCTCGTGCAGGAGAAGTACGGGCACGTGGTCGGCGGCAAGGACCTCGACCCGGAAGCCGAGCGCCTGCTGTGCCAGCACTACGCGGAAACCCAGGGCAGCGACTTCGTGTTCGTCACCAAGTACCCCCGCGCGGCCCGGCCGTTCTACGCGCACCCGGACAGCAACGCCGACGGCAGCCTCAGCAGCGAGATCACGCGCGGCTTCGACCTGCTGTTCCGCGGCATCGAGATCACCTCGGGCGGCCAGCGCATCCACGACCACGCCATGCTGATGGACTCCATCGCCGCGTACAAACTGAAACCCGAGACGCTCGAAGGCTACACCGAGGTCTTCAAGTACGGCATGCCCCCCCACGGCGGCTTCGCCATCGGTGCCGAACGCCTCACCGCCAAACTGCTGGGCATCAGCAACGTCCGCTACGCCCGCGCCTTCCCCCGCGACCGCCACCGCCTGACGCCCTGAGGGCCGATGGCTGATAGGCAGGCTCGCCCCGTGACGGGTGGGCCTGTTCTCACCTTCCGGGCGGGTGTACGCTGGAACCGTACCCATCCAGCCCCCCCGGCCCCGGAGGAACCCCCATGCGCGCACCTGCCGTCCGACCCGCCCTGATCCTGAGCGCCGCGCTGCTGGGCTGCGCCGGCACGCACGCCCTGGCCGCCTGCGACCCCGCCGGGTTCATGCCGCCCGGCACCCGCACGTACCGCCTGACCACCCAGGGCCAGAACAGCACCTTCACGTCCCGCGCCCAGGTGAAGGGCAACACCGTGACGGTCCAGACGACCACGGGCGGCCAGACGACCAGCAGCACCTGGACCTGCACGGCCAGGGGCATGACCGCCACCATCGGCGCCGGCCGGGGCGACCTGCGGCTGGACGCCGGGTTCTACCCGCCCACCTCCGCCTGGAAGGTCGGGTACGCCTGGACCAGCGACGGGAAGATGCAGGCCAGCGGCGGCATGACCATGCAGAGCCGCACCCGCAGCCGCGTCGCCGCGCAGGAGAAGGTCACCACGCCCGCCGGGACGTTCACCGCGCTGCGCGTCGAGACGACCACGACCACCACCATGACCCCACCTGCCGGGACGGACCTGCCGCCCGGCATGGACCTGAACAACATGATGGGCGGCGAGACCCGCAGCACCGCGTGGTACGTGCGCGGCGTCGGTCTGGTCAAGCAGACCATTCCGTCCATGAAGTTCAGCCTGCTCCTCACGAAGTACACCCGCTGACCCACCCGCCGCAGCGGCCACCTGGGCTACCATTCCCGGCATGACCGACCCCACCCGAGGCAGCAACGAACAGGCCCTGAACGAGGAATTCGCGCAGTTCAGCGTGGACGGGCAGCGCCTGTACGGCCTGCTGCACCGCCCCACCGGCGACGCGCCCGCGCAGGGCTGGCCCAGCGTGGTCATCCTGCACGGCTTCACCGGCAACCGCGGCGGCGACCACCGCCTGCTGCCGCTGCTGTCCCGTTTCCTTGCGGCCAGGGGCGTCGCCAGCCTGCGCTTCGACTTCCGGGGCAGCGGCGAGAGCCACGGCGATTTCAGCGAGATGACCGTCACCCGCGAGGTGCAGGACACCCAGGCCGCCTTCGAGTACCTGCGCCGTCAGAGCGGCATCGACCCGGAACGCACCATGCTGCTGGGCTTCAGCATGGGCGGCCTGGTCGCCGCGCTCAGTGCGCCCCTGGTGCGCCCGCACCGCCTGGCCCTGTGGGCCCCCGCCCTGCCGGAACTGTGGCTGCCGTTCCTGCGCGGCGGGTTCCTGCCGGCCACCATCACCGATTACAACGGCTGGCCGCTGGGCCGTGACTTCCTGCAGGAAATGACCCGCCTGCGCCCCCTCGAAGCCGCCGCCGCGTGGCAGGGCGAGGCCCGCGTCTTCCACGGGGACGCCGACCAGACCTGCCCCCCCGAATTCGGCGTGCGCTACGCCCAGGCGCTGCGCTGCGACGCGGTCGCCATTCCCGGCGCGGGCCACACCTTCGACTCGCTTGAACAGGTGGACATGCTCTACCGCGAAACGGCCCGCTTCCTGACCGGGGATTGATACGGACTCCGATTGAATGGCTTATAAAGCCATTCAATCCGAGCGAAGCGAGTGGGAGCTGGGCGGGTTCCGGACGTGGAGTCGGCAATCCGGTGAAGTTCCGGATTGTAGGCGAAACAAACGGAATCCGTATGAGCGGCCGCGGCTGGCCGGAGCGGCCTCACCCGGAAGGGGAGTCGTCTTCCGGCGGGTAGTACACGACCGACAGGATGTCCAGGATCTTCTGATCGTCCTTGGGCGGCACGTCGACCGGTAACACGCCCCGGGCGTGCAGCCGCACCAGTGCGTCGACCACGGCCGGCTCGAAATGCCGGCCGCGCTGACGTTGAAATTCCGCCATGACCTCGGAGATGGGCCAGGCCTGCTTGTACTGCCGGTTGTGCGTGAGGGCGTCGTACACGTCGGCGGCAGCCACGATCCGGGCGCAGGTGGGAATGGAGGGGCCGCTCAGTCCGTAGGGGTAACCGCTGCCGTTCCACCGCTCGTGGTGGTACAGCGCGATCTGTTCGGCCAGCTGCAGCAGCCGGGAGGCACCGCCGGCCAGGATCTGGCTGCCCATGACGGTGTGCGCCTTCATCTGTTCGTATTCCGCTGCGTCCAGAAGGCCGGGTTTCAGCAGGATGGTGTCCGGAACGCCGATCTTCCCGACGTCATGCAGGCGGGCAGCGACCCGCAGCAGGGTGGCGTCCTGCTCGGAGACGCCCAGTTCCAGCGCCAGCAGCTCGGCGACGTACCCGACCCGCAGCGTGTGGTCGGCGGTGATCTGGTCCCGGAATTCCGCGGCGTTGGCCAGCCGCGTGACGACTTCCAGCTGCGCCTGCGCCAGCGCCAGGGTCCGCTGGTGCACGCGCGCCTCGGCCTCCTGCCGCGCCCGCTGCGCCGTCTCGGTCTGCAGGCGGTACATCTCCGCGTCGTGGCGGGCGATCTCCGCGGCAAACTGCACCGTGAACTGCCGGGTCTTGCGTTCGTTCTCCTCCTGCGTCAGCTGCCGTTCGAGCGCGTGCTGCTGACGCAGGTGTCGGACCGCGTCGGCAAACCGGCCGTGGCGTTCGCCGCAATCGGCAAGCAGGGCGTGCGCCTGCGCCTCGAAGCGGGCGTGCGATTCCTGCTGGGCCAGCACCAGGGCCTGCCGCGCCCTCTCCTCCGCGTCGTCGGTGCGGTTCAGTGTCAGCAGGGCGCTGCTCAGTCCCAGCAGGGCGCGCAGCTGGCCCTCGTGTTCACCCAGGTCCAGCGCCAGGGTCAGCGAGGCCCCGAAGTGCTCGCGGGCCTCCGCCACGCGGCCCAGCGCGGCGCGTGCCTGCCCGAGGCCGTGGTGCGCGCACAGCTTCAGGTAGGGCGAACCGGTGGTGTCGGCCAGACTCAGGGCCTGCAGGAAGAGACGCTCGGCTTCCTCGAACCGGTTCAGGTGCAGGGTCTCGTCGCCCAGGTTGACCAGGCAGTGCAGCTCGATGTGACGGTCCCCGATCGCCTGACCCAGCTGCAGGGCCTGCAGGTCGTACTCGTAGGCCTGCTGGGCCTCGCCGAGTTCGTTGTACACGCTGGCCAGATTCATGAAGCAGTGGGCGGTGGTCGGCACGTCCCCGGTCGCTTTCAGGAGTGCGTGTGCCTGGAACAGCACCTCCAGCGCTTCCGGGTGGCGGCCCATCATCAGGTGGATCTGCCCCAGGTTGTTCAGGCACTGGGCCTCTCCCAGGGTGTCCCCGAGCTGCCGCTGCAGGGCCAGCGCGGCCTGCAGGTGCAGCGCCGCGGCCTCCGAGTCGCCCGTCATCTGGGCGATGGAGGCGCGCAGGTTCAGGATCATGGCGTTCAGGCCGGAGTCCGGTCCAGGGTCCAGGCGGCTGTCGTTCAGGGCCTGCGCCTGATCCAGTGCGCTCAGGCCGCGGCGGTACTTGCCCTGGTCGCGGTAGGTGCGGCTCAGGGTGATCAGGCCGTCGGTGGCGGCCGCCCGGTCCCCCAGCTCCGTGAACAGGGCCGTGGCCTGTTGCAGGGCCTCCTGGGCCTCCGGGAGGTTCGCCAGGCGGTAGGCGGCCTGCCCGGCCAGCAGCAGGGCGCGCGCCTCGGCGGCGCGGTCTGCGGTGTCTCGGGCCTGTTGCAGGGCCTGCCGGGCCAGCGTCAGGGCCTGTTCGGGCAGGGAGGTGAGCAGTGAATCGGCGCGTTTGTTCAAATCCGTCGCAGTTAACATAGAGCGTTGTCCCTGGCCGTGCGTGAAGGCTCTGTCCGACTGCGACGGACCTGAATCGGTGACCGCTGGGCGCGAGGAGCGGCCCGCAGGCCCGGGAAGGGTGCGGGCCGCTCCTGCAAGTCGCTTACTTCTGGACGGCGGCCTTGATGAAGGCCCCCACGTCAAGCCTGCGGCCCAGCTGCTTGGCGTAGTCCTTGCTGTTCAGTGCGTCGATGTTCACGGCGTTCTGTTGCAGCGACTGCACGCGGAGCGCGGCCTTCCCGGAGGCGTCCTGCGCCAGTCCGAGTGCCAGGGCGCCGGACACCATGGGGGCGGCCATGGACGTGCCGCTCCAGTATGACATCAGGTTGCCGGGCACCGGTCCGTAGACCTCTTCGCCGGGCGCGACCAGTTCCAGTTCCTTGCCGTAGGTGGAGAAGTCGGATTTCTGGTCCGCGTGGTTCACGCTGCCCACGCTCAGCAGCAGCTCGCCGAGCGACCCTTTCTCCTGGCTGTAGCGGGCGGGGTAGGTGATCTGGTGGTCGCCGGTGTTGCCGGAGGAGGCCACCACGATCACGCCCCGCCCGCTGGCGTACTCGATCATGTGCTTGATGACCCCGGTCTTCTTGACGCTCCCGAGGGACAGGTTGATGACCTGGGCGCCGTGATCGACCGCCCAGTTGATCGCCTGGGCCACGTCGGTGATGCTGCCGCTGCCATCGGGATTCAACACGCGCAGGGGCATGATGGTCGCCCGGGGGGCCAGCTGCAGGACGATGCCCGCCACGTTCGTCCCGTGACCGTAGGCGCCGTCGTTGAAGTCGCCGGTCTCCTGCGGGTCGGCGTCGTTGTCGACGAAATCCCAGGTCTCGCTGGCCGGTGCCAGGGCGCCCTCGAAGATCTGGTGCTGCAGGTCGAGGCCCGTGTCGATCACGGCGACCTTCACGCCTTCCCCCAGGGTGGGGGCGAGGTTCCAGGCCTGGCTCAGGCCGATCTGCTGCCACGCCGCCTGGTTTTCCACGAGGCCGCCCACGGTGCCGTTGCCGCCGCTCCAGATGCGGGCGCGGCCGCCGCTCCAGATGCGGGCGCGCCCGCCACTCCAGATGCGGGCGCGCCCGGCCCCGTCCACGCCGTTGGGATTCCAGGCGCTGGTGGAGCCGCCGGCGGTCAGCGCGCCGTTGTTGTCCTCGACCTCGTCACCGGAGCTGACCCCGAGGGCGCCCAGGGAGCCGGCGGGGCGGCGGCTGAGCCCCACGACCGCGAAGCCGCTGTCGGGTCGCCACACGACCACCTGACCGCCGGTGCGGCGTTCCACATCTGCCTGACTGGCGTCGGCTGGGACGTCGACCACGGTCGTGAAGGCGTGGTCTGTGTGGGGGAGCTCGGTGCTGGGCACGCGGCCGCAGCTGGCAAGCAGGACGGACACGGTCAGCAGAGCGGCAACCTTTGACATCGGGGTTGAGGACATTAGGGGGGCCTCCATGGCGTGGCGGACAGAATGAATGGTGGATGAGGACGGGAGCCCGGCAGTCGGCCTCGAGTGTCGGTCCAGAAGGCCCGGCACGCCATCAGATACGGGTACGCTACCCGATCCGGTCATATGGTGAGACACACTGCGGGGCTGAGGGACCCTTCATGTTTACCACATTAAGCCGCGTCGGTAGCTGCCCCCGGCCCCCAGATGGTAATCACATGAGTCTTACAGAATCATCTCTCAGGATGTCGGCGGACCGGAGCGGGCAACCCAGATGGTATGCCACGCGCCCCGGCCCTCACGGGCGCGGGCGCGGCGCACCTCGGTGTGATACCCGGCCCTTTCCAGCGCGGCGGTGAAGCGCGGCACGGCCTCCACACTCCAGACGGCCAGCAGTCCGCCGGGCGTCAGGGCGGCGCGGATGGCGGCCAGACCGCGCGGCGAGTACAGCCAGTCGTTGCCGTGCTGGGTCATGCCCTCCGGGCCGTTGTCCACGTCCAGCAGGATCGCGTCGAAGGTCTGCCGCGAGGCGCGGATCAGGTCGGCCACGTCACCCACGTGCACGCGGGTGCGCGGGTCGGTCAGGGGATACCCGGCGGCCTGCCCGAGCGGCCCCCGGTTCCAGTCCACGACGGCCCCCACGAGTTCCGCGACGGTGACGGTCGCGTCCGGCCCGGCGCTGCGCAGCGCGGCGGCCAGCGTGAAGCCCATGCCCAGCCCGCCCACCAGGACGTGCGCGGCGGCGCGGCCCGCCACCTGCGGCACGGCGTACTCGGCCAGGGCCTCCTCGCTGGCGTGCTGGCGGCTGTTCATGAGTTCGCTCACGTACCCGCTGATGCGGATGCTGAACTCGTTCTCCCGCTGCCACAGTTCCAGCTGATCGGGACTGCCGGGAATGGGCGCGGAACCCAGCGGCACCCAGGCTTTCAAGCGCGCACCGGGCGGAGGGAAGGAAGGGGGAGGCGGGGGCAGACGAACGGCATCCGGCCAGTGTACCCGCCTGCCCCGCCTACAACCCGATCAGGGCGCCCAGGACGGCCGCGCCGATCACGACCAGCGCGGCGTTCACGCGCGTGCGGGTCAGCAGCGCGAACGCGGCGGCGGCAATGACGGCCCCCGCCACGTTCTGCACGCTGCCGCGCGTCAGGACCAGCACCCCGGCCAGCAGCACGCCCCCCCCGAACGGCAGCAGGGCGCTGCGGATGGTGGGCAGCCACTTCCAGCCCAGCAGCCGCCTCCAGGCGAGGGCGGCGGCGGCGCTCAGCAGGGCGGTGGGGCCGTAGAAGCCCAGCGTGGCGGCGGCCGCTCCGGCCCACCCGCCGGCCGCGAAGCCGTAGTGGGTCATGGCCAGCATGTTCGGTCCGGGCATGATCTGCCCGAGCGCGAAGCCGCTGGCCAGCGTCCCTGGCGTGATCCAGTGCCGCTGCCCGACCAGCACCCGTTCGATCTCGGCGAGGTTCGCCCCGCCGAAACTGATCAGGCCCAGCCGCGTGAAGGTCAGCAGGATATCCAGCCAGTCCGCTCCGGCGTCCGTCATGGGCGCTCCGGCTGTTCCGGGCGGGGGCGGTGCAGGATCAGGCCCGCGCCCACCACGACCGCCAGGACCGGCAGCAGGTCCAGGCGCAGCAGGCCGATCCCGGCGAAGGTCGCCAGGGCCAGCACCCACCCGCCGCGCAGGCCACCCACGACCCGCAGAACCGGCAGGGCCGCCGTGAGCATGACCGCCAGGGCCGCGCAGGCCGCGCCGCGCAGCCCGCTCTGCAGCGGTGCGGGCAGCCCGCCGGGCAGGCCCAGCGTGACGACCGTGACGGCCAGCATGGCGATCAGTCCGGGCGTCAGCACGCCCACGACCGCCCAGAGCGCGCCGGTCCAGCCGCGCAGGCGCGCGCCGATCATGGCGGCCAGATTCACGGCGTTCGGGCCGGGCGTCAGTTGCGCCAGCGTGTACGATTCCGCGAAGTCCAGTTCGGTCATCCAGGCGCGGCCCAGTGCGGCGCGGCGCATGTGGGCGGGCAGGCCGCCGCCGATCCCGACCATCGCCACGCCCGCGAACACCCGCAGCAGGTCCGCGTGCGTGGGCGTGACCGGAAGCGGCGCCGGTGGGGGGTGGGGTGCGTCCTCCGGCGGGGCGGGCGGGGGGGCGGGGGCGCTCATGGCCCGAGGCTACTCCCGGCCCCGCCGCGCGGGCGTGACTGGCGGGGGAACACCCGTGCACGGAACGCACGGAATCCCACCCTGGCCGCCCCACTACGCCAACTGGCTGATTCCGTGCGCCTGAATTCGCCCGTGGCGTATCCTGGGAGGCACGATGACCACCTCACCCCCGGACGCCGCCGTGCACGTTCGCGACCTGCGCAAGGCCTACGCCGTCCACGAGAAGGAACCCGGCTTCATGGGCAGCCTGCGGTCCTTCGTGAACCGCAGGACCCGGCAGGTCGAGGCGGTGCGCGGCGTGAGCTTCGACCTGCACCCGGGCGAGGTCGTGGGGTTCCTCGGGCCGAACGGGGCGGGGAAGACCACCACCCTCAAGATGCTCTCGGGCCTGCTGCACCCCTCGGGCGGCGAGGCGCGCGTGGCAGGCTTCGAACCCCGGCGGCGCGAGGCGGCGTTCCTGCGGCAGATCACGCTGGTCATGGGGCAGAAGCAGCAGCTGATCTGGGACCTCCCGGCGCTCGACTCCTTCCTGGTCAACCAGGCGATCTACGAGATCCCCGACGACCAGTACCGCGCGACCATGCGTGAATTCACGGACGTGCTGGGCCTGGACGGCATCCTGAAGAAGCAGGTGCGCAAGCTGTCGCTGGGCGAACGCATGAAGTGCGAACTGGCCGCCGCGCTACTGCACCGACCCAGGGTGCTGTTCCTGGACGAACCGACCATCGGACTGGACGTGAACATGCAGCAGAGCGTGCGGGCCTTCGTGCGCGACTACAACGAACGCCACGGCGCAACCGTGATCCTCACGAGTCACTACATGGCGGATGTGACCGCCCTGGCCCGCCGCATCCTGGTGATCGACCAGGGGGCGCTGGTGTTCGACGGTGACCTGGGCAGCCTGGCCGGGCAGGCCGGGGCGGGGAAGACCATCCGGCTGCAACTGCGCTCCCCCGTGACCGCGCAGGCCCTCGCCGCGTACGGGCAGGACGTGAGCGTGGACGGCCTGAGCGCCCAGCTGAGCGTGCCGCGCGCCCAGGTCAGCGAACGCGCCGCGCGGCTGCTGGCCGACCTGGACGTGGCCGACCTGACCGTCGAGGACCCCAGCATCGAGGCGGTCATGGCCGACCTGTTCGGGCACCGCACCCAGCCCACGCCCGCACTGGAGAGCGTGTGAGCCGCCCCGGCCCCCTGAACACCGCGCGGGTGCTGTTCGCCACGCGCTTCGCGGAGATGGCCGAGTACCGCGCCGAGGTCGTCATCTGGATGCTGTCCGGCACGCTGTCACTGGTCATGATGCTGGTCTGGATGGCGCAGGCGCAGGCCGCACCCGGCGGGCAGATCCGTGGCTACGACGCCGCCGGGTTCGCCACGTACTTCCTGAGCACCTGGCTGGTGTCGCAACTGCTGGTCGTGTGGGTCGCGTGGGAACTGGACTTCGAGATCCGGCAGGGCACCCTGTCCCCGCAACTGCTGCGCCCGATGGACCCCATGTGGGGCCATTACGCCTCGCACGTCGCCGAACGGCTGGTGCGGCTGGTGCCCATGCTGGGCCTCGTGACCGTGTTCGCGCTGCTGTCCGGCGCCCGCTTCACGACCGAGTGGTGGGCGTACCCGGCCGCGCTGGGCCTCGCCGCGCTGGGCTTCACGGCGCGGTTCCTGTACGAGTACGCCATCGGACTGCTGGCCTTCTGGACCGAGAGCAGCAACAGTTTCCAGGAACTCGCGTGGCTGGTGTACGCGGCGCTGGGCGGCATGTTCGCCCCGCTGGACTTCTACCCCGCCTGGGTGCAGGGCGTGGCGGTCTGGACGCCGTTCCCGTACATGCTGGGCCTGCCCGCGCAACTGCTGGCCGGGAAGGCCGGCCCCGAGGACGCCCTGCGCGGCGCGCTCGTCATGCTGGGCTGGCTGGTCGTGTTCTGGTTCCTGCGGCTGGCCGTCTGGCGGGCCGGCCTGAAAAAGTACGGCGCGGTGGGAGCATGAGGGTCAATGGTGAACAGTCGATGGTTGAAAGAGGCTGGTGCGCCCTTCCATCAACCATCGACCATCGACCATCCGCCTTCTGGAGGGTCGCGTGACGCGCTACCTGCGCCTGCTGCGGATCTTCACGGGCGCGACCCTGTCGGCGCAGCTGGAGTACCGCGCGAATTTCGTGGGGGCGCTGCTGGCCAGCCTGGGCGAGGTGGGTGTGGCGCTGCTGGGCCTGGGGATCGTGTTCGGGCAGCCCGGCATCACCAGCGTGGGCGGCTGGTCGTTCCGGGAGGCGCTGCTGGTCACGGGGTTCTTCATGCTGACCGAGGGCGTGATCAGCGTGTTCATCCAGCCGAACATGAGCAAGATCGCGGACGCCATCCGCACCGGCAGCATGGACTTCACGCTGCTCAAACCCATCGACGCGCAGTTCGGGGTGAGTACCCGGCACCTGAACGTGCTGCGCGCACCGGACCTGCTGATCGGGCTGGGCCTGATCGTCTCCGCCGCGTCGGGCCTGACCGTCACGCCGCTGGGGGTGCTGGGCGCGGCGCTGCTGTACTCCTCGGCGGTCGTGATCGTGTACTGCATCTGGCTGGCGCTGAGCACCACGGCGTTCTGGTTCGTGAAGACGCAGAACGTCGCGGAACTGTTCAACGGTGTGTTCGGCGCGGCCCGCTTCCCGGTGTCGGCCTTTCCGCTGCCCGTGCGGGCGTTCCTGACCTTCGTGGTGCCGGTGGCGTTCATCACGACCGTGCCGGCGCAGGCCCTGACCGGCGAACTGGCCTGGAGCGCAGCGCTGGCGTCGCCGGTCGTGGCGGCCGCGCTGTTCGTGGGAGCCCGCCTGTTCTGGCTGCGTGCGGTGGGCAGTTACACCAGCGCGAGCAGCTGATGCCCACGGGGCCGGGCACCGGAGATCCCCCCACCTGGGAGGCCCCCACCTGGAAGGCACTGGGCTTGAGCCGCCCGCGCGCCCTGCCCCTGACCGGCGCGGCCCGCGAGCGGCTGGCGCACATGGCCGAACTGCGCGACATCGATTCGCCCGCCGCGGCTGCCCGTGCCGGGGCCGAGTACGCCGGGGAACGCTGGCTGGCGCCGGACCTGCTGGGCGTGCGCCCCTGGCTGCCGCCGGACACATCCCCCCGCGAGGTGCCGGGCGCGGTCCTGCGGGCCGAATGGACCGGGTTCCTGGCCCTGCTGGGCGAGTACGGCCCCTGGGTGTACGCCGCCGACGTGCGCGCCCTGCAGGTGCTCTCCGGGGCCTACGCCGCGCTGGTGCGGGCCGCGCAGGCCGCCCCGGAGGCGGTCGCGCTGGCCGCGGCCCGACAGGGACTCGCGGACGCCGCGCACCACACCCTGCTCGTGCGGCTGGAAGCCACCCCCTACCGCCGCCCGCCCCGCTGCGCCCCCGGGCCGTTCTCCCTGGCGGACCTGGAACGGACGTTCTGGTCCCTCGCGGCCGAGCAGGCCGAGCGGCAGCGGGCCGCGTGGCAGGCCCGCCGGAACCCTTAAGGTGACGTTCATGGAGCGGGCCGAATGTCGCCTGTTCCGTACTGACGCCCGGGGACCGGGGCTAGATTCGCGCGTATGACACCCGGTTCCAACGACACCACCCCCCTGCTGTTCCAGCCCCTGAAACTCGCGCAGTTGACCCTCCCCAACCGCATGGTCGTCTCGCCCATGTGCATGTACTCCGCGCGGGGCGGCGTGGCGAACGACTTCCACCTCGTGCACCTCGGGCAGTACGCGCTGGCCGGCGCGGGCCTGATCTTTACCGAGGCCGTCTCGGTGTCTCCCGAGGGCCGCATCAGCCCCGAGGACCTGGGCCTGTGGGACGACGAGCACATCGTCCCGCTGGGCCGCATCACGGACTTCGTTCACGCGCACGGCGGCCTGATCGGCACGCAACTCGCGCACGCCGGACGCAAGGCCAGCACCTACGCCCCCTGGCGCGGACGCGGCGCCGTCCCCGAGGAACGCGGCGGCTGGCCCGTCATCGGCCCCAGCGACCAGCCGTACAGCGACGCGCTGCCCACCCCGCGCGCCATGACCGCCGACGACATCGCCCGCGTCACCGCCGACTTCGCGCAGGCCGCCCGCCGCGCCGAGATGGCCGGCTTCGACACCGTCGAGATCCACGCCGCGCACGGCTACCTGCTGCACCAGTTCCTGTCGCCACTGTCGAACACCCGCACCGACGCCTACGGCGGCACCTTCGAGAACCGCGTCCGGCTGCTGCTGGAAGTCACGCGCGCCGTCCGCGACGCCTGGCCCATGCACAAGCCGCTGTTCGTGCGTCTCAGCGCCACCGACTGGGTCGAGGGCGGCTGGGACGAATCACAGACCGTCGTCCTGTGCGGCCTGCTGGCCCGCGAGGGCGTCACGGCCGTGGATCTCAGCAGCGGCGGCCTGAGCGCCCAGCAGCAGATTCCCGTGCAGCCCGGCTACCAGGTGCCCTTCGCGCGGCAGGTCCGGGCCGCCGTGCCGGAGCTGACCGTCATGACCGTCGGCATGATCGACACGCCCGAACGGGCCGAGGGATACCTGCAGAACGGAGACGCCGACCTGATCGCCCTGGGCCGCCCGCTGCTGGGTGATCCGCACTGGACGCAGGCGGCCGCGCAGCGCCTGGGCGTCACGCCGCCCGTCGCGCCCCAGTACGCCCGCGGCGCCCGCACCACCTGAGACGGACTCCGGTTGAATGGGCTGCAAAGACCATTCAATCCGAGCGAAGCGAGGAGGAGCTGGGCGGGTTCCGGACGTGGAGTTAACAGATCGGCGGTGTTCCGATCTGTTAACGAAACAAACGGAATCCGTATGAGACGGACTCCGGTTGAACGGCTGACAAAGCCGTTCAATCCGAGCGAGGCGACCCGGAGGGCGGCTCCGCAGCGTGGGAGCCCAGAGGACGGTCGGGCGTGGCGTCGCCACCCCGGCTCACCCTCCCGGGTCCGGTGGTCACAGCAGCGCCGGCACCGAGTCCGTGAACTGACCGTCCAGCAGGTGCAGCGTGCGGTCGGCGAACGCGGCGAGGCGGTCGTCGTGCGTGACGAACAGCACCCCCGCCTGCTCCTCGCGGGCCAGACCCACGAGCAGCTGCGCGACGGCGTGCGCGTTGGCGCGGTCCAGGCTGCCGGTGGGTTCGTCGGCCAGCACCGCGGCCGGCCGGGCCACGAGCGCACGCGCCACCGCCACCCGCTGCCGTTCCCCCCCGCTCAGGACGCCCGGCAGCGCGTCGGCGCGTCCGTTCAGGCCCACGCGGGCCAGCAGGTCCCGGGCGCGGGCCTCGTCCCGCTGTCCGGCCAGCCGGGAGGGAATCAGGACGTTGTCGATCACGCTCAGGTCGTCGAGCAGGTAGTGATGCTGGAAGACGAGGCCGATCTGCCCGGCGCGGCGCGTGGCGCGCACCTGCGTGTCCAGGCTGTCCACGCGCGCGCCGGCCCACCAGACCTCGCCCTGCTGCGGCACGTCCAGGCCGCCCAGCAGGTGCAGCAGCGTGCTCTTGCCGCTGCCTGACGGGCCGGTCACGGCGACCACCTCGCCGGGCATGACCCGCAGCGACACGTCACGCAGGGCGGTCAGGGAACCGTAACGCTGCGTCAGGGAACGGGCTTCGAGGGCGGCGGGAGCGGCAGTCACGGCTGCATGCTAGCGTCCGGGCAGAGCGGGCGCGGAAAGGGTGGTTTCTGCGGGCGTGTTCCCGGCAGTTCCGGAGCGGCCGGCGGTTCCGGCCAGACTGTTCAATGTTGCCTTGTCAAGCTAGGATGAGCGGACTATGGCCCGGTTGGACGATCTCAAGAACTCCCCACTTTTTCATGACGTCCCGGACGAGGCCCTGCAGGAAGCCCTGCGCGTGATCACCGAGCGCCGCTACCTCCCCGGTCAGGTGATCCTCGAACAGGACGCCGAGGGCGAGGCGCTGCACCTGATCACGAGCGGCGTCGTGCGCGTCTCCCGCATCAGCCTGGGCAGCCGGGAGCGCGTGATGGGTGACGTGTACTCTCCCGGCGTGATCGGAGAAACGGCCGTCCTGGGCGGCGGGGAGCGCAGCGCCACCGTCCGCGCCCAGACGGACGTCACGACCCTGATGCTGTACCGCACGCACTTCCAGCAGATCCTGCGCCGGCACCCACAGGTCCTGTGGAACCTCAGCGCGATGCTGGTGCGCCGCGTGACCTTCCTGAACGACGAACTGATCGCCTTCGGCCTGAACACCGAGGCGGCCCTCAGCCACGTGTTCCTCAGTCTCTACCGGCAGCGTCTGGCCGCCGGGGTCGTCAACCCCGAGGTGCTGCCCCTGTCCACCCAGGACATCATGGCCCGCATCTCGTCCAGCCGTGAGACCGTGTCGCGCGTGATGCGCAAACTCGACGCGGCCCGCCTCCTCACCTATACGAGCGCGCAGGTCACCCTGATCGACCCGGCCGCGCTGGAACACGTCACGCTGGACGAGGCCGACAGCAGCGCCGACTGACCCGGATGCCGGGCACCGGTCCGGGACGACCGGACAGATGCACTATCCTGCGCGCATGAAACTCGCGCGCATCCGGCACGCCGGCGAGGCCCACTGGGCCGAACTCGACGGTGACACCCTGCACCTGACCCGCTCGCTGGGCGGCCCCCGCACGGGGCAGAGCCTGCCGCTCGACCCGGCGGCGCTGCTGGCCCCCGCCGAGGCCGGCAAGATCGTCTGCGTGGGCCGCAATTACCTGGACCACATCCGCGAACTCGGGAACGACACGGGCGACCTGCCGAAGGAACCCGGCATCTTCCTGAAGGGCGCCAACGCGCTGGCCGAACCCGGCGGGACCGTCACCCGCCCCGACTGGACCCAGAACTTCCATTTCGAGGGCGAGCTGGCGCTGGTGATCGGCCAGCGCGCCCGGAACCTGACGCCCGAGACGGCGCTCTCGCACGTCGCCGGGTACACCTGCGGGCTGGACCTGACGGCCCGCGACCTGCAGAAGACCGACCTGCAGTGGTTCCGCGCCAAGGCCGCCGACCGCTTCTGCCCGCTCGGTCCGTGGCTGGAAACCGAGCTGGACGTCCGCGACCTGCGCGTGCAGACCCGCGTGAACGGGGAGGTCAAGCAGGACAGCCGCACACGTCACATGATCTTCGACGTGCCCTCCATCCTCACCTACGTGACCCGCTTTGTGACCCTGGAACCCGGTGACGTGGTGCTGACCGGCACGCCCGAGGGGGTCGGGCCGCTGCAGAGCGGTGACACGGTCGAGGTGGAGGTCGAGGGGATCGGCACGCTCGTCACGCACATCGGCTGACACGGATTCCGGTGGAACGGGCGAAAACCGTTCCGTCCGAGCGAAGCGACCCGGAGAGCAGCGCCGCAGCGTGGAAGCCCGGAGGACTGCCGTGCCGGGCGTGGCGTTGGAGCCGTTCTCCGAATGACGGCATCGGAACAGCAGACTTCCGATGCCGTCATTCTCTGGTTCTCATACGGATTCCGTTTGTTTCGCCAACCATCCGGAAGTTCACCGGATTGCCAGCTCCACGTCCGGAATCCGCCCAACTGCTCCTCACTTCGCTCGGATTGAACGGCTTTGTAAGCTATTCAATCCGAGTCCGTCTCAGCTGTTTCAGTCGGCCCTGCCCTTCAAGAGTCACCCGCTCTCCTGCGGAGCTTTACAGGTCCGTTCGGCCAGACAGGCTGCCTCTTTATGGCAACTGCTCCAGGGAAACAGACGGCAGGCCGCACGACACGGACCGGCGGACCGCCTCCCCTTGGGCGGCGTTGCGAGCCCTCCTGCCGGAGTCCGTCCGGGCAGCGCTGGAATGCGGGAGGGCGGCCGGAAGTGTGTCCCGGCCGCCCCCGTGGTGCCCGCCGTTTTACTTCAGCAGGTTGCGGCTGATCACGACGCGCTGGATCTCGTTGGTGCCCTCGTAGATCATGTTCAGTTTCACGTCGCGCAGCAGTTTCTCGACCGGGTACTCGCCGACGTAGCCGTACCCGCCGTGCACCTGAATGCCCTCGTTCGCGGCGTTGAAGGCCATCTCGCTGCAGTAGGCCTTGGCAATGGCACTCTCGAAGCCGTGCGGCAGGCCCTGGTCGACCAGCCACGCGGCCTTCTGGTACATCAGGCGGCCGGTCTCGATGCCCATGGCCATCTCGGCCAGCTTGAACTGGATGGCCTGCAGTTCCGCGATGGGCTTCCCGAAGGCGGTGCGGTCCTTGGCGTACTTGATGCTTTCTTCCATGGCGCGCCGGGCGATGCCGACCGAGCCGGCCGCGACCGGAATGCGGGTCTTGTCGAGGGTCTTCATGGCGATCTTGAAGCCGTCGCCCAGCCCGCCGAGCTGGTTGGCGCGCGGCACGCGGACGTTCTCGAACACCAGTTCGCTGGTTAGGCTGGCGCGCTGGCCCATCTTGTGCTTGATCTTGTTGTAGCTGAAGCCCGGCGCGTCCTTGGGCACGACCAGCGCGACGGTGGCGCGGTGGCCGCCCTGGCGGTCGGTGGTGGCGAACACGACCGTGAACTCGGCGAGGCCGCCGTTGCTGATCCACATCTTGGTGCCGTTGATGACCCACTCGTCGCCGTCGAGGGTGGCGGTGGTGTGCATGCTGGCCGCGTCCGAGCCGTTGTTCGGTTCGCTCAGCGCGAAGGCGGCCAGGCCGGCCTTCTCGGTCAGGGGCGTCAGGAAGCGCTGCTGCTGCTCCTCGGTTCCGCCGATCAGGACGGGCGCGATGCCCAGTTCGCTGGCCATCAGGACGGTGTAGATGCCCATGCAGCCGTACGCGAGTTCCTCGCCGATCAGGCACTCGTCGAACATGCCCAGGCCCAGCCCGCCGGCGTGCTCGGGGATGCTGGGGTTGAGCAGACCGACCTCGAAGGCCTTCTCGACGACCTGCCAGGGCAGTTCTTCCTTCTGGTCGTACTCGGCGGCGATGGGGATGATCTCGCGGCGGGCGAAGTCACGGGCGAGTTGCTGCAGCTGGCGTTGTTCGTCGTTCAGGGTGAAATCCATGACTGGGGTCCTCCGGGTGGGGGGCTTCACGGGTCCGTGCCGGCGCGCGGAACCTGAAGGCAGGGTGAGGGAACGGCCGTTGATGGGGCTTGTACTCAGTTCAATCTATCAGCCGGTGAGCCCGTCTGTCTCGCCCGTCCCCGCGGAACCCCCACCGACCCGGCCACCCACACTGGACACCGATCACGGCCCGATCATGCCCGCCCGTGTTCAATGCACCCACCCACCGGGAGGCACCATGCACACCCCCAGCCCGACGCACACCCCCGACCACCCACAGGCCCAACTGACCCACACCACCCACCTGCAGGTCACGGACGACGAGACCTTCGGCCGGGACCACGCGCTCGGCTGCCAGCATGACCTGACCCTTCTCGGTCCGGCCTGCCCCGACGCGGCCTACCACCTCAGGGGCCTGGGTGGCCGCGACCGGCAGGTGACGCTGAGCGTGACCTTCACCCTCACCCCCGCCGGCCCCGTCCAGATCAGCGGCGAGGCGCGGCTGCTCGCCCGGCCTCCCGACCTGCCCGCCCGGGAACTGGGGTGCGCCGCCTTCAGCGGACAGGTGGCCCCCGGTGAGACCCGCACCCTGCGCACCCGCCTGTGCTGCCACGAGAGCGGCGACGAGTACGCCCGCATCACCCTGACCGTGCAGCACACCGCCCTGCACCCGGCCGATCCCGCCGGCACCCTGCACGCCTGCGCGCAGGCCCTCGGCGCCGCCCACACCGGCCCGCCCGCCGGTCCGTGCGAGGCCGTGCGGGGGGGCCACCGCCGCAGCTACCGGCACGCGGACCTGTACGCCTCGCCCGCCACCGGCGTCCACGAGATCCGCGGCGACCTCCGCCGGCGCTACGACGCCCTCGGCGGCCCGGACAGTCTCCTGGGCCTGCCGGTCAGTGATCCCACCCCCACCGCCGACCGGGCCGGGCAGTTCAGTCACTTCCAGGGGGGCAGCCTGTTCCTTCACCCACGCACCGGGCCGATGGCCGTCCACGGCGACCTGCGCGCCGCCTGGGCCAGCGCCGGCTGGGAACGCGGCCCGCTCGGCTACCCGACCAGCGACACGCTGCCCCTCGCGCCGGATGGCAGCTTCAACGACTTCCAGAACGGCGTGCTGGTCCTCCTGGCCGGCCGCCCCACCCCGCCCGTCACCGCCACCCTGACCCGCGGGGCCCTGCTGGCCGCCGTGGACGCCGCGCTGCGCCGCCACCTGCCCGCCGGCCTGCTGGACAGCGTGACCCTCGCCGGCGTCAGCGACACCCGCTTCGACCTCCGCCGCAGCGGCAACCGCGTCCTGACCTTCCACCTGCGCGGCCCCGTCCGGCCCGGCCCGCACGGCCGGCCGGACCCGGCCTTCGAGGCGTGGCTGCCCGTGCAGTTCGCCGCGTCACCCGCCCCGGACGCCTGCCGGCCCGTCCGTCTGATCGCCCGGCAGGCCGGCCTGATCACCCTGCGCGCCCCACCGGACCGGCAGGGCCGCCTGCCGTCCCTGGGGGACGCGCTGGGCCGCCTGCTGCGCGCGCCCGTCACCCTGGCCAGCGTGCCGGGTCACGCGGGTCTGCTGAGCTTCAAGGTGCTGGCCGACGGCAGCCTCAGCCTGTCGTTCCGGCCGGACCCGGCCGGTCACGCTGCCGCCGCCGCCGCCCGGCGGTTCATGGACCGACTGCGACCGACGCCACGCCCCGCCTCGTCACCCGGACCGGGTGCAGGCGACCCCTGGCGCCTCGCTGCGGGGGCGGAGGGCGGCGCCCCCGCGGCGAGGCGCTGAGCACCCGCCGCGTCAGTGCCCGAAGGGCAGGCGTCCCGGCGCGCGCGCCTCGCCGCGCAGCCAGGCCAGCAGGGCGGCGCGCGCCTCCGGCCGGAACCCGAAGGTCAGGACGGCCGGGGCGTCCACATCCAGCGCCGCGTAGGGGTTGTACAGCGCCAGGTGCAGGTCCGGGCGCACCCCGCGCAGCGCCGGCTGGCGGTGACGGGCGGTCGTGGCGAGCAGCACCGGCACGCCCTCCGCCTGCAGCGCCGCCCAGTCCAGGTCGGCCGGATCGTCGAAGGCCGTCAGCTCCACCCGGTACACCCCGGCGAGTTCCGCGGCCAGCGTGGCGGCGTCCACGCTGGCCTCGCTGACGTTCTCGCGGGTCACGCGCCGCTGCGCGACCAGCCTGATCCGCGAGCCCGGCGTGGGCGCCACCGGGTCCCGGTACGCGGTGAGCCCCTGCGCCCAGGCCCGCGCGAACAGCGGCGCGTCGGCACCCGGGTCCAGGGTGGTGTCGGCCTGCGCCGGGTAGCGGCGGGCCAGCGCCGAGAGCCGCGCGGCGCTCGCCTGTCCCTGCGCCGGGTCCAGCCGGCCGTCGGCCAGCGCGCGGGCAATGGCGTCCAGCGTGGCCTCCTGCGCCTCGCGCCGGCCCAGCGCCATCACGAGGTCCGCGCCGGCCTGCAGGGCCAGCACGCCGGCCTCGCCCCGCCCGTAGTGGTCGTCGATGGCCTTCATGCCCATCGAGTCCGTCACGATCACCCCTTCAAATCCCCACTCGCCGCGCAGCAGACCCGTCAGGACGGGGCGCGACAGCGTGGCCGGCGCGTGCGGGTCCAGCGCCGGGTACACGATGTGCGCCGTCATCACGGCCGGCGTGCCGGGCAGCAGCGCCCGGAACGGCGCGAATTCGGTCCGGTCGAGTTCTTCCCGCGAGCGGGTCACGCTCGGCAGCGCGTGGTGACTGTCGAGCGACGTGTCCCCATGCCCGGGGAAATGCTTCACGCAGGCGGCCACGCCCGCCGCGTCGTGCCCGGCGAGCGCGGCCCCGCCGTGCCGCGTGACGAGCGCCACCTGCGACCCGAAGGCCCGCTCCCCGATCACCGGGTTGGCGGGGTTCACGTTCACGTCCAGCACCGGCGCGAAATTCCAGTTGATTCCCACCGCCCGCAACTGCCGCGCCAGGGCCTCGTTCACCCGGCGGGTCAGGTCCGGGTCGTCCGCCGCGCCGAGCGCCATCGCGGACGGAGCGAACGGCCAGAACGTGGGCCGCAGGATCGCGCCGCCCTCGTGATCGAGCGCGATCAGGGCGTCCTCACCCATCACGGCGCGCAGGTCCGCGCACAGCGCCCGCAGCTGGTCGGCGTCCACCACGTTCTTCCCGAACAGGCACACGCTGCGGATCCCGTGCCGGCGCAGGGAGGCGGCGGTGTCGCCGTCCAGGGTGGGGCCGGGGATGTCCACCATCACCAGTCGCCCGGCCCTCAGCGCATCGGCCCTCAGCGCATCGGGGCTCAGCGCGGCGGCGTTCAGGGCGTCGGGGCTCAGGGCGGCGGCGTGCGGCTCGTCAGCTTCGAAGGTCACGCGCCCAGGGTACGGCAGGGACGCGACCGCCTGACGCGCGGGTGGTTTCGACCAGGGCCCCGGCCGGCTGGGTACACTTCGCGGCATGACCCGTTCCCCCTTCCCGGATGCCCCGCGGCCGTCCCGCCTGAACGCACTGCGCGGCACCCTGATCGTGAGCGTGCAGGCCGATGACGGTAGCCCCCTGCGCGACGTGACGCACATCGTCGCCCTGAGCCGCGCGGCGCTGCTGGGCGGCGCGGCCGGCCTGCGCCTGCGCTCCGGCGAGGACATCCGCGCGGTGCGCGCCGTGACCGACGTGCCGGTCATCGGGCTGACCAAACGGGCGCAGCCGGGGTCGCCGGTGTACATCACGGCCACGCCCGGCGAGGTGCAGGAGGTCGCGCGGGCCGGCGCGGACATCGTCGCCTTCGACGGCACGGACCTGCCGCGCCCGTTCCCGGTGGCCGACCTGGTCCGCGCGGCGCACGGGGCCGGGGCGCTCGCCATGGCCGACATCAGCACGCTCGGGGAGGCGCGGGCGGCGTACGCGGCGGGCGCGGACATCGTGGGCACCACCATGAGCGGCTACACGCCGCACAGCCCGCAGCAGCCGGGGCCGGACTTCGCGCTGATGCGGGCCCTGCACGCGGCGGGCCTGCCGTTCATCGCGGAGGGACGCCTGAACACGCCGGCACTGGCCGCGCAGGCGCTGGCGACGGGAGCGCTGGCCGTGGTGGTGGGCAGCGCCATCACCCGCCCGGACCACGTGACCCGCTGGTTCGCCGCCGCGCTGCGCCCCGACCCGGCGCAGGCCGCGCGGGCAGGGGAGACCAGCTGACCCCCGGTTGCCGCGCCCGGGGCGGACGCACGCAGATTCTCAGGCAGAGGCGGCCAGAAACCGCTACATTCGGCGCACATCCCCTTTCAACCGGACCGGCACCCTGCGTGCGCGGCCCGCTCCGTCCCTGCTCACCGTCCTGCCCACCACATTCTGGAGACACCATGAAGAAACTCATCCTGACTGCCGCCCTGTTCACTGCCGCCACGGCCGGCGCCCAGAAGACCCAGCTGGAATTCTGGACCATCAGCCTCGCGCCCCTGTTCAACGACGAGATGAACCGCCTGGTCGCGCAGTTCGAGAAGGAAAACCCCAGCGTGGAACTCAAGTGGGTGGACGTGCCCGCCACCGCCATGGAGCAGAAACTGCTGGCGTCCGTCGCCGCCGGACGTCCCCCCGCCGCCGTGAACCTCAGCAGCGACATGACCGTCAAACTCGTGCAGCAGGGCGCGCTCGAGACGCTGGACCTCAGCGACGCGCAGCGCAAACTGTACTTCGCCAGCCCGCTGAACACCTTCACCTTCGACGGGAAGGTCATGGGCGTGCCGTGGTACTGGGCGCCGAAGGTCGTGGCGTACAACACCGAGATCTTCCGCAAGGCCGGCCTGGACCCCTCCAACCCGCCCCGCACCATCCAGACCCTGATCGCCGCCGCCAAACAGATCAAGGACCGCACCGGCCTGTACGGATTCATGCCGAACATCAACGGGATCAGCATGCTGTACGTCTTCCAGGAGGCCGGGCTGCCCGTGCTGGACAAGAGCGGCGGCAAGGCCGTGTTCAACAGCCCCGAGCACGTGAAACTGCTGCAGACCTACGTGGACCTGTACAAGAAGGGTTACATCCCGGAAGACACCATGCGCCGCGGCTTCACGGCCGCCACCGAACTGTACTCGGCGGGCAAGCTGGGCATGCTGATCACGGGCCCGCAGTTCATCCTGCGCGTGCAGAACGACAACAAGACCATCTTCGACCAGACGCGCGTCGCGCCGTACCCGATCAACCTCGCCGGGAACGTCATCCACACCGGTCTGATGGGCTTCATGGTGCCCAAGGGCGTCAAGGACAAGGCGCTGGCGCAGAAGCTCGCGCTGTTCCTCACGAACGACGTCAACCAGCTGCAGTTCAGCAAGGTCACGAAGACCACCTTCCCCAGCACCGTGAAGGCCAGCACCGACAAGTTCTTCAAGCAGGGCGGCTCGGACGCCGTCAGCCAGGGCCGCCTGGTGGCCTCCACCGAACTGAAGAAGGCCAAGGACCTGACCCTGATCTACCCGGACGCCAGCAAACTGAACAAGGTCTTCAAGGACAACGTCGAGGCGGCCATGGCCGGCCAGAAGACCGCCAAGCAGGCGCTCGACGACATCGTCAAGGCCTGGAACGCCAGCCTGTAATCCGGGCGTGGGTGGCGGGAGGCGGCGCGTCTGGCCCGTGCGCCGCCTCCCGGCCTGTTCTTCCGGGCGCTGCCCGACGGCACGCCCGGAACCCGATTTGCTCCTCCTCTGCGGCGCAGCTCTCCGAGTCGCATCCGCTCGGATTGAACGGCTCTGTAAGCCGTTCAATCGGAGTCCGTATGAGACGGATTCCGCCCGGAGGGGGTGCAACCACCGTTCAGTCCGGCCGTCCGGATGAGGTGCGATATGAAACCGATTTCTTCCGCTGTGGCGCTGCTGTCCCTCCTGTGCACGCCACTGGCTGCGGCCGCCCCCGTGACCGTCACACCCTCGACCGCCGCGCGGCTCGTCAGCCCGGCCCCCGGCCTGGTCCCGCAACCCCGGTCGGCCCAGTTTCCGACCGGCACGCTTTCCCTGAACGGTCTGGGCCTGCGCGCGGTCGGGAGCGCCCCGGAACTGGGCTGGGCGGCCCGTGACCTGCGCGGCGAATGGAAGGCCCGCCTGGGGGCCACGCTGCCCGACGCGGGCGCGGCCGGCCCCGCCATCACGGTGGGCACGCTGGCCGACCCGGCCCTCGCGGCCCGCGCGCAGCAGGCCGGTCTCCTGACCCGCGACCCGGAAGGCTACGCGCTGTGGGTGGACGCGGGCGGCGCCTTCGTGGTCGGCGCGGACGACCGCGGCGCGTACCTGGGCGTGCAGACGCTGCGTCAGCTGCTCACGCCGGAGGGCCTGCGCTTCGCGCGGATCTCGGACGCCCCCGCCCTGAAACAGCGGATCGCCATGATCTACCTCGACAGCAACAGCCAGGCCGTCAACGACCGCCTGATTCCCATGCTGGCCGCCCTGAAATTCAACGCGGTGCTGATCATGGCCGACTACGTGCAGTGGGATGCGGCCCGCGCCGGGGGCTTCGCGCACCCGGGCGGCGCGACGAAGGCCGAGGCGCGGCGCGTGGCCGACCTGGCCCGCAACCACGGCCTGGAGGTCATTCCGCTGATCGAGACGCTCGGGCACGTCGGCTGGATGTTCTACGGCGGCAAGAACCTCGACCTGCGCCAGGACGAGGGCAGCCAGAGCCCGTACGCCTACGACACCCTGAACCCCGCGACCTACGACCGGGTGATCCTGCCGGTCCTGAAAGAGGCGGTGGAGGTCTTCCGGCCCACCCGGTTGCACCTCGGGCACGACGAGGTCCGCAGCCGCGACCGCTTCCCCGCCCGCGAGAACGGGAAGGCGGTGGGGTTCGAGCAGCTGTTCGTGGACGACCTGCTGAAACTCCACGGGTACCTGAAATCCATGAACGTGAGCAGCATGATCTGGCACGACACGGCCTTCGCGGACGCCGTGCTGGGCAGCGTCCCCCCGCGCCTGCCGAAAGACCTGCAGGTGGCGTACTGGGCGTACTCGCCCGGCACGTCGTTTCCCGCCCTGAAGACCATCCGCGACCAGGGCTTCGCGGTGCTGGGCGCCAGCTGGGCAGACGCCGGCAACGCCGAGGGCTTCGCGCGGGCCGCCCAGGAAGGCGGGGCCGGCGGCATGATCCAGACCCGCTGGACCGGGTACTTCGGGAATCCCAGCATCTGGGACGGAAATGCCGAGCAGGGCGTCGCCTTCGTGCGTGCCGCCGGCGCCTTCTGGAACCCGTCGGCGCCGCCCGTCGCGGACGCCGCGCCGCGCTACCGCGACCTGTACCGGCCGGAACCGTACCGCGCGACGGGCGGCGCGACCGTGAACCTCGCGCCGCTCGTCACGCGCGCCCTGACCGACGACGAAGGCCGCGGCTGGATCGGCAAGGGGGCCGACATCGACCTGCGCAACCTGCCACGCGGCGTGACCCGTCTGGGCCGGTACACCTTCGACGTCAGCGGGGCCGTGATGCTGCGCGGCAGCCGCGCCAGCGTCCGCGACCTTCCGGCCGAGGTGACTTTGGACCTCAACCGCCCCGCCGCCGGACTGGTGTTCCTGCACGCCACGGGCTGGCCCGCCGCGAGCGCCCGCGAGGTCATCGGCCGCTACGAGATCGAGTACGCCGACGGCAGCCGGGTCACGCAGCCCCTCGAGTACGGCCGGCACCTGCGCGCCTGGACGGACCTGCTGCCCAGCTCCATGATTCCCGCGCCCGTCTGGGCCGGCCGCACCGGCGACGGCCTGGACGTGAACCTCACCGCCCTCGAGTGGGTGAACCCCAGGCCCGGCGTCGCCATCCGCTCCGTGCGGGCCGTGAGCGGCGGCGGGAACGCCAACCTCGCGCTGCTGGGCCTCACGGTCCTCGATCCGGCGCCCGCCACGGTTCCCTGAGGGGGTTCCGTCCGGCGGGCCGCGTCCCGTCCAGGGGTGTCCGTCGCTTGACACCCCCCCGGCCGGCCCCTACCCTTAACGCACGATTCACCTTTTTACCGTCCACATGCGCAGACCCGCCGGTTCTCCCGGTGTCGCCCCGCATGCCGGACCCGGAGGTTCCATGAAGAAACTGCTCCTGACCGCCCTGCTCTCCACCCTCAGCGCCGCCTCGGCCGCCACGCTGGTCTTCGGCGGGAACGGCGAACCCGTCAGCCTGGAATCCGGAAACATCACCGACGGCATCAGCATCCTGGTGCAGCGTCAGATCTACGACACCCTGGTGGACTTCAAGCCCGGCAGCACTGACCTGGCGCCCGGCCTCGCCACCTCCTGGAAAGCGAACGCCAACAACACCGCCTGGACCTTCACGCTGCGCAAGGGCGTGCGCTTCCATGACGGCACCCCCATGAACGCCGACGCCATCGTGTTCAACCTGGGCCGCTGGTGGGACAAGAGCCACCCCTACGGCTTCCGCGACCAGGGCCGCACCTTCGAGATCATGGGCGAACTGCTCGGCGGCTACAAGGGCGACGCCACCGCCGTCATCAAGAACATCGTCAAGGTCAACGACACCACCGTCCGCATCGACCTGAACAAACCCTCCAGCGTGCTGCCCAACGTGCTGGCCGCCGGGTACTTCGGCATCGCCAGCCCCGCCGCGATCAAGAAGGAAGGCGCCAAGTACGGCACGCCTGCCAGCAAACCCGTCGGCACCGGCCCCTTCATCTTCCAGAGCTGGCGCACCGGCGACCGCGTGACCCTGCTGCCCAACAAGCTGTACTGGGGTGACAAGGCCAAGGTCGACCAGCTGGTCATCCGCAACATCAAGGACGCCAGCCAGCGCCTGAACGAACTGAAGGCCGGCACCATCGACTTCGCCAACGACCTGACGCCCGACAGCCTCAAGAGCGTGCAGGGCGACAAGAACCTCGTGGCTGTCAAGCGCCCCAGCTTCAACGTGGGCTTCGTCAGCATGAACAACCGCAACCAGTACCTGAAAAACGAGAAGGTGCGTCAGGCGATCGCCATGGCCATCAACAAGAAGGCCATCGTGGACGCCTTCTGGAACGGCCTGGGCGTCAGCAACGCCAGCTTCGTGCCCCCGGTCATGAACTGGGCCAACAGCCCCAAGGTCCCGGCCGACTACAAGTTCGACCCGGCCGCCGCGAAGAAGATGCTGGCCGACGCCGGCTACCCCAACGGTTTCTCCATCGACCTGTGGTACATGCCCGTCAGCCGCCCGTACTTCCCCACGCCCAAGCCCATCGCGGAGGCCATCGCCGCCGACCTGAGCGCCATCGGCGTGAAGGTCAACCTGAAAACCGAGGACTGGGCCAAGTACCTCGAGGACCGCAACAAGGAACCCGGCTTCGACATGTACATGATCGGCTGGACCGGCGACTACGGCGACCCCGACAACTTCTACGGCGCGTACTACGGTGCCAACGCCTCGGACGACATCAACTGGAACCCCGCGAACGTCGAGACGCTGCTGCAGCAGGGCCGCGCCGCCGCCACCCAGGACGCCAAGGCCAAGGTCTACGCGCAGCTGCACGAGATCACCTACAACGCCGCGTACCGCATTCCCATGGTGCACAGCAACCCGCTGGCCGCCGCGCGCAGCTACGTCAAGGGCTGGGTGCCCAGCCCGCTGGGCAGCGAACCCTTCAACACCATCACCGTCACCGGCAAGAAGTAAGCCCCGCCAGGGGGGGCGGCAGGTCTCCAGTACCGGGGACCTGCCGCTTCCCGTTGTGTGCCGCTGCGCCCCCGGGCGTTTCCCCGCCGCGGCGCACCACCGTGGATTGTCTGATCCACCCGGACTGCCCGGTCACCCCGCGGGCGGCCCGGCAGGTACACTGTGCGCCGACACACTGTCTGACCGTCCGCCGAAACCGACCCGACCGGGCCTGTCGGCACCCGCTTCCGTTCCATTCATTTCACCCAAGGGAGGTCTGCTTTGGGCAGTTACCTGATTCGCCGCCTGCTGCGGACCGTGCTGGTCATGCTGGGCATCAGCCTCGTGGTCTTCGTGTTCGTCCGCTCGATTCCCGGCGACCCGGCCATCGCCATGCTCGGCGAGCGCGCCACGCCGGAAGCGGCCGCCGCGCTGCGCGAGCAGCTCGGCCTGAACAAACCCTGGTTCTTCAACCCGGCCAATCCCCTGGACGCCCAGTACCCCAAGTACATGAGCGCCCTGCTGCAGGGTGACCTGGGCACCGGTATCAAGAGCAACATCCCCGTCCGGGACGACCTGAAAACCCGTTTCCCCGCCACTGCCGAGCTGAGCATCGCGGCGCTGCTGTTCGCGCTGGTGATCGGCATGCCCGCCGGGATCCTGGCGGCCCTGCGCCGCAACAGCGTCTGGGACAACCTCGCCACGACCATCTCGCTGATCGGGGTGAGCATGCCGGTCTTCTGGCTGGGCCTGCTGCTGTCGTACTTCTTTGGCGTCAAGCTCGGCTGGCTGCCACCCAGCGGTCCGCTCGGCACCGAATTCACCATCCGGCCCATCACCGGATTCAATGTCCTGGACGCCCTGTTGCGCGGCCAGATGGACGCCGCCTGGGACGCCGCGCGGCACCTCGTGCTGCCCGCCATCGCGCTGGGCACCATTCCCCTGGCGATCATCGCCCGCATCACCCGTTCCTCCATGCTGGACGTGCTGGGCCAGGATTACGTGCGGACCGCGCGCGCCAAGGGCCTCAGCGGCCGCTCGGTGGTCCTGAAGCACACGCTGCGCAACGCGCTGCTGCCGGTCGTGACCGTCATCGGCCTGCAGGCGGGCGCGCTGCTGGGCGGGGCCGTGCTGACCGAGACGATCTTCTCGTGGCCCGGCATCGGCTCGTGGGTATACGACGCGATCAGCCAGCGTGACTACCCGATCATCCAGGGGGGCGTGATCTTCGCCGCGCTGGTCGTCAGCGTCGCCAACCTGATCGTGGACCTCAGTTACGCCGCCCTCGACCCACGCATCCAGTACAGCTGAAGGGACCTGGTGACCTCATGACAACCGCGACCGCTCCCGCCTCCAAACCCCGCCAGGACAGCATCTTCTGGCGCCGCTTCCGCCGCAGCGCGCCCGGCAAGGTCGGCGCGGTCATCGTGGCCGTGTTCGTGCTGCTGGCCGTGTTCGCCAGCGTCCTGAAACCCTACGACCCCACCGTGGACCGCAACTACAGCCTGATCCTGAAACCCCCCAGCCTCAGCGCCCTGTGGAACAAGGACGTGGCCGAGGCGTACACCGATCCCGTCACCGGCAAGGTGAACATCTGGCGCGCCCCCTTCGGGACCGACAACCTGGGCCGCGACATCATGACCCGCACCCTGCACGGCACCCGCATCAGCCTGAAAGTCGGCGTGGTCAGCACCGTCCTGGCCCTGGCGCTGGGCACGCTGCTGGGCCTGCTCGCCGGGTACTTCGGCGGGTGGCTGGACAGCGTCCTGGGTTACCTGACCGACGTGATGCTGGCCTTCCCGAGCATCCTGCTCGCCATCGGCTTCGCCAGCATCTTCAGCGCCAGCGACCCGCCCCTGCTGATCGCGGGCATGGACCGCCTGTTCGCGCTGAACAGTCCGCAGCTCGTGACCGCCATGCTGGCCGTGTCGCTGGTGCAGGTGCCGGTGTACATGCGACTGGCACGCAGCGTGGTCCTGTCCATCCGCGAACGCGAGTTCGTGCAGGCCGCCGGGGCGCTGGGCGCCTCGCAGGGCCGCATGATCTTCCGTCACGTCCTGCCGAACAGCCTCTCGCCGCTGATCGTGCAGGGCGCCCTGAGCATCGCCACCGCCACCATCGAGGTCGCCGCGCTGGGCTTCCTGGGCATCGGCGCGCAGCCGCCCCTGCCGGAGTGGGGCACCATGATCAGCGACGGCCGCCAGTACTACGTCGACGCCCCGTGGACCATGATCTTCCCCGGCTTGGCCATCCTGCTGACCGTGCTGGGCTTCAACCTGCTCGGCGACGGCCTGCGCGACGTGCTGGACCCCCGCAGCACCCAGTAAAGACGGTGATGGTCGAGAGTTGATGGTTGATAGAGGAGAGGAGGGACGCCCGGCATGAGCGGCGTCCCTCCTGTCATTGGTCACTGTGGGCTTTCAGCGTTCCCAGGGCCACGCGCCGGGCGCGGCGGCGATCCCGACGGTGCGCGGGCCGGTGTGCACGTTCAGGACCGGGTTCACGCCCGTCACGTCCGACCACACGATCGGGTGGCGGCCCTTCAGGTGGCCCAGCACCTCGTCGGCGTCCTCGCGCACGCTGCCGTACAGCAGGCCCACGCGCAGCGGCGTGCCCTCCCCGAAGCGGCGCGTGACCTGCGTGGCGACCGCCTCCATGCCGCCCCGGTACGAGCGGGCGCGGCCCACGTTCGTGTACGTGCCGCCCTGCTTGTCCACCGTCACCACGGGTTTGAGGTTCAGCAGGCCGCCCAGCGTGGCCTGCACCCGCCCGATCCGCCCGCCCCGGCGCAGGTACTCCAGCGTCTCGATGGTGAAGTACAGCTCGGTTTCCTCGTGCACGGCGCGCATCCACTCGCGGGCGGTCTCCAGGCTCTCGCCGCGCGCGGCCGCCGTGCCCGCCGCGTGCAGCTGGAAGGCCTGCGCGGCGCTGAGGGTGCCGCTGTCATGCAGGGTCAGGTTGAACTCGTCGCCCAGCGCCTGACGGGCCTGCTCGGCGGCGTTCATGCTGCCGCTCAGGCCGGCGCTGATGGTCACGCCCAGCACGTCCCGCACCCCGGCGCGGCGCACGGCGTCCATCCAGTCCTGCGGGGTGGGCTGGCTGCTGGTCGGGTGGTTGGGGTTGCTTTCCAGCATGCGGAACAGGTCCGCGCGGCTGATCTCGTTCGTGCGGTAACTGGCGTCCCCGAACGTCACCGAGAACGGCGCGACCGGCACGTCGTTCAGCAGGGAAGGGTAGGCGTCCAGGCCGCCGTCCGTGACGATCCCGAAGCGGGGAGAGGTGGTCTGGGCGGTGCCGGGGGTCATGCGTTCCTGTGTCATTTCAACTCCACGTCGTTCATCTGCTCAATCAGTTTCAGGGCGGCCGTGTGATCCTCGTCCGCGCCCACCACGCGTTCTGCGGCGCGCAGCAGGGCCGCCGTCTGGGCCAGCAGCGGCGCGCTGCCCCGCACCTCGCCGGTCAGGTCGGCGGCAATCCCGGCGTCCTTGGCGAGCAGGCCCAGCGCGAACGTCGCCGGGAACTCTCGCGTCAGGACCCGCTGCCCGATCAGGTTCTGGCTGGCGTTGCTGCGCCCGCTGCTGGCGTTGATGACGTCCAGCGCCGCGCCCAGGTCCACGCCCGCGCGGGCCAGGACCGCCAGGCCCTCGCCGGTCGCCCACAGCGTCACGCCCAGCAGCGCGTTGTTCACGGCCTTCACCGCGAAACCCGCGCCGCTCTGGCCGACATGCACGACCTTCCCGGCGAATGCCAGGTGCGGCCGCACCGCCTCCAGCGCGTCGGCGGGGCCACCGACCATCACGGTCAGGGTCCCGGCCTGCGCGCCGGCCGTGCCGCCACTCACGGGCGCGTCCAGCAGCGTCACGCCCCGCGCGGCCAGCCGCTCACGCTGGGCGGGCGCGGCCTGCGGGTGCCCGCTCGTGCAGTCCACCCACACCGCGCCGCGATTCAGGTGCGGCTCCATGACGCTCAGGACCTCGCTGACCTCGGCGCTGGTGGGCAGGCAGGTGAAGATCACGTCCGCGCCCGCCGCTTCCTCCAGCGTCACGGCGCTGCTGCCGTGCGCCCGTGCGTGCGCCTGCGCTTTCGAATCGGTACGGTTCCAGACGTGCGCGGTCAGGCCGCTGGCCGCCGCGTACCGGGCGAGGTGGGCGGCCATCGGGTCGCCCATCGCCCCGAGACCCAGGAAAGCCAGTGTCGTCATACACGCAGGCTACGACCCCGCGCCGCTGCGGGCCGTCATTCTGAACCCGGTTCAATCTTGCGCTGATCCTCATGCAGCCCGGAACGCGCGCCCCCAACACCTGCGCCACCGGAATCCGCGCCGCGTGACCGTCACGGTTTCTGACGCAGCCCGCTCCCGGCACTCTCGGCCCCGAAGCGTTCGCGCAGGAACCGCCCCTGCGTCAGCAGCCGGTCGGCCGCCGCGTGATCGTGCCGCAACGCCTCGCGCACCCCGTCCTCCAGCAGCGCCAGTTGCTCGTCCAGCAGCACCTCCGGCGCTTGCCCCTGGCGTTCCAGCGTCTGCCGCGCGGCCGGCGTCAGGTGCGCGTAGGCGCGCAGCGTGTCCGGCAGGTACGAGTCGCGCGTCTGCGCCAGCAGGAACGCCGTGCGCGTATCACCGCCACCCGCCTTCAGGGCGTCCGTCACGCCCGACAGCAGCGCCCAGGCACGCGTCCGGGCGGGTTCCGGCAGCGACAGCAGCAGCGGCAGCGTCAGACCAGCGGCCGTACCGGCCTCTGCCTCCTGCCCGGTCAGTCGGGGCAGCGCGGGGACCTCGGCAGACTTCAGGGCGCGGCGCCCGGCGCGTGTGGTGTTGTCCACGTACATGACCGCCGCGACCCCCGCGAAGATCAGCATCAGCATCAGAACGACCATCATGCGCAGGCTATCGCACGGGCGCTCATGGTTTCGCGGCCGTCTTCGCGGGCTGCGTGAGTGTGCCCACGTCCAGCAGGAAGTTCCCGGTGCTGGGCAGCATGACGGTCTGAATGCCGGGCGAGAGTTTCTCGGCGACCGTCAGCTGGATCAGTTGCGGGTTCTCCCGCAGCGCCCGTCCGCGCAGCGACAGCGCCTCGGCCTCCCCGCGCGCCCGCGCCACCGACGCCTTGGCGGCCCCTTCCGCCTCGACCACGGCCCGCTGGGCGCTGATCGTCGACTGCTGCAGGCGGTTGCGTTCCACCGCCACCTGCTGCTCGGCCGCCTGCTTCTGCTCGATGGCCTTGGCAATGCTGTCCGGAATGCGCAGTTCACGCAGCAGCACGCTGTCCAGAACCAGATTGTTCCGCTCGAAGATCTTGCGGAGTTCCGCCGTGATGCTCGCCTCGACCTCCTGCCGTTTCGAGGAGATGATGTCGGCCGCGCCGAACTGCCCGATGGCGTCGCGGACCTTGCTGCGCACCTGCGGCCGGATCACGGTCCGCACGTAGTCCCGCCCGAGTTCCTTGTGCAGCGTCGCGGCCTTGGCGCGGTCCACCCGGAACTGCACGGTCACGTCCGCCGTGATGTCCAGGCCTTCCTTGCTGCGCGCCCGGATGGCGCCCTCGTCCCCGTCCTGGGTGGTGTGCGCCAGCGTGACCTCCTGAAGGCGGGCGTCGTACAGGTTCACGCGGTCCACGAACGGCACCAGAAAATGAATGCCTTCCTGAAGCGGCTGCGCCTTCACGCCACTGAAGGAACTGAACACCACCCCCACGTACCCGGCCGGAATGACCTTCACGCTCTGGCTGACCAGCACGGCCGCGGCCAGCAGACCGCCGATCAGCAGCGCGGCCGGCCGGCCCGGTGGGCGCACCTGCACCGTGGGCCTGCTGCGGGTCTGGCTGCCGTTCACTGTTGGCTCAGTCATGTCTCATGATACGCGGCCGGACCGGCAGACGTTCCCGCCGCACCCCGCTTCAGACGGGGTCGCTGTCGCCGCCGGCCGGCGACTGCCCATCCAGGTACAGCCAGCGGCCATCCACCTGCACGAACTCGCTGTTCTCCCGCAGCGTGTACCGCTCACCGTCAGGCAGGCGCAACTGCGCGGCGAACTCCACGCGGCGGCCCTCGGCGCGGCGCACCCGCAACCCCAGGTACCGGGTGCCGTCCCGCAGGTCCAGCGTGCCCGGCCGGGTGTCCGGATGCCAGGTCTGCAGGACGTACGCCGCGTTTCCCAGCGCGTACGCGGCGTAACGCGACCGCATCAGCGCCTCGGGCGTCGTGGCGGGCGCACCGGCATGCAGCGGCCCGCAGCAGTGCCCGTAACTGCGGCCGGACCCGCACGGGCAGGATTTGAAGGGAGGATAGGCGAGCGCCATGCGCACAGGCTAGCGCGAACGCCGGCCGGCCGCACCCGCCTCCCGCCGACCGGTTCCGGCAGGCGCGGCGCGGCATAATGGCCGGCGATGACCACGCCCGCCCCGATCACCTCCCTCCAGAACAGCCACGTGAAACGGCTCGTGAGACTCCGCACCCGCCGTGAACGCGAACAGGAAGGCGTCATCCTGATCGAGGGCGCCCGCGAACTGCACCGCGCCGCCGCGTCCGGCGTGAACCTGGACACCCTGTACACCTGCCCGGCCCTGTTCAGCCCCGAGGCGCACGCGCTGGCCCCCGAACTGACCCACCCGCACCTCACGGTCCTGGAACTCTCCCGCGCGGCCTTCGAGAAGGTCAGCGGCCGCGAGAACCCCGACGGCCTGCTGGGCCTGGCCCCCACCCCCCGCGCCGCGCTGCCCGAACCCGGCCCGGACGCCGTGACGGTCGTGCTGCACGGCCTGGAGAAACCCGGCAACGTCGGCGCGATCCTCCGCACCGCCGACGCCGCCGGCGCGGACGCCGTGATCGTCCTCGGGCGCGGCGCGGACCCCTACGGCCCGAACGTGATCCGCGCGTCCCAGGGCAGCGTGTTCAGCCTGCCGGTCGCGGTCATGGACGAACAGGCCGCGCAGGACTGGCTGGCCGCCCGCGCCTTCACCACCGTCGCCTGCACCCCCGACGCGCCCCGCACCTACTGGGACGCTCCCCTGACCGGCCGGGTCGCGCTGCTGCTCGGCACCGAGCACGAGGGCCTGCCCGCCCACTGGCGGGACACCGACCACTCGGTCAGCATTCCCATGAACGCCGCGCGCGGCGCGGACAGCCTGAACGTCGCCACCGCCGCCGCCCTGGTGCTGTTCGAATGCGCCCGCCAGCGCCGCACCGGGAGCCGCGCGTGACCCCGGTCTCGGCCGACCCGTACCGCGAGTGGCTGCGCCAGCGCCTCAGCGCCGAACTGGGCGTGCGCGAGGCAGACCTCGCCATCCAGGGCGCGGTGCAGCGCCGCGGCTGGACCGCCGTGCGCGCCCTCGGCCCGCGCGACGTGGTCGCCGTGCTGCAGGACGTGTACTCGCAGATGCGCGAGAACTTCGGGGACGCCCGCGCCGACAAGTGGCTCGAGGGCACCACCCTGGACCTCGCCAAGTTCGCCGAGTCCGTCCCGGTCCCCGCCCAGCCGGCCGCGCCCGGCCCGATCGCCCCGGCCCCGTCGCCGGTCAAGTGGGGACGCCGCGCGCACGACCTGCCGCTGCTGCTGGCCCGCTCGCACGCCGAGATCGCCAGCCGCAGCCTGGGCGCCATCCGCAGCAACCCGGACCTGCTGAGCCTGGAACGCGCCGCCGAATGGGACGTGCAGGCCACGCAGGCCGAGGTGCGGCGCTGGGAGACCGAGGAGATGCTCAGCAAACTCCGCGCCGACCACGCCCGCATCGAGGTGGCCGACCAGGTCGCGGCGGCCGTCGCGCAGGGCGACCTGCTGCGCCTGACCGTCCAGGAACTCGAGGAAGCCAGCCGCAGCGGGCAGGTCGTCAGTCCGCAACTGGCGCACTCGCGCCTGATGGTCACGCAGACCCGCGCGTTCCTGGAGGCATTCACGCCGCTGATCGAACTCGAGGACGCCGACACGCCCCTGACCATGCTGGAACTCGACCTGAGCAACGCCCGCTTCTCGCTGGGCGTGCCGCTACACCCCAACGTCCTGCGCGCCCGCCACGCCCTGAACTACGCGCAGTGGCAGGCCGGCGAGGCCGGCGAGGCCAGCCCGCAGGTCATGCAGGCCCACCACAACCTGCACCTCGCGCAGGCCGAGGCGCAGGCGCAACTGGACGCCACCCTGAACGCCGCCCGCACCCACCAGGCCAGCCTGCGCCAGCTGGCCGCGCAGGTCGAGACGCTCGAACGCCGCGCCCTGCAACTCACGCAACTCGGCGGCGACCCCCTGAGCCTCGCCCGCGTCCGCCTCGAGTGGCGGCAGGTGCGCACCGCCGCCCGCGTGCAGGCCCACCGCCTGGAGGAAGCCGTGCGCCTCCTCGAAGCGCTGGTCAGCGAGAACTGAGCCGGACTCCGTCCGTTTCGCTCCTCCGCTGCGGAGCCAGCTCTGCGAGTCGCGTCCGCTCGGACCCGGCGGCCCGCCATTCAATCGGAGTGCTTCTGATACGGATTCCGTTTGTTTCGCCGACAATCCGGCACTTCACCGGATTGCCGACTCCACGTCCGGCACCCGCTTTGCTCCCACTCGCTTCGCTCGGATTGAATGGGCTTTGCAGCCCATTCAATCGGAGTCCGTATCAGAATGACGTGGAGTCACTTTAATCCCGTCTGACCCGGACCCGCTGCCCAGTCCACGGCCGCCCGGCCCCCGGGGGCAGCGGGTATTCTGCGTCTCATGGCACTCTGGCTTTTGTTCGGCGTGATTCTGCTCAGCGCCACCGGCATTCTCGCCCTGACCTTCGGCCCCCTGCGCGCGGCCACGAACGTGCGGACCATCCGCATCATCGCGTACGTGCAGTACGCCTGCGCGCTGCTGCTGCTCGGCGTGCGCCTCAGCGGGAAGGCATGACGCCCCACGTCCACGCGCTGGACCTGAACTTCCAGGACACGCCGGGCGTCATCGCCGCGTTCGTGTTCGACACCGGGGACGGCCTCGCGGTCGTGGATACCGGCCCGACCAGCACCCTCGGCGCGCTGCGCGGCGGCCTGACCGGCCTCGGCGCGACCCTCTCGGACGTGCGGCACGTCCTGCTGACCCACATTCACTTCGATCACGCCGGGGCGGCCGGCACGGTCCTGAACCTCGTCCCTCAGGCCCGCGCCTACGTCCACGCACGCGGCGCGGCGCACCTGTCCCACCCGGAACGGCTGGTGGCCAGCGCCACCCAGATCTACGGGGATCACATGGAGCGCCTGTGGGGCGAGATGCAACCCATCGACCCCGCGCGCCTGACTGTCCTGCAGGGCGGCGAACGCCTGCGCCTGGGCAGCCTGGACGTGCAGGCGCTCGATACGCCCGGCCACGCCGTCCACCACCTGAGCTTCCATGCGGGCGAACACCTGTTCGTGGGTGACGTGGGCGGCATCCGCCTCGACGCCGCCCAGACGCCCCGCGCGCCCACCCCGCCCCCGGACATCAACCTCGAGGCGTGGCGGGACTCCGTGCAGACGCTACGCACCCTGGACGCCCGCACCCTGCACCTCGCGCACTACGGCAGCCACCCGAACACCCCCGCCCACTGGGACGACCTGCTGCGCAACATGGACACCGACGCGCAGCGCGTCGCCGCCGGACTGCAGGCCGGGCACGACCTGGACACCATCACCCACACCTTCACAGGGGACCTCATGAACGACCTGAGCCGCGAACACCCCGGCCTGCCCGCCCGCTTCGACTTCGCCTGCCCCCCCTGGATGAGCGTGCAGGGTCTGGTGCGCTACTGGCAGCGCCGCGCCGCCCGCTCCGGAGGCGACCGCTGATGCGCGTGCTCGTCATCGGCGGCGGCGGCCGCGAACACGCCATCGCGCACGCCTGCGCCCGCCACGGCCACGAGGTCCTGTGCACCCCCGGCAACCCCGGCATCGCCGCGCACGCCCGTATCATCGACAGCCCCCAGGACGCCCCCACCCTCGCCCGCCTCGCGCAGCAGGAAGGCGCCGACCTCGTCATCGTCGGCCCCGAGGCGTACCTGGCCGCCGGACTGGTCGACGAGTGCGCCGCGCTGGGCATCCCCGCCTTCGGCCCCACCCGCGCCGCCAGCCGCCTCGAAGGTGACAAGGCCTGGAGCAAGGCCTTCATGGAGCGCCACGGCATCCCCACCGCCGCCCACCACGCCTTCAGCGACCTCCAGACCGCCCTCGACCACGCCGCGACCCTCACGCCCCCCATCGTCGTGAAGGACGCCGGCCTGAAAGCCGGGAAGGGCGTCACCATCGCCCACACCCCCGAGCAGGCCCAGGCCGCCCTGCGCGACATCTTCACCCAGCCCGGCGCGCAGGCCGTCACCGAGGAATTCATGACCGGCCAGGAAGTCACCATCCTCGCCCTGTGCAGCGGCACCCAGTACGCCCTGACCCCCCCCAGCCAGGACCACAAGACCATCTTCGAGGGCGACACCGGCCCCATGACCGGCGGCATGGGCGTCATCTGCCCCTTCCCCCTCGAACCCGGCGTGCTGGGCGAGATCCGCCGCGACATCATCGAACCCACCCTGCGCGGCATGACCGCAGAGGGCCTGCCCTACACCGGCGTCCTGTACGCCGGCCTGATGCTCACCCCCACCGGCCCCAAGGTCGTGGAATTCAACGCCCGCTTCGGCGACCCCGAAGCCGAAACCGTCCTCCCCCTTCTTACCAGCGACCTCGCCCAGCACGCCCTGGACGCCACGCGCGGCCAGCTCGACCCCGCACAGGTCACCTTCAGCGACGCCGCCAGCGCCACCATCATCCTCGCCGCGCCCGGCTACCCCGCCGAACCCCACAAAGACATTCCCATCACCCTCCCCGACCCCGGCCCGCACGGCATCATCCACCACGCCGGCACCCGCACCGAAGGCGGGCGACTCCTCAGCAGCGGCGGCCGTGTCCTGGCCATCACCGCCACCGCCCCCACCCTGAACGCCGCCCTGGGCCGCGCGTATGCCCTTGCCGACCAGACGGACTTCCCCGGCGCGCAACTGAGGCGCGACATCGGCCGCCGCATCGGCGCGCACCCCGACCCCACCTGATACGGACTCCGATTGAATGGGCTGCAAAGACCATTCAATCCGAGCGGGTGCGAGTAGGAGAGAAACGGATTCCGGACGTGGAGTTGGCAGATCGGTGGTGTTCCGATCTGTCAACGAAATAAACGGAATCCGTATGACATTGACCCCCGCCCCCCCACGCGCTACCATTCCCCACGCCGCCGGTGTGGCGGAATGGTAGACGCACTCGACTCAAAATCGAGCGGGAAACCGTAGGGGTTCGAGTCCCCTCACCGGCACCAGCAGGAGAGAGAACCCCGTGCGAAACGGGGTTCTCTCGTCTTGCCGTGGGGTGGTCATACGGACTGCGGTCTGTTTCGTTCAGACGGACTCCGCCACCGTACCGGGTTGCCGATTCCACGCCCGGCGGTCCTCTTTATTCCCACCCTGCGGAGCGGCTCGTCGGATCGCTTCGCCCGGCGTCCGTTTCATGTGGTGCGCAGAGGCTGGTGCGGGCCCTCCGGTGCCGCCCCTGGCTGCTCGAGGACAGGCGCGGTGGCTGCTTTGCCGACCAGCTGGCATCGGACCGGATGGCCAGCTGCGCGCCGGGAACCCGACTGGCCCTGGCGGCGTGGTGCGAGGTGCGCGGTGGGACGGGCCGTGCCGTCTTGAGCGGACCTTAACACGAGCTTGACAGTGTGGCTGTACTGTTGCTGCCTGTGAACCGTTTACAGTCTGCGCCCCATGACGGGCCGTCCGTCCGCCGTCAGCTGCTGCTTCCTTTCCTGGCGTACTTCCTGCTGCTGGCGTCCACCAGTTTCATTGCGGGGGGCATTGTTCACCTGGGACTCGGTGAGCACACGGTCTACTACCTGGGGCTGGCCGCCCTGGGGGTGGTGTGCTTCACGGCGGGTCATTACCTGCAGGAATTCGTGGTGCGGCGCCGGGCGCGACCCGACAACCTGCTGGGGTTTCTGCTCGTGTCGTTCGTCCTCTCGGTGGGGATCGGCATGATCACCGGCGGCGTTCAGCACTTCCCGGACAATCCCGCGTACTCTTCGCTGCTGATTCCTGTCGGTCTGATCCTGTCGCTCGGGGCGTTCCTGGCACGCGAGGGGGTGCAGCTGGGCCCCAAACTCCCGGTCCTGCTGGGCGGGACCGTGGTGGTGGCGGCGCTGCTGTTCGGCGGCCTGTTCACGGTGGCCCGGTCCATCACGGTGCCGGGACATGATGGGCACGCGCATGGTCCGGTGCCGGCGGTCCAGGCGGCGGACCCCATCCCGGCGGCCCCAGCAACGGCCCCAGCAACGGCCCCAGCAACGGCCCCCGCAACGGTCCCCGCAACGGCCCCAGCAACGGCAGCGGCTCCCGCCGCACCTGCGGCTGACCACGCGGCAGACGGTCACGGCGCGGCAACCGACGGGCACCACGACGGGCACTGAACAGTTCCCGCCGGGGCCGGCGGTCAGAGGGGCGTTTCGCTGGACTGCACGTTGATGGTCGGGTGCTTCTTCTCGAACCGGACGCACAGCACGCCGTTCGCGAGACTGGCCTCGCCGGTCTGCGGGAGGACGTCCTCGGGAAAGGTCAGGGTGCGGCGGAAGGTGCCGGCAGGCCGTTCGCCGCGCAGCAGCCGGTGGGTCTCGTCGCGCTGACCGGCAACCGTGACCGTACCGTCCTCCTCGAGCAGTTCCAGGGTATCGGGGTTCACGCCGGGCACGTCGAGGTACAGGATCAGGTGACTGTCGGCATCGGCCCAGTCGGCACTCGGAAGCCAGGGGCCGGTTCCGGTCAGGCTTTCCACCTCTTCGCGGAGGGTCATCAGGTGTTGCAGTCGCGCCAGCACGGGCTCGTTCATGTTCATACGCTATCACTGGCCTGTCCGGCGTGACTGTGGACCCGTCCGCCGCGGGGCATGGGAGGCGCGTGCCATCACGTACAATCCCTCGCGTGCTGAGTTCCATTCCGATCCTGACGGCGCCCACCGCGGCCGGTAAATCCGCGCTGGCACTGGCGCTGGCGCGGGAGTACCCGCTGGAGATCGTTTCGGCCGACGCGTTCACCGTGTACCGCGGTCTGGATATCGGCACGGCCAAACCGGCCGCGCCGGACCGCGCGGCCGCGCCCCATCACCTGCTCGACGTGGTGGACGTGACCGAGCCGTTCGACGTGGCCCGCTTCGTGGAACTGGCCGAGGCGGCCATCGCCGGCATTCTCGCGCGGGGACAGGTGCCGCTGGTGGTGGGAGGGACCGGGTTCTACCTTGCGGCCCTGACGCGCGGGCTGCCGCTCACGCCGCCCAGCGACGCGGCCCTGCGCGCCGACGTCGAGGCGGAACTGGCCGTTCGGGGCCTGGACGCCCTGCTGGCCGACGTGCAGGCCATCAACCCGGCGGAAGCGGCGCGGCTGGAACGTAACCCGCGCCGGGTTGTCCGGGCGCTGGAAGTGTACCGGCAGACCGGACGGTTCCCCGGCGAGTTCGGGCGCCGACCGCCCCGTTACCGCTATGACGTGACGGCCTTCACGCGCGATCCGGCGGATCTGGAAGCCCGGATGCTGGCACGGGTGCAGGACATGTTCCGCGCCGGATGGGCCGACGAGGCCGCCTGGCTCGCGCAGCGGGTCGCGCCGGACACCGAGCCGCGACCGACCGTCTGGCAGGCGCTCGGGTACCGCGAGGCGCTGGCCGTGGCGCGCGGCCACCTCAGTCCGGACGCGGCGGCGGCGCAGGTCACGCTCGCCACCCGGCAGTACGCCCGGCGGCAGCTGACGTTCACGCGCACGCAGCTGGGAAGCCCGGTATTAAGTGCAGGTGAAGCGGCGCGGCACGTGCGGACCCTGCTGTCCCGCTAAGGTGGGCGCGGTCTGAAGGCGCCGGACCGTCCGGAACGGAGCGCTCCGGACCCGGGCGCTCCGGACCTTGTCCCTGAGCAGATCGGTCCGCCTGCCGGCGCGCCGTTTCGCGTTACAGTATCGGCACAGCACAGGGACTCACGGTTTACCGGTCTGATCGGCGGTTCAGCGGTCACGTTCAACTGCCTGACCGCCGGTCCATTGAAGGGGGTATCGCATGAAACCACGGGTTCTCGGCATGATTCTCGCGGGCGGGCAGGGGTCCCGTCTGGCGCCACTGACGCAGAAGCGCAGCAAGCCCGCCGTTCCCTTCGGCAGCAAGTACCGCATCATCGATTTCGCCATCAACAACTTCATCAACTCCGGCGTGTTCTCCGTGTACGTCCTCACGCAGTACAAGGCGCAGAGCCTCACCGAGCACATCCAGCGCGGCTGGCGCTTCGGGACGTTCCTCAGCGACTACTTCATCACGCTGGTGCCCGCGCAGATGTACCGCATCGAGGAACTCGGGCCGGTCTGGTACCGCGGGACCGCCGACGCCGTGTACCAGAACATGCACCTGATCGACAACTACGACGCGGATTACGTCGCGATCTTCAGCGGTGACCACATCTACAAGATGAACGTGGAACACATGCTGCAGAAACACATCGAGACCCGCGCGGACGTCAGCATCGCCGCGTACCCCATGCCGCAGGAGCAGGCGCACCAGTTCGGCGTGATGCACGTCGACGCGAACTGGCGCGTCACGGACTTCCTGGAAAAACCCAAGGACCCGCCCAGCATTCCCGGCCAGCCCGGCACCAGCCTGACCAGCATGGGCAACTACATCTTCTCGCGCCGCGCGCTGGAAGAACTGCTCGAGACGAACATGGGCGGCGGCGAGAGCGGTTTCGATTTCGGTGGGGACGTCATCCCGCGCGCCCTGAGTGACGGGTACAACGTCATGGCGTACGACTTCCACCGCAACCCCATCCCCGGTCAGGCCGGCCCGAACACCTACTGGCGTGACGTGGGCACCCTGGACGCCTACTACGAGGCGAACATGGACCTCGTCAGCATCAACCCGGAATTCGACATCTACAACCCGGAATGGACCCTGCGCACCAGCAGCGAGTTCTCCCCGCCCGCCAAGTTCGTGCACGAGAGCGACGGCCGCAAGGGGCAGGCGTTCAACACCATCATGGCCGGGGGCGCGATCATCAGCGGCGGGACCGTCCGCGACTCGATCCTGGCGCGCGGCGTCCGCACCCACTCGTACTCCCTGGTGGAGAGCTGCGTGCTGTTCGACGATGTCGAGGTGGGCCGGCACGCGCACCTGCGCCGCTGCATCGTGGACAAGAACGTCATCATCCCGCCCGGCACGAAGATCGGCCTCGACCCGGAGGAGGACCGTGCGCGCGGCTTCACCGTCACGGAAAACGGTGTGGTCGTGGTGCCCAAGGGCTACACCTTCTGACCGGACCCGGACCCCGCCGGGGGGCGCGGTAGACTTCCCGGTGTGAAATTCCGCATTCCTGCCGCCGGCCTGATCTCCCTTCTGCTCGGTGCGCCCGCCGCCGGCCTGGGCCTGGGTGCCCCGGCCGGCGTGTTCCTGAACGGCCCGGTAACCGTGACGGGCGCCCGCCTGCTGCCCGGCGACCGCGTCGCCACCTGCCTGGGCGCCCGCCTGGTCGTTCTGGACGCCACCGGTGCCGCGTCACGCAGCGTTTCCACGGGCGCCGAATGCGCGGGCCTCGCCGTCAGTCCGGACGGCCAGCTGGCACTCACGACCACGGCAGCCGGGAACGGAACGGGCGTCGTCAGCGTCTGGCGGCTCGCGGACGGCCAGCGCGCCGCCCAGTGGACCGTCGCGGACCTGACCGGCGCGGGCTTCAACGGCCCCGATACCGTCCTGATCGGCAGCGCACGCGTCACCGAGCAGTTCAGCCTGACCGGCAGCCCCCGGCCGCCACTGACGCAGCCCGGCGTGACGTTCCTGACGACCTCCCCGGACGGATCGCGCGCCGTCGTGGGCCGCGACCGGCGCGTGCAGCTGCTCGACACGCGCAGCGCCGCCGTCCTGTCCGGATACCTCTGCGACGAAGCCTGCCCGGTCGGCACGGTGGGCTTCGGTGCCGACAGCCGCAGCGCCGCCGTGCAGGCCGGACGGCAACTGATCGCGCTGCGCGAGAACTACCCCAGCAGCGTCGTCACCCGCGACACCCCGCACGTCGCCGGACTCCCCCTGCGGGACGGCACGGTCCTCACCCTGGACGGCGTTCCCGGCAACGGCGAACTGCAACGCCGCGACCTGCTGACCGGCCGCCGCGAGAAGACCCTCAGCGTGCCCGGCGGGGCGATCCGGCCGGTGCAGGTGACGGCCGACCAGCAGGTCCTGGGGATCGCGCCCGACAGCCTGACCATCGGCCCGGCCGAGCAGCCGGCCACGCGCCGCCTGCCCCTGCCGGCACGGCCGGTCGGCGGCGGCCTGGATCCCGTCACGGGCCGCGCCGCCGCGCTGCTCGGGAACGGCACGCTGCTCGCCGGGCCGACGACCGCGCCGCAGGTACGGGCCGTGCAGACCATGAACCGCGCCACCTGGACGCTCAGCGCCGACAGCCGCGGCCGCCTGAACCTCGGGCAGTTCTCGGGCGGCGCCGTGCGGACCGTCGCCCCGGCCGGGACCGCCACGCACCTCAGCGTCAACCACTGGGGCAACGCGGCCGGCATCTGGAACGACGACCGCCTGACCGTGATCGGCCCGGCCGGCCAGCGGCTCGGGACGGTCGATGCGCCCCGGCTGCTGGCCGGAGCGCGCGTGACCGTCTCACCCGACGCGACCCGCGCGTTCGTCGTGCCCGCCCAGGGGGACGCCTTCGTGACCCTGCTGGGCAGCGGCAAACGCTTCCCGCTGCCCGTGGCGCCCGGCCGGCGCGCCGGCGACGTGCAGATCAGCGGCCGGGGCGTCCTGGCCGTCACTGCCGCCGACGGCACCACCGACCTGTACCGGCCCGGCGTGCGGGTCCCCTTCGCGACGCTGCGGGCCGCCGCGCCCCGGGAGACCCTCAGCGGGCCCCGGTTCAGCCCCGACAGCACCCTGCTGGCCCTCCCGGCCCGCGATGAACGCGGATGGCGCGTGGACCTCGTGAACGCCGCGACCGGCCAGCTCGAAACCCGCACGCCGCCGCTGGCCGATCCGCCCAGCTTCCTCGCCTGGGCCGCCGACAGCCGCGCACTGACCGTCGGGGCCAGCCTCCTCGACCGGCTGGACAGCCTGAGCGTGTTCCCGCTCAGTGGCCCGGTCGGACCGGACCACTGAGCGCAGGGTCAATCCCGCTGAATCGAGCGTGTCTGATGCGGACTCCGGTGGAATGGCTCGCAAAGCCCCTGGATCTGAGCGGGGGCGACTCGCGGGGCGGCCCCGCCCGGCAGGCCGTAGCAGACGGACTCCGATTGTTTCGTTCACAGATCGGAACACCACCGATCTGTCAACTCCACGTCCGGAACCCGTTTTTTTCCTTCTCGCATCCGCTCGGATTGAACGGGCTCAGCAGCCCATTCAATCCGAGTCCGTATCAGACGACGGCGGGTTCCACGTACTCGCCGTACACGGTCTTCAGGACGTCCATCTGTTCGCCCAGCGTGACGTAGGCGTGCGCGCATTCCAGGAAGGCCGGCATGGAGTTCGCGCCGGTCACGGCCGTGTCGCGCAGCGCTTCGATGGCCGCCTGGACGCGTTGTGGGTCGCGCTCGCGGCGCACTTGCGCCAGCCGCGCTTCCTGAACGCGCTCGACCTGCGGGTCGATCAGCTGGATGGGCACCTCGACGGCGTCCTGCACGAAGTCGTTCACGCCGACCACGATGCGGTCCTTGCTCTCGACCTCGCGCTGGTAGCGGTAGGCGGCCTCGGCCATCTCCAGCTGGAAGAAGCCGCTGTCGATGCCGGCCTCCACGCCTCCCATGGCGCGGATCTGCTCGATGTAGCCCATCGCGGCGGCCTCGATGTCGTTCGTGAGTTTCTCGACGTAGTAGCTGCCGGCCAGGGGATCCACCACGCCGGCCACGCCGGTCTCGTACGCGATGATCTGCTGGGTGCGCAGGGCGATGGTCGCGGCTTCCTCGGTGGGCAGCGCCAGCGCCTCGTCGAAGGCGTCGGTGTGGAGGCTCTGCGTGCCGCCCAGCACCGCGGCCAGCGCCTGAATGGCGACGCGGGCGATGTTGTTCAGCGGCTGCTGCGCGGGCAGCGACACCCCGGCGGTCTGGGAGTGGGTGCGCAGCATCCAGGAGCGGGGGTTCTTAGCGCCGTAGTGGTGACGCATCTGCCGCGCCCAGATGCGCCGGGCGGCGCGGAGTTTGGCGATCTCCTCGAAGAAGTCGTTGTGGATGTCCCAGAAGAAGCTGATGCGCGGCGCGAATTCATCGATGTCCAGGCCGCGCTCCAGTGCCTTCTCCACGTAGTGGAAGCCGTCGGCGAGGGTGAAGGCGAGTTCCTGCACGCCGGTCGCGCCGGCCTCGCGGATGTGGTAGCCGGACACGCTGATGAAGTTCCATTTCGGGACGACCCGCGGGCCCCACTCGAAGGTGTCGATGACCAGTTTCACGCTGGGGGCGGGCGGGTAGATGAATTCCTTCTGCGCGATGAATTCCTTCAGGATGTCGTTCTGGATGGTGCCGCCCACCTGCCCGAGGTCCTTGCCCTGCTTCTGCGCGTTGGCGATGTACATGGCCCAGATGGCGTTCGCGGGGGAGTTGATGGTCATGGACGTCGTGACCTGCGTGGGGTCGATGCCGCGGAACAGGATCTCCATGTCCGCGAGGCTGCTGACCGCCACGCCGCACTTGCCGACCTCACCCTTGCTGAAGGGGTGGTCGCTGTCGTAGCCCATCAGGGTGGGCAGGTCGAAGGCCGTGGACAGGCCGGTCTGCCCGGCGCGCAGCAGCGCGTGGAAGCGTTCGTTGGTCTGCTCGGCGCTGCCGAAGCCCGCGAACATGCGCATGGTCCAGAGTTTGCCGCGGTACACGCTGGGCTGCACGCCGCGCGTGTACGGGTACTCGCCGGGGTAGCCCAGGTCCCGTTCGGCGTCCCAGTCTTTCAGGTCGTCGGCGGTGTAGATCGGCTCGGGTTCCATGTCCGAGAGGTTCTTGAAGTTGTACTTGCGTTCCGGGAATTTCTGCGTGGCGGGGGCGTAGACGCTCTGCATCCACTCGTTCTTGCTTTTCATGGTGGGACCTCCGGGGGGCGGGGGAGAGGCTGGAACAAACGCTCGTTAGGTTGCGCCCAGGATAGCAGGCGGCCGCCCGGCCGGCCCACATGCGGCACCGTGCCCGCCCGCCCGGCGCTACCGTGTCCGGCAGTGACGACCACCGACCCCCTGCCCGGCACTGCCGACCTGCCCGGCGCCACCGAACTGGCCGCCTTCACCCTCGCCGCCCAGCACCCCGCCACGCACGGGTGGACCGACCCGGCTGCCCGCCTGGGCACCCTGGCCGATGAACACGGGTTCGACCTGCAACTCGCCACCGACCTCGACCTCGCCGCGCAGCGGGCCGGCTTCCTGAATGCCGGACCTGCCGCGCCCGCCTACCTGAACCGCTGGGTGCCGGCGGGCGGCGACCTGCACGCCATGCTGAGCATCCGCTTCGAGGGCCTGGACGTCACGAAACCCTTCGTGGACGTCAGCGTCACCAGCCGCCCCGTCACGCGCGCCGACCTGCCTGCGCTGGCGGCCGCGGCCCGCGTGTACGCCGCGTTCCACCCGCCCCGCCTGCGTTTCTGGAGTGCCGCCCCCATGACCGACTGGGCGGACCTCAACCCGGACCGGCGCGTGCTGGCCGCTCCCGTGGGGGACCTGCGCGGGCACCCCGTCCCGGACGGCCTGACCCTCACCCCCACCCCCGACACCGGCCGGTACGCCGACGCGCAGGCCGCCTACGACGCCGTGGACGCCGCCCACCCCCACCACCCGCAGGAGGCCCGCCTGCTGAGCGCCGACGACCTTCAGGAGTGCATCGATGCCAGCACCATGTTCGACGTGCACTGGCGCGGCGGGTGGGCCGGGTACGCCGGAACCCTCGCGTACCCGCAGCTGGGCCTGGACGCGCAGGTCGTGCAGGAACTCCTGCTGGCCCCGCACGCACGCGGCCATGGCCTGGGCGCGGCCCTGAGCACCCTGCTCGCCCGCCACCTGCCCGACCCGGCCCAGGTCCTCAGCGGCACCGTTCACGGCCGTAACCAGGGCGCACGGGAGGCCGCGCGGCGCGCCGGACGGCAAGACGTGGGCGGCTGGTGGTGGATTCCGCTGCCGTGATACGGACTGCCGTCTGTGTCGCCCTCCACCCGCCAACGCACCGGGTTGCCCGCCCACGCCCGGCTGCCCCATCTGCTCCGGGCCGCCTCGCTCGGATGGAACGGTGTTGGCAACTCATTCAATCGGAATCCGTATGAGGCCCTGCACGCCGGCGGGCGCGGCGTCCGGGCAAGGGTGAAGGGACGCTCAAGCGCCAGGAGCGCGGGCGGCTTACAGCCGGGACTGCCGGGCTTCTACACTGCGTTTCTCATGCCACGCTCAGCGCACTGCCGGGGACGCCCGTGACCGCCCCCGACGCCCGCCCTCCCAGCAGCATCTTCGTGCTGAACCTCCTGCCGGTCGCGACGGCCGTCATCCTGATCCTGCTGTCCCTGTCGTTTTTCAGCAAGGTCGCGCCCAGCCTGCTGGCCATCACGCTGGCCATCATCGTCGCCACCGCCCTGAACCCGGTCGCGCGTCGCCTGGAACAGTGGATGCCCCGCGCCGCGGCAGGCACCCTGACCGTGCTGCTGGTGGTCGCCGTGATCGGGGTGGCCCTGTTCCTGGCCGTGCCGCCCATCGCGGCGCAGCTGGGCAGCATCGGCGGCAGCACCTTCGACCTCAGCCGCATCGAACCGAAACTGAACGCCTGGCTGCGCGCCCACCCGCAGATGGACGCCATGCTGCCCGACGATCTCTTCGACCGGGTGCAAAAGCAGCTGGGCATCCTGAGCAGCCGCGCCGCCGAACAGCTGCCCAGCCTCCTGAGCCTGATCCTGGGCGGCGTGTTCACCGGCCTGGTCACACTGGTCATGGTGGTGTACGTCCTGGGAAATCCCGTCCCACTCGTGAACGGCGTGCTGGGCGCCGTGCCACCCCAGCACCGGCTGGCCGCCACCTACGCCCTGGCGCAGATCCTCAAGCAGACCGGCGCGTGGGGCCGCGCCACCCTGCTGGTGATGCTCGTCACGGGCAGCTGCACCGCGCTGGGCTTCTACCTGCTGGGCGTGCAGAACTGGCTGGTGTTCGGACTGCTGGCCGCGCTGGGTGAACTGGTCCCCACCATCGGCCCGATCGTGGCGACCGTTCCGCCCATCCTGTTCACCCTGGCCGACGATCCGCAGAAGGCTGTGTGGGTCGCCGCATTCGTGCTGGTGTTCCAGCAGGTCAGCGGCTTCGCCCTCAGCCCCCTGCTGGTGGGCGGCGCCGGGAACCTGCACCCCCTGAGCGTCATCGTGGGCGTCGTGCTGTTCGGAGGGGTGTTCGGACTGGTGGGCGCGTTCCTGACCGTTCCGTTCCTGATCGTCATCAAGGCGGTCTACCAGCACTTCTACCTGCGGGAGGCCCCGGACATTCCCGACGCGGTCGCCATGGCCCTGATCAGCGGCGTTGTCGAGGAACAGCTCGAACGTGAGGAGGAAGCCCGCGAGGCCGTCCGCAGGGCCCGCGCCGAGGTGCAGGAAGCCGAGCTGGAGCGCCAGCTCGAACAGGGCGAACTGAACCTCGAGGAGGCGCTCGACGCGCCGCCCCCCACCGACCGACCCTGACAGCCCGCCGCGCCCCAACCGGCCCCGCAGCTGACATGAGAACAACACCCTCCAGTTATGGTAAAATCCTGTTTTGGGTGTCCCGCCCACGATGACAGTGCGGCGGGCGTTTTATGCAACGCGCTTATGCACCACGCGGTTCATGCGTCACTGCAGGGACACTGCCGCCCCTCGCGCCCAGGCCCGCACAGGCCGGACGGCGTGGCCGGGCGGACAAAGGACGGACAGTTATGGAATACAGAAACATCGCGATCATTGCACACGTCGACCACGGTAAGACCACCCTCGTGGACGCGCTGCTGCGCCAGACCCTGAAACTCGGCCACGGTGAGGAAATCGTGGAACGCGCCATGGACAGCAACGACCTTGAAAAAGAGCGTGGCATCACCATCCTCGCGAAGAACACTGCCGTCGAGTACAAGGGCGTCAAGATCAACATCGTCGACACCCCCGGCCACGCCGACTTCGGCGGGGAAGTCGAACGCGTCCTCGGCATGGTCGACGGCGCCCTGGTCCTCGTGGACGCCGCCGAAGGCCCCATGCCCCAGACCCGCTTCGTGCTGCGCAAGGCCATCGAACTGGGCCTCAAGCCCATCGTGGTCGTCAACAAGATCGACCGCAACGACGCCCGCCCCGAAGAAGTCGTGAACCTGACCTTCGACCTGATGGCCGAACTCGGTGCGAACGACGACCAGCTGGACTTCCCGATCCTGTACGCCATCGCCCGCGACGGCAAGGCCTACAAGGAACTCGACAAGCCCCAGGACGACATGCACGAACTGTTCGACATGGTCCTCGAGCACATCCCCGCCCCCAGCGTCGACGTCGACGCCCCCTTCCAGATGCTCGTCACGAACCTCGACTACAACGAGTACCTGGGCCGCATCGTCCTGGGACGCGTCAAGCGCGGCACCGTCAAGAAGGGCGAGTTCGTCCAGCTGATGCACAAAGACGGCACCATGACCAAGAGCCGTGTCGTGCAGCCCTTCACGCACATGGGCCTGCGCCGCATCGAAGTCGACTCTGTCAGCGCCGGCGACATCGTCGCCCTGGCCGGCATCGAGGACGCGCAGATCGGTGAGACCGTCGCCGACCTCGCCGACCCCGAAGCGCTGCCGATCATCACCGTCGACGAACCCACCGTCAGCATGATCTTCCAGCCGAACACCAGCCCCTTCGCGGGCCGCGACGGCAAGTACGTCACCAGCCGCCACCTGAACGACCGCCTGAAGAAAGAAGTCATGACCAACGTGTCCCTGAAAGTCGAGGAGATCCGCCCCGACGAATTCAAGGTCAGCGGCCGCGGCGAACTGCACCTCTCGATCCTGCTCGAAACCATGCGCCGCGAAGGCTACGAAGTGCAGGTCGGCGCGCCCCAGGTGATCATCCGCGAGATCGACGGCGAGAAGCACGAGCCCATCGAGCACCTCGTCCTCGACATGCCCGAGAGCCTCTCCAGCGCCGTCATCGGCGTGCTGGGCAGCCGCAAGGGCCAGATGGTCAACATGGAACCCATGGGTAGCCGCGTCCGCGTGGAATTCAAGATCCCCAGCCGCGCGCTGTTCGGCTTCCGTAACCAGTTCCTGAGCATGACGCAGGGCGAAGGCATCATGAGCCACATCTTCGACGGGTACGCCCCCTGGGCCGGCGAGATCAAGAGCCGCCAGAACGGCAGCCTCGTCTCCATGGAAGACGGCCCGGCCTTCGCGTACTCCATCTGGAAACTCCAGGACCGCGGCTCCTTCTTCATCGAGGCCGGCGCGGAAGTGTACGTCGGCATGATCGTCGGCGAGAACGCCCGCGAGCAGGACATGAACGTGAACGTCTGCAAGAACAAGAAGCTCACGAACGTCCGCTCCAGCGGCGCCGACGACGCCCTCACCCTGACGCCCATCCGCCGCCTGAGCCTCGAGGACGCCCTCGAGTACATCAGCGAAGACGAACTCGTGGAACTCACCCCCAACAACATCCGCCTGCGCAAGAAGATCCTGAACCCCAGCCTCCGCAAGTAACGCAGCTGGACAGGGCCGCCCGATTCACAGGGCGGCCCTTCTGTTTGCTTATGTCTTCCCGGTGGGGGCGCGCCATCCGGTGCTCACACCACTTCAACCCCTTGCAGCTATACCGTGTGTCATGTCCCGCCTGCTGCTCACCTCAGTCGCGGTCCTCATTCACGGAGTGCTCTCTCAGGGGCTGGCCGCTGACCCGCTGATGGCGCAGCGCATGGCCAGCAAAGAGGCCGTGCAGGAGCATTCCAGGCTTCACCCGACGCATGTCTGCGCTGCAAACGGGGGTGACTGGCACACGGACATTGTGGCGTTCCCGGCAGGCCGGGCAGACCGGATGTACATCTTCAGTGCAGGGGCCGCCTGGGCCTTTCAGATCAGGTCGGGTCAGGCGGCACTTGTGTGGTGCGGGTAGGCAACCGATACGTCGGCAGCCAGCTGGAAGCCGTCAACGAACGTACTGCGGGCACTGATCTTTCCGCTGCGAACCACAGCCGGTACGCTGCGGGATGAGGCGGCGCTGGACGTATTCTCCGGCTTTGCAGGAAGTCTGACCACAAGGAAGCTGAGTGCAGCGGGCAAGATCACCTGCACAAGGGAACGCTTCGACGCGCAGGAATTTCGCAGTGCCTGGCAATTCGATGGCCGTGATACCTGCCCGTGAAGGTTCCCGGCCGTTCCCCGAAGGACGACTCCAGACGCTGTCATTCGGAGAGGTGGCCTAGGCGGGCGGCCCGTGCTGGCGGTAGGGTCAGTGCATGCCCGACCTGCCTACCGCCGACCTGCCCACTGTCCGCCCTGCCACCCGCGCAGACGTTCCGGCCATCCTGGAGATCTACAATCACGCGGTGCTGCACACGACGGCCAGTTACGACCTGGAGCCGGTGAGTCTGGAATCGAGGCTGGCGTGGTTCGATCACAAGGTGCAGGATGGCTGGCCGGTACTGGTGACGGACCGTGACGGAGTGGTGACGGGCTGGGCGACGTTCGGGCCGTTCCGGGAGAAGCCGGGGTACCGGTTCACGGCCGAGCATTCCGTGTACGTCCGGGAGGACTGCCGGGGCGCTGGTCTGGGCCGGGCGCTGCTACTGGCGTTGATCGCGCAGGCGCGGGAGCGTGGGCTGCGCTCGCTGATCGGCGGCGTGGACGCCGGGAACGCCGGGAGCCTCGCGTTTCACGAGGGACTGGGGTTCCGGCAGGTGGCGCACTTCCGGCAGGTGGGGTTCAAGTTCGGGCGCTGGCTGGACCTGGTGTTCCTGCAACTGCCGCTGGTGGAAGCGGGTGTACCCTGAGTCATGCTGGAATTCATGGAGGGACGCGCGTGATGGACCTGGGTGACCTGCTGGGACCGCTGGGCTGGACGGTGCAGGTGGCGGCGGCGTTCGCCATCGCCTTCTTCGCCCGGACGGTGTTCTCGCGGGAAGGGAAGACGTTCGCGGGCGTGGCGCGGGCCTCGGCGGTCATTGCGCTGCTGGCGGTGCTGGGCGCGGCGTGGGTGGTTCACCCGGCGGCCGGGATGCTGCTGGGGTTCTTCGGGTCGCGGGCGTTCGGGAACTGGCGGCCCGCGCAGCCGGGACTGACGGCGGCCCTGCTGGCGGCCGTGGTGTTCATGGCGCTCGGGGCGGGGTGGTTGGTCTACCCTCTGTTCTTCATGGGGCTGGCGTGGGCGGTGTCGGGCGGGTTCGGGCAGCGGGAGCGGGCGCCGCAGGCGGAGGCTGCGCAGCTCCCGGAACTTCCGGCGCAGGTGCCGGGCGTGTCGCTCGCCAAGAGCGCGCCGGACGATCGCCTGAACGGGTACGTGCAGGACGCCCGCCTGCCCGCCGACGCGCGCGCGCAACTGGCGGCCCTGAACATCCGCACGCGGGAGGCGCTGGACCTGCTGCGCGGCCAGGGACAGGAGGGCAGCGAGGCGGGGTACCTGACCCGCGCCGTGCGTGAGGAGTACGCGCCGAACGCGGTGGAGGCGTACCTGAAGCTGCCGCGCACCCTGGCGGACAGCGCACCCCTGCAGGACGGCAAGACCGGCCGAGCGTTGCTGGTCGAGCAGCTGGAATTGCTGCTGGGTGGCGTGCAGGAGGTGCTGAACTCGGCGCTTCAGTCGGGCGGGCAGGAGTTGCTGACGCACGGGCGCTTCCTGCGGGACCGGTTCGCGAAGCCCACGCTGGACCTGGGGGCGGACCTGCGGGTGCCGGTTGAAATCAAGTCTCGCTGATCGCTGACTCCCGGCGGGGCTGCCCCCGCGGTGCCGGGCCCGGTTCCGGCAGCTCCCGCGGTTACGTCCTGTGCGTAACGCGCTATGCTGGAGGGGAATGTCTGCTCCTGCCGCGTCCACCACCCACGACACCGCCGCCCTGAACGTCCTCAAGCGCGTGTGGGGCTACGACGCCTTCCGGGGCGTGCAGGCCGACATCGTCCGCACGGTCGCGGGCGGCGGCAACGCCCTGGTCCTCATGCCCACCGGCGGCGGCAAGAGCCTGTGCTACCAGGTGCCCAGCCTGCTGCGCCCCGGCGTGGGCGTGATCGTCTCGCCGCTGATCGCGCTGATGAAGGACCAGGTGGACACCCTGCGGGCGCTCGGCGTGCGGGCCGCGTTCCTGAACTCCACCCTGTCCCTGGACGGCGTGCGCGAGGTCGAATCGGCCCTCATGCGCGGCGACCTGGACCTGCTGTACGTCGCGCCGGAACGCCTGCTGCTGCCGCGCACGCTGGACCTGCTCGACCGCGCACCCGTCGCGCTGTTCGCGGTGGACGAGGCGCACTGCGTCTCCCAGTGGGGGCACGACTTCCGGCCCGAGTACCAGGGCCTGAACGTGCTGCCCGACCGCTACCCGCACATTCCGCGCCTCGCGCTGACCGCCACGGCCGACGACCGCACCCGCGCCGACATCCTGAACGTCCTGCAGCTGGGCGGCGCGCCGCAGTTCATCAGTTCCTTCGACCGCCCGAACATCCAGTACCGCGTGGCGAACAAGGAAGGCCCCAAGACGCAGCTGCTGGACTTCATCAACGCCGAGCACCGCGGCGACGCCGGCATCGTGTACTGCCTGTCGCGCAAGAGTGTCGAGGAGACCGCCCGCTGGCTCCAGACGCAGGGCGTGGACGCCGTCGCCTACCACGCGGGCCTCCCGCCACGCGAACGCAACAGCGCCCAGGAACGCTTCCTGAACGAGGAGGGACTGGTCGTGGTCGCCACCGTCGCCTTCGGCATGGGCATCGACAAACCCAACGTGCGCTTCGTGGCGCACCTGGACCTACCCAAGAGCATGGAAGGCTACTACCAGGAAACCGGTCGCGCCGGACGTGACGGGCTGCCCAGCACCGCCTGGATGGTGTACGGCCTGGCGGACGTGGTGAACGTGCGCCGCATGCTGGCCTCCAGCGACGCGCCCGAGGAGGTCAAGCGCGTGGAGGCGGCGAAACTCGACGCGCTGCTCACGTACTGCGAGGCTGCCACCTGCCGTAGACAGGTGCTGCTGTCGTACTTCGGCGAGGAACTGCCGGCTCCCTGCGGGAACTGCGACACCTGCCTGAACCCGCCCAGCGTGCGCGACGCGACCCGCGAGGCGCAGATGGCACTGTCCGCCGTGATCCGCACCGGCAACCGCTTCGGCGCCGCCCACCTGACCGACGTGCTGATGGGCCACGCCACCGAACGCGTCGTCAGCCTCGGGCACCACCAGCTGCCCACCTTCGCGGTCGGCGCCGCGCACGACGAGAAGTACTGGCGCGGCCTGCTGCGGCAACTCGTGAGCCTCGGGTACCTCGCCGCCGGGGAACACCACGGCCTGAGCGCCACCGGCAAGGCCCGCGCCATCCTGAAAGGCGAGCAGACCCTCGCCCTGCGCGAGGACACCCTGGCCCCCCGCCCCAGCAAACGCGACCGCGACCGCGCCAGGAGCGGGCCGGGCCGCGCACCCGTCGCGGCCGCCGACCAGCCGCTGTTCGAGGCCCTGCGCGCCTGGAGGCTGGAACGCGCCCGCGCGCAGGGCGTCCCGCCGTACGTGGTGTTCACGGACGCCACCCTGAAAGCCGTCTGCGACCTGAAACCCACCAGTCACGCCCTGCTGGGCACCGTCAGCGGCGTCGGGCAGCGCAAACTCGCCGATTACGGCGACGAGGTCGTGCAGATCGTCCGTGACCACCTGACCGGCACGCCCGCCCCGCAGGCCAGCCCGCAGGAGCGCGGCGTGCGCGAGAACAGCGCCGTGCTGGGCGTCCTGCGCGGCGCTGTTCCCAGCGCCCCGCGCCCGGGCACTCCGGTTCCCAGCACCCCGGCCCTGCTGGACGCCCCGCCCACCCTGTCTGCCACGGCCCGCCCGGACCTCACGGACCGCGTCGCCGACGCCCTGCGCGACCTGCGCCGCGACCTGACCCGCGAGACCGGCCTGAGCGCCTACGTGGTGTTCACGAACGCCACCCTGGACGCCCTGGCCGACCGTCAGCCGCAATCGGTGGCGGCACTGGCCGACATTCCCGGCCTGGGTCCCAAACGACTGGAGAACTACGGCGAGCGCATCGTGCAGGCCATCCGCAGCGTCACGGAGGGCGGCGTCACGGGCGAGTGACCGCGTCCTGGGCTGCGCCCTCCTGCCGGGCGTGGTGTCCGTCGATCTCGCGTTGCAGGAAGTAGTTCAGCAACGTGCGCAGCGTGGCGATCGCCGCCAGCTTGCCGATGTCGTCCCAGGTGGGGGCGATCGCGGTCCGCAGGATGTCGGCGGCCAGCGTGAACTCCAGCGCCACCGCCAGCCAGCGCGCCAGTTCCAGCCGCAGGCTCTCCTTCTGAGCGTCCGGTGCGCCGCTGGGCCGCACGAACGCCAGCAGCGCCCGAACCGCGCCCACCAGCGCCGCCACCCCAATGATGACGGCCGCCGTGAGTTCCACCCCCAGCGCCACGTACTCCGTCCAGACTTTCACCAGTTCAGGCATACGCCCCAGCCTGCCACGGGCGCGGGCAGCGGTAAACGGTGGACGGTTGATGGAACAGCCACCTGTTCTCCATCAACCGTCCACCCTCAGCCATCAACCCCGCGCGCTTACAGCGTGAGGGCCAGTTCGACCGCCTCGCGCAGGCCGCCGTCGTCCACGTGCGCCACGCGGTAGCGGGAGGCGGCCACGGCGGGCGGGTCGGCGTTCCCCATGGCGACCGGGTGCCCGACGACGCGCATGGCGGTCACGTCGTTCTCGCCGTCGCCGACCATCATCACGCGGTCCATGGGCACGCCGTAGTGCGCGGCGATGCGTTCGATGGCGCTGCCCTTGCTGACGCCCGCGCGGGTCACGCTGATGAACGACACTTCCGGCATGACCGGGCTGCCTGCCGGGTGCAGGTCCAGGCCGTCGTGCGGTTCGTTCACGACGGCGGGCTCGTCGGTGCGCGGCACGACCCACTGCACGCGCACGACCGTGCCGTCCAGGCTGTCCGGGGTGCGGGCCTCGTACGGGACGCCCAGCAGCGCCGCGTGCCGCTCGGCGAGGTCCCCGGGGTGCGTGATTGCGAATTCCAGGTCCGTGTACACCTCCAGCAGGCGGCCTGCCTCGTGCGCCCGCCCGATCAGTTGCGGCAGGGCCTGCGGCGGGAACGCCTCGCTGAGGCTCTCGCCGCTGCTGACCTTCACGACGCTCGCGCCGTTCTGGAACACGTGCCAGCCGTCCGGGTCCAGCCTCTGCGCGTACGCGCGGGCGTTCCCGATGGCGGGCCGCCCCGAGCACAGCGCGATGTGCACGCCCTTCTCGCGGGCGTCGGCCAGCGCGGCCCACACGTCGTCCCGAATCACGTTCCCGGTGCCGACCAGGGTGCCGTCCACATCCACACAGATCAATCCAAGCATCCGGGCACTATAGGCCCGGACCGTCAGCGCAAGGCCCGGTGGGGTGGACAGGTGGGCGGTCTGGCCGGAGAGGCGGGGGGGTTCAGCTCAGCTGCGCACGCCGGACCGGCGGGGCGTCCACTGCCCCTCGCGTTCCAGCGTGGCCTGCCCACCCACGTGGACGGCCGTGACCTTCTCGCCCGTGAGTTCCAGTTCGACCTCGATCTCGCCGGGCGTGCCGAGCGCGTGTCCCTGGTAGATCATGCCGCAGGCGCGGCCCTGCCGGACCGGCAGGCGGCCCTGACTGGCGAGCAGCGCCATGAGTGCGCCGCCGCTGCTGCCGGTCACCGGGTCTTCCGGGATGCCCAGTGCCGGCGCGAAGTCCCGCGCGGCGAAGCGGTTGACGCCCATCGGGGCGTAGGCGTAGATGCTGCCCACGCCCAGCGCCTCGGTCAGCGCGTGGATGCGCGGGAAGTCCGGTTCCAGGCCGTCCAGGATCAGGGCGTCGAGCAGCGGCACGAACACGCTCCACAGGCCGGTGCTGGCGGCGGCCATGGGCAGGCCCCGGTGGATCATGCGGGCGTCGATGCCCAGCGAGTCGGCCAGCTCGCCTCGCAGCGTGGGGGGGACGACGCGGTACTGCGGCGCGGGCTGCTGCATCCACACGCGCCACGGCACGCCCGCACGGCATTCCAGTCGCAGCGGGATGCGCCCGGCCAGCGTGTCGAGGGCCAGGGCCTCGCCGCGCCACAGGCCCGCCTGCGCCAGCGTGAGGCCGAGCGCGACGGTCGCGTGCCCGCAGAAGTCGACCTCCTGGGTGGGCGTGAAGTACCGCACGCGCGCCAGTCCGTCCGCGTGTCCCAGGACGAACACGGTTTCCGGGGCGTCCAGCATGGCGGCCAGTGCCTGCATGTCCTGCCGGGTCAGGTGAGCGGCGTCCAGCACCACCCCGGCACGGTTGCCGTGGCCGGGTGTGTCGGTGAAGGCACTCACCTCGCAATACGCGATCATGGGGTCAGTCTACCGCATCGGGCGGGGCGTTCCGGGAGTCGGGGTGCGGCCAGAAGCGGCGTGATCGGCCTCCCCGAGCGTGGGTCGGGGCGGATGGACGGATCCTCTTGATCGACCTGGTCAATGCAACAATTCTTTCACGACCTGGGATAATCGTGAATATATTCACTTGCTTTGCCCCTGTTCTCCATCACCTCACACCGTCAACAGAGAGGGGCGAGGCAGGCCGTCTCCGGCTCACCCCGCCCCACTCGACCGGTCTTCAGGGACGCATACGGGTCAGCATGCGCGGGAACGGAATCGCCTCGCGGATGTGGTCGATGCCGGTGATCCACGCGATCACGCGTTCCAGGCCCATGCCGTACCCGGCGTGCGGCATGCTGCCCGTGCGGCGCAGGTCCAGGTACCACTCGAAGGCTTCCAGCGGCAGGCCCTCGTGCTCGATGCGGGACTTGAGCAGGTCGTAATCATGAATGCGTTCGCTGCCGCCTATGATCTCGCCGTAGCCGTCCGGGGCGATCATGTCGTCGCACAGCGCCACGCGGGGGTCCTCGGGGTCCGGCTGCATGTAGAACGCCTTGATGGCCGCCGGGTACCGCTCGATGATCACGGGCCGGTCGAAGTGATGCCCCAGGATCGTCTCGTGCGGTGCGCCCAGGTCGTCACCCCACTCGACGGGCTGCACGTCCTCCTGCACGTTCGGGGGCAGGTCGCGGTCCTCGATGTGTTTGCGGATGATCTCCAGCGCCTCGGTGTACGTGACGCGCGGGTAGTTGCCTTCCGCCGCGCCCGCCAGTTTGCTCACGTCGCGGCCCAGCAGGTCCAGTTCCGCGCGGCACTCCTCCAGGACCCGGCGCACGATGAAGCTCACCATGCGCTCCTGCAGGTTCATGTTCTCGGTGTGGTTGCTGGGCACCACCTCGGGTTCGATCATCCAGAATTCCAGCAGGTGACGCCGCGTCTTGCTCTTCTCGGCGCGGAAGGTCGGGCCGAAGGTGTACACCTTCCCGAACGCGAACGCGCCCGCCTCGGCGTGCAGCTGCCCGGTCTGGCTCAGGTACGCCTTGTCCTCACCGAACAGGTCGATCTCGAACAGTTCCGTGGTGCCCTCGGCGGCGTTCGGCGTGAAGAACGGCGCGTCGAAGCGGATGAAACCCTCACCGTGGAAGAAATCCACGATGGCGCGCTGCACGCAGTCCCGGACCCGCATGATCGCCCACGGGCGGCGGTGACGCAGCCACACGTGCCGGTGGTCCATCAGGAACTCGATGCCGTGCTCCTTGGGCGTGATGGGGTACTCGCCGTGGTTCTCGCTGATGGGGGAGAGGTCCCGCACGCTGAGTTCCACGCCGCCCGGCGCGCGGTCGTCCGCGCGGACCTCGCCGGTCACGGTGACCGCCTGCTCCTGTGTCAGGCGTTTGGCGAGTTCGAACACGTCCTCGGGCACGTCGGTCTTGAACACGGTCGCCTGCACGAACCCGCTGCCGTCCCGGAGTTTCAGGAACTGGATCTTGCCCTTGCCGCTCTTGTCCGTCAGCCACGCGTGCAGCGTGACCGTCTCGCCCACGTGGGCTTTCAGGTTCTGGATGCTGGTTGAAGCCATGAGCGGAATTATACGGATTCCGTCTGTTCCGTTGACAACCCGGAAGGACACCGGGTTACCAACTCCACGCCCGGAACCCGCCCTGCTCCTACTCGCTCCGCTCGGGTTGAAAGCTTTTGCAAACCTTTCAACCGGAGTCCGTATTATACGGGCCGCGCGCTATGCTCCGGCGCATGAAGGGAACCGGGAAGGGCGTGACGCTGGCCGACGTGGCTCGCGAGGCCGGCGTGAGCAGCATGACCGTCAGCCGCGCCCTGAACCGCCCGGACATCGTGACCGCACAGGTCCGGGAGCGCGTGCAGGCCGCCGTGGACGCCCTGGGGTACATCCCGAACCGCATGGCCGGCACGCTGGCCGGCGGCGGCCCCGTGCGCCTGCTGCCGATGGTCCTGCCGACCCTGCACCACAGCGTGTACGTGCCGTTCCTGGAGGGCGTGCAGCGCGGCCTGACCCAGCCGGGCTGGCAACTGGCGATCGACCTGACCGAGTACGACCCGCAGCGCGAGTGGCGCGCCGCGCAGCAGTTCCTGTCCCTGCGCCCCGACGTGATGGTCCTGGCGGGCACGGATCACGACCCGCGCGTGCTGCCCGCCCTGCGGCGCTTCGGCGTGCGGATCATCGAGGTCATGGACGCCCGGCCGGATCCGGCGGACCTGCTGATCGGGTACGACCACGCGCAGGCCGGGACCATGGCGGCCCGGCACCTGATCGAACGCGGGTACCGGCACCTCGCGTACGCCAGCTGCCTGGGCGTCGGGGACGCCCGCAACGCTCGCCGGATGCAGGCCTTCCGTGCCGAGGCGGAACGCTGCGGCGTGCCCTGCGCCGCCGAGAACGTCGAGGAACCCTCCTCGATCGAGGTGGGCGTGACCCTGCTGCGCCGCCTGCTGACCCGCGAGCCCGGCGTGGACGCCATCTACTTCTCGAACGACGACGTGGCGGCCGGGGCGCTGTTCGAGTGCCTGCGCCAGGGTCTGAGCGTGCCGGGCCGCGTGGCGATCCTGGGGCACAACGACATGAGCATCTCCGCGCACGTGCACCCGGCCCTGAGTACCGTCTTCACGCCCCGCGAGGAGATCGGCGCGGAGGTCGCCCGCCGCCTGAACGCCCCCACCCTGAAGGGCGGCCTGGTCACCTTCCCCTGCGAACTCCGCCAGCGGCAGACGACCTGACCGGGCCGGTGCCGGGACGGGGCGCTTGACTTCCGCTGCGGTGAGGCCTAACTTGCCGTATCTCAACTGCACCACCCTGTTAGCGCTAACAGAGCGCGCCGGAGACCCATGCCGAACCCCACCCACCCCCCACCCAGCCCGCCGCTGGTGGTCGCCTTCGACCTCGGCACCACCGCCCTGAAAGCCGTCCTGTTCCACGGCCGCACCGAACGCCACCGCCTGCAGTTCCCCTACCCCCTGCACGCCGAGCAGCCCGGACAGGCCACCCAGCGCCTCCCGGACCTGATGCAGGCATTCACGCTCGCCCTCGGCGGCATGGAAGAGTACCTGACCCGCCACGACCTGACCCCGCAGGCCGCCGGATTCAGCAGCGCCATGCACACCCTGACCCTGATCCGCCCCGGCGGTCCGTCCGACGTGTTCACCTTCGCGGACCTGCGCGCCGGCACCGGCGGCCACCCCGTCACGCACCTGCACGCGCAGACCGGCGTGCCCTGGCACCCCATGACCCCGGCCGCGAAACTCGCCGCGCTGCACGCCGCCGGGCAACTGCACGACGTGGAACGCGTCAGTGGCGTGAAGGAAGAACTGCTGCGCCGCTTCTTCGGCGTGTACTGGACCGACCAGAGCACCGCCTCCGCCACCGGCCTGCTGGGACGCGGCGGCACCTACGACCCGCAGGCCCTCGCGCAGGCCGGCGTCACCGCCGCGCAACTGCCCACCGTGCACCCCATCGAGACGCCGCTGCCGCCCCTGCAACCCCCCTACCGCGCCCGCCACCCACGCCTCGCCGCCGCCCACTGGGCCATCGGCGCCAGCGACGGCGTGACCGCCACCGAGGGCCTCGGCATCACCCGCCCCGACCAGGCGGCCCTGTCCGTCGGGACCAGCAGCGCCGTGCGTACCTTCACGCCCCGCCCCGCCGCCGACCCGCACGCCCACCTGTTCAGCTACCGCGCCGACCAGGGCGGCCAGGAACGCTACCTGACCGGCGGCCCCAGCAACAACGCCGGCATCGTCCTGAACTGGCTGCGCGACCAGCTGAACATCCCCCAGGACCTCGACGACCTGTTGCACGCCACCACGCCCGGCGCACGGGGGCTGCTGTTCCTGCCCGCCCTGAGCGGCGAACGTGCCCCGCTGTGGGACCCGCACGTCAGCGGCAGCCTGCTGGGCCTGGGCCTGCACCACTCCCAGGGCGACATCGCCCGCGCCGGCATGGAAGGCGTTGCCCTGCACCTCGCGTGGCTGTCCGACCTGCTCGCCAGCGGCACGCAACCCCTGCGCGAGTACCGCGCGACCGGCGGCCTGACCCGCTCGCGCGCGTGGCTGCGCGTCCTGGCGAACGCCCTGAACGCCCCCGTCCTCATCCCCGACGGCGCCGACCTGTTCGAGGGCAGCGCCTTCGGCGCGGCCCTGATCGCCGCCCGCAGCGCCGGACTGGACCTCCCGCACACCCTGACCTTCCACGCGGTCGAACCCGACACCGACGCCCCGCTGTACGCCACCCTCGGCCGGAAGTACCGGCACGCTGCCCTCGCCCTCCAGACCCTCACGCACGAACTGCGCGCCCTGTAACGCGTCCCCGGAGCCTCATGGATACCTTCGTTCAGACCCTGTCCGCCCCCACGCTGCTCGGCATTGCCGCCGCCGCCGTGGCCGCCCTGCTGTTCCTGATCATGGCGCTGCGACTGCACGCCTTCGTCGCGCTGATCCTGATCAGCCTGATCACCGCCTTCGCCACCGGCCTGCCCAACGGCGAGATCGTGAAAGTCCTCACCGACGGCTTCGGCAGCACCCTCGGCAGCGTCGCCCTGCTCGTCGGTCTGGGTGCCATGCTGGGCCGCCTCGTGGAAACCAGCGGCGGCGCGAAAGTCCTGGCGGACACGCTGGTCACCCGCTTCGGCGAGCACCGCGCCCCGCTCGCGCTGGGTGTGGCCTCACTGCTGTTCGGCTTCCCGATCTTCTTCGACGCCGGACTGATCGTCATGCTGCCCGTCGTGTTCGCCGTCGCCCGCCGCCTGAACCAGCCGGTCCTGCGCTTCGGGCTGCCCGCCGCCGGGGCGTTCTCCGTCATGCACGTGTTCGTCCCGCCGCACCCCGGCGCGGTCGCCGCCGCCGACCTGCTGAAGGCCGACATGGGCACCCTGATCGGCGTGGGCCTGCTCGTCGCGCTGCCCACCTGGTTCCTCGCCGCGTACCTGTTCGGCCTGTGGGCCGGGAAACGCTACCCGAACCCCGTCCCGGAACTCCTCAGCGGCGGCGCCCTCAGCGTCGAGGCGCCCAGCAACCCGCCCGGCGCCACCACCGTGATCGCCACGCTGCTGCTGCCCCTGATCCTGATCTTCGGGAACACCGGCCTGAACGCCCTCGCGACCGCCGGCAGCCTCGACGCCGCCAACCCGGCCGTCGTCCTGATCCGCCTGTTCGGGAACACGCCCGTCGCCCTGCTGATCTCCGTCCTGGTCGCCGCTGTCGTCCTCGGCGCCCGCCGGGGCCGTGACCCCGTCACCATCGAGAAACTCCTCGATTCCTCCCTGGGGCCCATCGCTTCTGTCGTCCTGATCACCGGGGCGGGCGGGATGTTCGGCGCGGTCCTGCGCGCCAGCGGCATCGGGGACGCCGTGTCCGGCAGTCTCGCCGACCTGGGCGTGCCCGTCATCGCCGCCGCCTTCCTGATCGCCGCCATCCTCCGCATCGCGCAGGGCAGCGCCACCGTCGCCCTGCTGACCGCCGCCGGCCTCATCCAGCCCGCCGTGGCCGCCGCCGGGTACGCGGGCACCGACGTGGCCGCCATCGTCGTCGCTGCCGCCGCCGGGTCCGTCGTCGTGTCGCACGTCAACGACTCCGGCTTCTGGCTGGTCGGCCGCCTCCTGAACCTCGACATTCCCACCACCTTCAAGACCTGGACCGTCATGGAAACCCTGATCGGCGTGATCGGCTTCGCGCTCGCCGTGCTGATCTTCACCGTGCTGTGAATGGACGGCAGGGAGTGGGAAGTGGGGCGGGGTTGACGCGGGCGCAGGTGCCGCCCACACGCTGTTGACCATCCGCCATCAACCATCAACCATCAACAGGAGCAGCGGCCAGTTTCCCGGCCGCTGCTCCTGTTCCGTCCCGCGTTACTTCAGGGCGTCGTTCATACCGATCACGTCGGCGACCTTGAGGCTCGCGCCGCCGACCAGCGCGCCGTTCACGTTGGGTTTGGCGCAGATGCTGGCGATGTTGTCGGGTTTGACGCTGCCGCCGTACAGCACCTGGATGCTGGCGGCGTCGCTGCCGTAACGGACGGTGAGGGCCTCGCGGATGGCCAGGGCGAGTTCCTCGGCGTCGTCGGCGGTGGCGGTCTTGCCGGTGCCGATGGCCCACACGGGTTCGTACGCGATGACCACGTCCGGTCCGACGCCCTCAAGGCTGCCTTCCAGCTGCGCGAGGGTGTAGGGCACGTGCTGGCCCTTCTCGCGCACGTCCAGGCCCTCGCCGACGCACACGATGGGCGTCAGGCCGTGCGCCTGCGCCTGCCGCGCCTTGGCGGCGACGGTGGCGTCCGTCTCGCCGTGGTACTCGCGGCGTTCGCTGTGACCCACGACGGCGTAACGGGCGCCCACGTCGGCCAGCATCGCGGCGCTGATCTCGCCGGTGTACGCGCCGGATTCGTGCGCGGAGACGTCCTGCCCGCCGAAGGCCACGCCGGCCGGGAGGTTCGCGGCCAGGGCGGGCAGCATGATGGCGGGCGCCATGACGGCCAGTTGCGCCTCGCCGGGGGTCAGGCCCGCCGCGAGTTCCTGCGCCCAGGCCTGCGCCTCGCTGGGCGTCTTGTTCATCTTCCAGTTCAGGGCCAGCAGGTTCTTCATTTCATGGCCTCCACGCCGGGCAGCGCCTTGCCTTCGAGCAGTTCCAGGCTGGCGCCGCCGCCCGTGCTGATGTGAGACACGCGGTCCGCCTGTCCGCTCTTGTTGATGGCGCTGACGCTGTCGCCGCCGCCGATCACGCTGTACGTGCCCGCGCCGAGGTCCGCGACGGCCCTGGCGATGGCGTTCGTGCCGCCCGCGAACTTCTCGAACTCGAACACGCCCATCGGGCCGTTCCAGAACACGGTCTTCGCGCCGGCCAGGGCCTGCGTGAAGGCCTTCTGGCTGTCCGGGCCGATGTCCAGGCCTTCCCAGTCGTCGGGAATCTCGGCGGTGGGGACCACGCGGGTGTTCGCCTGGGCGCTGAAGGCGTCGGCGATCAGGGTGTCGGTGGGCAGCACGATCTTCTCGCCGTACTTCGCGAGCAGTTCGCGGGCCTTGTCGAGGAAGTCGTCCTCGTGGATGCTCCTGCCGATCTTCCCGCCCTGGGCCTTCACGAAGGTGTAGGCCATGCCGCCGCCGATCAGCATGCGGTCCACGGTGGGCAGCAGGTTCTCGATGACCAGCAGCTTGTCGCTGACCTTCGCGCCGCCGATGATCACCACGTACGGGTGTTCGGGGTTGTTCAGCAGTTTCCCGAGGGCCGTCACCTCGGCTTCCAGCAGCAGGCCGCCCGCGTGCGGCAGCAGGCCCGCCACGCCGCTCACGCTACTGTGCGCGCGGTGCGCGCTGCCGAAGGCGTCCAGCACGAACGCGTCGCCCAGCCGCGCGAGGCGGGCGTTCAGGTCCGCGTCGTTCTTCTCCTCGCCCGCGCTGAACCGCACGTTCTCCAGCAGGGCCACGGCACCCTCCGGGAGCGCCTGCACGGCCGCCAGGGTCTCGTCGCTGTCGGCGGTGCCCGCGATGAACGTCACGGGCTGCCCCAGCACGCCTTCGAGCACGGGCGCGACGGGTTTCAGGGAGTACTTCTCCTCGGGGCCGTTCTTCGGGCGGCCGAAGTGGCTCATCAGGATCACGTTGCGCGCGCCGGCGTCCAGCAGCGCGCGGATGGTCGGCAGGCTGGCCGTGACGCGCGTATCGTCCTGCACGACGCCATCCTTGACCGGCACGTTGTAGTCCACGCGCACCAGCACGCGCTTTCCGCTGACATTCAGTGAGTTCAGGTTCTGCATGATTCCTCCAGGGCAAAGGCAGGTGAAAAGGGCAGGCAAAAGTGATGGTTGATGGTCGACAGTCGGGAAACCATCAACCATCAACCATCAGCGGGCGGTGTTCAGCCCTTGGCTTGCACGAGCTGGGTCAGGTCCGCGATGCGGTTGCTGTAGCCCCACTCGTTGTCGTACCAGCTGAAGAACTTCACGAGGCTGCCCATGGCCATGGTCAGGCCGCCGTCGATGATCGCGCTGTGCGGGTCGCCGACGATGTCCTGCAGGACGATGGGATCCTCGGTGTAGCTGATGATGCCCTTGTGGCTGCCCTCGGCGGCCTTGCGGAACACGTCGTTGACTTCCTCGACCGTCACGTCGCGGCCCAGGATGACGACCACGTCGCTGATGCTGCCGACCGGGGTGGGCACGCGCAGGCTGGTGCCGTCGAACTTGCCTTTCAGGGCGGGGTACACCTGCGAGACGGCCTTGGCGGCGCCGGTGCTGGTGGGGATGATGTTCACGGCGGCGGCGCGGGCGCGGCGCAGGTCGCTGTGCGGCAGGTCCAGAACGCGCTGGTCGTTCGTGTAGGAGTGCACGGTGGTCATGATGGCCTTCTCGATGCCGAAGGCCTCGTCGAGCAGTTTCATGGGCGCGCCGAGGCTGTTGGTGGTGCAGCTGGCGTTGCTGATGATGTGGTGCTTGGCGGGGTCGTAGTCCTGCTCGTTGACGCCCAGGACGATGCTGATGTCCTCGTTCTTGGCGGGGGCGGTGATGATGACCTTCTTCGCGCCGCCCTCGAGGTGCTTGCCGGCGCCCTCGCGGGTGGTGAAGATGCCGGTGGATTCGATGACGATGTCCACGCCCATCTCGCCCCACTTGATGGCGGCGGGGTCGCGTTCGGCGAGCGCGTGGATCTTCTTGCCGTTCACGGTGAGGCTGTTGTCGTCGAATTCGACGGTGCCGCCGAAGCGTCCGGCGGTGCTGTCGTACTTCAGGAGGGTGGCGAGCGTCTTGTTGTCGGTGAGGTCGTTGATGGCGACCACTTCAACGCCGCGAGCTTCCAGAACACGGAACACCAGACGACCGATGCGGCCGAAGCCGTTAATCCCTACTTTCATGCTGTGCCTCCAGTCTTGAGGGCCCCCCACGGGTGGGGGGGGTCACCTCGCATGTCGCAGTGTAACCCGTCCTGTCAAGCGCTGACTTCGTGTCCTCTGCACACCAAGGCCTGGATGTACCGAGTCCAAACGCCAGGCAGGCGGAGAGGGAAGATGCGGCAAGGGCGGTCCAGCCGGGCTTTTCTACCCGTGGACCGCGGCGGCCGCGTGGCGGTTCAGCTGCCCGTCAGGACGAATGCAACGTCCACGGTGACACTGGTCGCGCCACCCGGATAGCGCACGTTGAAGTCGTACGGATTGAACTTGAACTGCGTGCTCACGTTCACCTTCCCGTCCCGAAGCGTCGCCTTGATCGGCGCGGTGACGGTCTTCGTGGCGCCTTTCACCGTGAGCCGCCCGGTCGCGGTGGTCGCCACGGTCTGCCCCTCGACCAGCTTCCCGCCGGTCAGGGCCGTCAGTTCGAAGGTGGCGTTCGGGAATTTCGCAGTTCCCAGCGCCTCGGCGCCCTTGGCGTGCGTATCGCGCAGCGTGATCCCGGTCTTCAGGGTCGACACCGGCACCGTGACCGTGCCGGTGGTCGCCGCGAGGTCCTGCGGGTCCAGCGTGACGCTGGCCGTGACGCCATTCATGTTGCCGTTCACGGTCACCACCGTCACGCGGTAACTGAAGGTCGCCGTGCCCTCCGAGGCGCGGTAGGCGGCTGCCTGCCCCGCGCCGGTGGCGGTCAGGCCCAGCGTGGCGACCCACAGGAGCTGGCGCGCGGCGGCCGGGCCGCCGATCCGGGAAGACCTGTTCATGCGACCATCATGCGGCCCCGGTGTGAAGCCGGCATGAACCGCCCCGCCGGCGGTGACCCGGCCGGCGGTGAGGACCTGCTCAGACGGCCGGGAGGCAGCTCCGCCGGCGGCGCGGCATACTTGCAGGCATGAACGAGTCGCTTCTGGTCATGAAATTCGGCGGGACGAACATGCAGGATGCCCGCGCCGTCCGCCACAGCGCGTCCCTGGCCGCCCGCAGCCTGCGCGAGGGCGTGAAGGTCGTGGTGGTCGTGTCGGCCATGGCGGGCGTCACCAACCAGCTGCTGAAACTCGCGGACGCCGCGCAGTCCGGGGACATCGCCAGCGCGAACGACGAGATTGCCGCCATGCGCACCCGGCACTTCACGGCCGCGCAGGAACTCGGCGCGGCGCCCGACAGCGACACCGTCCGCGAGATCCGCGAGATGCACGAGACGCTCCGGCAGGCCGTGTACGGCGTGTACCTGCTGCGCGAACTGACGCCCCGCAGCCGCGACCTGATCGTCGCGTTCGGCGAGCGGCTCTCCGCGCCGCTGATGAAACTGGCCCTCGAACAGGACGGCCTGCGCGCCCATCACCTCTCCGGCGGCGAGGCCGGCATCGTGACCGACACGCACTTCGGGAACGCCCGCCCGCTACCGGGCACGTACGAACGCATCAAGGACCGCCTCAGCGGCCTGCTGAACGCCGGGGTCACGCCGGTCGTGGCGGGCTTCATGGGTGAGACCGAGAAGGGCGCGATCACGACCCTCGGGCGCGGCGGCACGGATTTCAGCGCCACCATCATCGGCAAGGCCCTGAACGCCACCGAGGTCTGGGGCTGGAAGGACGTGGACGGCGTCATGAGCGCCGACCCGCGCGTCGTGAAGGACGCCCGTAACGTGGACGTCCTGAGTTACGGCGAGGTCATGGAACTCGCGTACTTCGGCGCGAAGGTCCTGCACCCGCTGGCCGTGACGCCGCTGCAGGAGAGCGGCATTCCGCTGCGCCTGAAGAACTCCGCCGACCCGGACTTCCCGGGGACGCTGGTGCAGGCCGAGCCGCGCGACGAGGCCGGGCACCCGGTCAAGGCCGTGACGGCCATCCGCAACGTCAGCATCATCAACGTGAGCGGTGCGGGCGTGCTGGGCATCCCGGAGGTGATCGCCAGCGTGTTCGACGCGATTGCCCGTGAGAACGTGACGCTGCTGATGGTGTCGCAGAGTTCCAGCATGAGCAACGTGTCGCTGGCGGTGCAGACGACCGACGCCGAACGCACCCTGAACGCCCTGCGGGCCGGGGTGAGCCTGGAACTGAAGGTCGAGCAGCAGGACAACGTGGCGGTGCTGGCCATCGTGGGAAGCGGGATGCGCGGGCAGAAGGGCGTGTCGGCGCGGATGTTCACCGCGCTCGCGGCGCAGGACGTGAACATCCTGATGATCTCGCAGGGCAGCAGCGAGCTGAACGTCAGCGTGGCGGTCGAGGCCGAGCATGTGGACGACGCGACCCGCGCGGTTCACGCGGCGTTCCGCCTGGGCGAGACGGCCGGCGACGCCTGATCCGGACCCGGACTGAACGGGTTGCCCCAACCGTTCAGTCCGAGCGGAGGCGACCCGGAGAGCTGCGCCGCAGCGTCGGAGCGCAACGGGTTCCGGGCGTGGCGTTGACCCCCGCCCGGTGGGCCGGTGCGGGCCGGCCACACCTGGGACCTGGAGACAGGCGGGAGCCAGTGATCGTCGAGAAGAGAGGATCTGAATTTCACAATCCGGCGTAATCGTGAATCATTTCACTTAATGATTCTTCCCTCCGCCCGGCGACTGGTGGACGTTAAGTGAACAGCAAGTGGCCCCGCTGACGCGCCGATCGCACAGCGCGTGTAATGAGAGGATGTTTCCGCGTTCACGTCAGGAATTCCTGCCCTTCGTCCGGGACCACTGGCGCTCGCTGCTGCTGCTGAGTCTCAGCGTCCTGATTCCCCTGCTGCTGGTCACGCACTTCACGCATGAGATCTTCCGGGAGGGGGGGTATGCCTGGGATCAGGCGATCCTCGACTGGTACCGCGCGCGCCGCACCCCGGCCCTGACCGCCACGGCCCGGACCCTGGCCACGCTGGGCGGCCCGCTCGTGCTGCCGGTCGTCACGGCCGTCATCGCGCTGCTGCTGGCCCGCGCGCACGCCCGCGCGCACGGCTGGTTCCTGATCTTGGGCGTGGCGGGCGCCACGCTCCTGAACGTGGCCGCGAAGGTCGTGTTCCAGCGTCCCCGTCCGGACGAGCTGCTCGCCGTCCTGGCCGAGCCCGGCTTCAGTTTCCCCAGTGGGCACGCCATGGCGAACGCCGCCTTCGGTCTCGCGCTGGCGCTGGTGTTCTGGCGTTCCCGCGCCGGGTGGCCCGTCGCCGTGTTCGGCATTCTGTGGGGCGTGACCGTCGGCGTCAGTCGCAACTACCTGGGCGTGCACTACCCGTCGGACGTGCTGGTCGGGTTCCTGTCGAGCACCGCGTGGGTGTACGGACTGCACGTCGTCATGCAGCGCCGCTGGCCGAACCTGCGCAAATCGCCCGGCGGGGTCCGGGACACCCGCTGAACGGACGGCGGGCCGTAGGTGCAATGGCGGAGGGGCGGGTGCGCCACGTGCCGCATGTGCTCACCGGGGCTCCGGGCGCACCATGGGGGCGTCAGGATCGCCAGTACGGGCTGCCAGTGGGGCGGCGGCGCACCTGCCCGGAGACCGACATGCAACACCTTCCCGCCCATCCCGGCGCAGTCCGCGCCCAGGCCCTCCTGAACGAGGCCGCGCAGGCCCGGCAGGTCCGGCTCGCGCAGGCCGCCGCACGCGCCCAGGCTGGGCTGCACCCGAACCCGGACCGCCTGAACCTCTTCCGGCTGGCCCTGCGCCGACTGCACCTCGCGTGAGTCCGGGCGATACCACGGGCCCCGGCGTTCAATCCCGGATTCCGTCCGCCGAACAGAACAGCGCCGCTTCCTGAACCGGGAGCGGCGCCTTGCGTGGGCCAGCGTCAGCCGGTGACGGGCTGGCTGTTCGCCTCGCGCTGCGCGAGGAAATCCTTGACGCTCTGCGCGGCGCGGGTGTTCATGCCGGGCACCGCGGCGATCTGCTCGACCGGGGCGCTGCCCAGGTCCTCGAGGCTGGTGAAGTGCTCCAGAAGCGCGTCCCGGCGTTTCTGCCCGATGCCCGGCAGGTCGTCGAACACGCTGCGCAGCATGGATTCGCCGCGCAGTTTGCGGTGGTACGTGACGGCGTAGTTGTGCACCTCGTCGCGCACACCGATCAGCATCCGCAGGGCCGGGTGCGTGTGCGGCAGCAGCAGTTCGCGGTCCACGCCGACCTCGGTGCCGGTGTCCAGCCACCACTGCGCGCCGTAGCGGCCGGGCAGGATCAGGCGTTCCTCGCGCTTGGCGAGGCCCACGACGGGCACGCGCACGTCCGCCTCCTTCAGGGCGTCCAGCGCGGCGTTCACCTGTCCGCGTCCCCCGTCGATCAACAGCAGGTCCGGGAGCGGCAGCTTGTCCGAGAGGCTGCCGGTGAAGCGGCGCACGATGGTCTGTTTCATGCTGGTGTAGTCGTCCGGGTGGTCCAGGCCGCGCACCTTGAAGCGGCGGTGCTCGCCGCGGCGGGCGCGGCCGCCCTCGAACACGACCATGCCGGACACGATGTTCGTGCCGAACAGGTTGCTGTTGTCGTATCCCTCGATGCGCCACGGGCGGTCCCCGAGGGCCAGCACTTCCCGCAGGGCGTCCAGGCCCGGGTGGTCGCCGCGGCGTTCCAGCAGCGCCATCTCGGAGTCCAGGCCGTTCTGCGCGTTGCGCTGCGCCATGTCGATCAGGTCGACCTTGTCGCCGCGTTTGGGGGTGCGCATCTCGATGCGCCGCCCGGCCTTCTCCGAGAGGAACTCGCTCCAGACCGGCGCGTCGTCGAAGTCGGCGGGCAGCAGGATCAGCGGGGGGACGTGCGTGGCCTGCGTGTAGTAGTCCTGCACGAACGCCTCCACGATCTCGCCGAGCGGGGCGTCCTCGGTGCCGGTCAGGAAGCGTTTGTCGCGGCCCACGACGCGCCCGCCGCGCATGCGGAACAGTTGCACCATGGCGTACTCGCCGGCCTGCGCGGCGCCCAGGAAGTCCAGGTCGGTCTCGTCGCTGACGAAGGCGTGCTGTTCGGTGCCGAACAGTTTCTCGACGGCCTGCACGCGGTCGCGCACGCGGGCGGCCTGCTCGAAGTCCTGGCCCTGCGCGGCGACTTTCATGTCTCCCTTCAGCCGGGCGATGACGGGCGCGGCGCGGCCCTCCAGCAGGCTGGTCACGTCCTCGACCGTGCGGGCGTACTCGCCGGGGTCGGCGCGGTCCACGCAGGGGCCCAGGCAGCGATTCATGTGGAAGTTCAGGCAGGGCCGCGCCTTCTTCTGCATGGGCAGGCCGCTGTTCTTGCGCAGCGGGAACATGGTGTCGATCAGGTTCTTCACGCGCCGCACCGCCGACGAGTCCGGGTACGGTCCGTAGTACCGGCCGCCGTCCTTGATGACGCGCCGCGTGACGACCAGCATCGGGAAGGCCTCGTTGGTGAGTTTCAGGAACGGGTAGTGCTTGTCGTCTTTGAGGGTGACGTTGTAGTGCGGGCGGTGCTGCTTGATGAGGTTCGCTTCGAGGACGAGCGCCTCGACCTCGTTGCGGGCCGTGATGAATTCCAGCGTGTCGGCCAGCGCCGTGAATTTGCCGCTCTTGCCGCCGGCCTTGAAGTGCTGTCCGACCCGGCTGCGCAGGTTCTTGGCCTTCCCGATGTAGATGGGCGTGCCCCCCTTGCGGAAGATGTACACGCCGGGCGTGGTGGGCAGCACGGGCAGGTCGTCTGGATGCACCTGCCCAGCATAGGGGAGAGGAGCGGCGTGTTCCGTGACGGGAGGCGCTGTCTGCCCGCGGCCTTGACACCTGCCCCGGCCTGTCACTAGACTCCTTACATGTCGAGAGAAGGGTGGGTCGCATGAACAGCCAGTACGCCGTGGCTGTGCATGTGCTGTCCCTGATCAGTCGGTTCCCGGAGCACAGCAGTTCCGCCGACATGGCCGCCAGCGTCGGCACGAACCCGGTCGTGATCCGCACCGTCGCGGGGCAGTTGCGCCGCGCCGGGCTGATCTGCACGCGGCAGGGCGTGGCGGGCGCGAGCCTGACCCGCCCCGCCGACCAGATCACCCTGCTGGACGTGTACCGCGCCGTGAACGGCGAGGACAGTGTGTTCCGCCTGCACGAGCGGCCGCACCCGAACTGCCCGGTCGGCGCGAACATCCAGGCGACGCTGGAAGCCCGGTTCGGCCGCGCGCAGGCGGCCATGGAGGCCGAACTGGCCCGCACGACCCTGGCCGACGTGACGTCGGACCTCGTCTCGCGCGCCGGGTAGGAATCGACCCATTTTTTTCCCTGACATGTCAGTAAAACAGTGACAGGCAGCCTCGCCCACCCTCATTCCACGCAGGAGACCCACCATGATCGGAATCACCGCCGCCACCGGCCAGCTCGGCCAGCTCGTCATCCAGGCCCTCCTCGACCGGGGCGTGCCCGCCACCCAGATCGCCGCGCTGGTCCGCACCCCCGCGAAGGCCGCCGCACTCGCCGCGCAGGGCGTGCAGGTCCGCCACGCCGACTACCACCAGCCCGACACCCTGGGCACCGCGTTGCAGGGCGTCGAGAAACTCCTTCTGATCTCCAGCAACGACTTCGACGACCGCGTCGGCCAGCACCGCAACGTCATCAACGCCGCCCGCACCGCAGGCGTGAAACAGGTCGCGTACACCAGCATCCTGAACGCCGACACCGCCACCTTCGGACTGGCCGCCGACCACCAGGTGACCGAGCAGGTCCTGCGGGACTCCGGCCTGCCGTTCATCCTGCTGCGCAACGGCTGGTACACCGAGAACTACACCGGCAGCGCCGCGCAGGCCATCCAGAGCGGCGCGCTGCTCGGCGCGGCCGGCACCGGCCAGCTGAACCTCGCCGCGCGCCGCGACTACGCCGAGGCGGCCGCCGCCGTCCTCGCCACCGACGGGCACATCCCGGTCGGGCAGAGTGGCCGCGCCTACGAACTCGCCGGGGATGAGAGCGTGACCATGCGCGACCTGGCCGCCGAGTACGCCCGGCAGAGCGGCCAGCCCGTCGAGTACCACGACCTGCCGCAGGCAGAGTACGCCGCGACCCTGCAGAGCTTCGGTGTTCCGGAAGGATTCGCGCACACCCTGGCCGACGTGGACACCGGCATCGCGCGCGGCGAACTGTTCAGCGCCAGCCGCGACCTGACCACCCTGATCGGCCGCCCCACCACGCCGGTCAGCTCGTCGGTCGCGGAAGCCCTGAACGGCTGAATTCAACCCCGGGACCGTGGCCGGGGTCGCTACACTGCCGGGCATGACAGGCACGAAGCGCGGCGCGCGGGTATGGATCATCCGGCACGGTGAAACCAGCGGGAACGAGGCGGGCATCCTGCGCGGACCGGTCAGCGCGGACGACGAACTGAACGACACCGGGCACGCGCAGGCCCGCGCGCTGGCCGCGCACCTGCTACGCCAGCCGCAGCGTCCGCAGGCGGTGTACGCCAGCCGTTACCGGCGCGCGCAGCAGACCGCCGCGCCCCTGGCAGAGGCGCTGGGCGTGCCGGTTCAGGTCCTGAACGGTATTCACGAGGTGGACTGCGGCGACTGGGCCGGGCAGCCGTACTCGGCCCTGAACGCCCACCCGGAGAAGCTGCGTCTGCCCGGCGGACGCCTGGGCTTCACCGGAGGGGAGACCTTCGACGGGATCGCCGCCCGCTTCGCCTCGGACGTGAATGCCCTGCCGGACGGCACGGACGCCGCGCTGGTGTCTCATGGCGGGATCATCCGAATCGGGCTGGCGGCGCTGCTGGGCCTGGACATCGGGGCGGTGTGGGCGGGGGGGCAGCTGGTTCACGGGAACACCGATTACACCGTGCTGGAGCGGAGCGCGGGAGGCTGGCGGGCCGAGCGGAGGGCGGCGACCGTCGCCGGCTGAGCTGGGCGGGGACTCTTCCGCAGGCGCGGGGGCACAGTCTGTCCGGCAAAGCAAACAACCTTTTCACGAGTTGGTTAGATCGTGAAACTATTCACTTACATTCCGATATCGGATCAGCTACCGTTCCATCCGCGCCGATACGAGTCGGGGCAGAGGGTCAGAACACCACGGTCCGCCCCGTCCGGCGGGACTCCTCGGCGGCGAACGCCAGGCGGTGAGAGTCGAGCGACTCGGCGAGCGGGGTGGGTGGGGGAGACTGGCCGCGCAGGAACGCCAGCCAGCCCTGCACGAGGCCCTGGTCGCCGCCGCCGTGGTTGCCGGCGGCGGCGACCGTCCAGCGTTCGCTGTGGCCGGTGCGGAAGTCGTGGAGTTCCAGTTCGCCGCGTTCCATGTGGGCGCGCAGTTCGCCGTGCGTGCCGAGGATTTTCAGGGTGCGGGTGTTGTTGTGCGTGAACGCGCTGACCGTCAGCTGGGCGGTCACGCCTCCCCGGAATCCGATGGTGACGGCCTGGTGGTCGGCGACGTTGTTGCGGCCCAGGTACACGCACTCACCGTAGGGGCCGACCCGCAGGGCCTCGTCGAGGGTGTCGCCACCAGCGGTGAGGACCGTGACGGGCCAGCGGTGAGGGTCGCGGGTACGGTAGATGCGGCGCGCGTCGGACGGGCACCCCTGGACGGGGCAGGTGACGCAGCGTTCGGTCGCGCCGGGCGGGGCGTGTTCGGGCCGGAAATGATGCAGGCCGCCCTCGCTGCTCACGCGGTCCGGTGGACTGGCGGCCAGGGCGCGGAGCAGGTCGAGGTCGTGGCAGCTCTTGGCGAGCAGGAACGGCGCGGCGGGCGGGCTGGCGCGCCAGTTACCGCGCACGTACGAGTGCGCGTAGTGCCAGTGGGCGACGTTCTCGGCGTGCTGGACGCCGATCAGGGTGCCGAGGCGGCCGCTGTCCCGGACGCGCAGGACCTCCTGGAAGAACGGCGCGGTACGCAGGACGTGGCAGACGGTGACGGTGCCGGTCGAGGCGGCCTCGGCGGTCAGGAGCAGGTCGAGTTCGTGGGGGTGCAGGCAGATGGGTTTTTCCAGCAGCACGTCGTACCCGAGGGCGAGGGCCTGCAGGCAGGGGCGCACGTGGTCGTGGTCGGGCGTGGCGATCACGACGGCGTCGGTCACGCGTCCCTGCGCGAGGAAGGCGTCCCAGTGAGTGAACTGCGCTTCTCTTGGCAGGGCGTGGCGCGCGGCGACCTCCGCGAGGCGCGCAGGGTGCGGTTCGACCACGTGCGTGATCACGGCGCCCTGCGCGGACAGATACCGGGCGTACACGTCCGCACCCCGGTTTCCGCAACCGATGATCGCCACGCGTACGGGCTTCATGTGCGGCGCACGCCCCAGCCGCTTTCCTGCGGGCGGGTCAGGTGCCCGGCCTGCCAGTCCAGTCCCGTGAAGGGGTCGTCGGCCAGCAGGAGTGCGCCGTCCAGGTCGGCCCAGTCGCACGCTCCGGCGAGGTGCGCGGCGGCGGCGATGCCGAGGCTGCTCTCGATCATGCAGCCCATCATGACCTGAAGGCCGTGCGCGCGCGCCAGACGCATGGCCGCGAGCGCCTGGAGGGGGCCGCCCAGCTTGGCGAGTTTCAGGTTCACGCCGTCGAACGCGCGGGCCAGCGCGATCACGTCCGGGACGTGGTGCAGGCTCTCGTCCGCGACGATGGGCACGGTGGACACGGCCCGCAGCGCCGCGTGCCCGTCGAGGTCCCCGGCGGCCAGGGGTTGCTCCACGAATTCCACGCGGGCGGCGTCCAGCACGCCCAGCATCCGGCGGGCCTGCGTGCGCGTCCAGGCGGCGTTCGCGTCCACGCGCAGCGCGACGTGCGGCGCTTCCTCGCGCAGCGCCTCGAGGATCGCCTCGTCGCGGTCCGTGCCGAGCTTGACCTTCAGGACGCCGTGCCCGCGTGCCACGGCGTCCCGCGCCTGCTCGCGCATGGCAGCGGTATCGGCGATGCTGACCGTGTAACTGCTCTCGGGCAGCGGCGCGGGGCTCAGGCCCAGCAGCCGCCAGACCGGGACGCCCGCCGCCTGCGCGCACCACTCGACGGCCGCCATCTCCAGCGCGCACTTCACGCTGGGGTGGTCGTGCGGCATCCGCGCGGACAGTCGGGCGTGCAGACCGTCCCAGTCCCACGGGTCGGTCAGGGCGTCCGCGAGGAGCGGCAGGACGGCCTCGACCGTGCCGCGCGTCTCGCCGTAGAAGGCGTTCGGGGCGGCCTCGCCCTGCCCGGTCAGGCCCGCGTGCGTCAGCGTGACGAAGGTGCGCGGGTACGTGCTGTGCGTCCAGCGGGCAATCCCGAACGGCTGCGCCGTGTGCAGGTCCAGCGTCTCCCAGGTCAGGGTGGGGGCGGTCAGGTGGGCGGAGGTCACTGCGTCCACCGCCCGAAACCGCTCAGGTCCGCCTGGAGCCGCGTGCCGTACTCGCCCTCGCCGAGCGTCTCGACGGTCACGCGCATGTGCGTGGCGTTCGCGTGGACCAGCGTACGGTCGTCCAGCATCAGGCCAACGTGACCGGGGAAGAACACCAGATCGCCGCGCCGCGCCGTCTGCACGGGCGTCAGGGCCGCCTGCTGCTGGTCCGCGTCACGCGGCAGGGCCCGCCCGAACGCGCCGTACACGAGTTGCGTCAGGCCCGAGCAGTCCAGCCCCCATGCACTGCGGCCGCCCCACAGGTACGGCGTCTCCACGAACCGCAGCGCCAGTTCGGCCACGTCCACGTCCGGCCGGGCGCTCAGGGCCACCTCCTGCACCCAGGCGTCCTGCCCATCCGGCAGCAACACCGGCACCCAGCGGCGGTGCTCCTCCTCGACGACCTCCCCGAACGCCCGCGTGAGACGCGCCCCCAGCGCCAGTTCCGTCAGGACCGGCCGGCTGATGCGCGGCCCCGCGAAAGCATGTGCCCGCAGCGCCGTGACCGTCAACTCGCCATTGCCGGACGGCCCGCGCGGCAGTAATCCGTCCGCCCGCGCCCAACCCAGGTAGCCGTCATGTACGGTCCGCACGCGCGCCCAGCCGGTCCCGTCCTCCCACAGCAACTCCAGCAGCTCGCCCGGCAGGGCCTCGCTCACCTGCGCCGAATCGGCGTCGGGAGCCGCGCGCAGGCTCAGGCGCGAGCGGCCCGTCACGGCCGCCACCGGCTGCACGAACCGCCACCCGGCTCCCTCCAGCTGGCCCCGCAGGGCCTCCTCGGCCACGCGCATGGCCGGATCGAACGCGTGCACACGCGCATCCAGAACGACATCAGTGGGACTCACGCCCCACAGCCTAAGCCCCCAACACGCCCACAGGGGCGCAGGTGGTGCAGGCCAGTGCCTACAGGTGCGTGGTGAGCCAGCGCGCCCAGTTCTCCCACGCCACGCCCTGACGGACCCCGGCGGGCAGTTCGTCCAGCACCCGGGGCACGTGCGCGTAGCGGTCGATACCGGCGGGGGTCTTCTCGGCGCCGAAGCCTCCGTCCAGGTCGGTGCCGAGGGCCACGCGGTCCCAGCCGATCAGGTCGGCGTAGTGGCGGGCGTGGTCGGCCAGCGCGGTCAGGGGCACGCGGTCCAGGCTGCCTTCCGGGAGTGGGCGGATGAAGCGGTTCAGGAGGACCAGTCCGATCACGCCGTCCGCTGCGGCGATGGCGCGGGCCATGTCGTCGGTCAGGTGGCGGTTGCCGGGCACCACGGCGCGGCTGTTGGCGTGCGTGGCGATCAGTCGCGGCCCGATCTGCGTGGCGTCCCAGAAGGCGTGATCGTCGAGGTGCGAGGCGTCCAGCGTGACGTTCAGGTCCCGCATGGCGGTCACGAGGTCCACTCCGGCGGGCGTGAGTGGTCCGGGCGCGTCGGTGCCTCCGGCGTAGCGGGTGCGGCCCCAGGCCGGGCCGATGACGCGCACGCCCCGCTCGACCCAGAAGGGCAGGTCGGCGGCGTCGCGGATGGGGTCGGCGCCTTCCATCAGCAGGACCACGCCCAGCGGCGCGTCCGGGGAGTCGAGGTGTGCCGTCACCCCGGCGGCCGAGGTGAGCAGCGTCAGGTGCCCGGCGTCCTGCAGGCGGTGGTACTCGTCCAGTTGCGCCAGGGCCTGCGCGCGGGCGCCCGCGTGGTCGGTGTACCCGCCGGGCGTGTCAGGGCTGCGGGGCAGGGCGAACAGCGTGCCGAAGCACACGCGGACCTGCGCGTCCCTCAGTTCCGGCAGGGTCACGTTGGCCGTCTGGTCCGGCACGGGGTCGGCGGCGCGCAGGGCGTCCAGGGGGAGGGTGAGGTCGCGGCCGTCCAGGGCGTTCATGGCGAGATCCAGGTGCCCGTCGATCAGCAGGTGCCTGCCTGTCACTGTCACGGGACCCCGGCCGGAGAGGCGACGCCGAGGCGGTCCACCAGTCCGAGCACGTCGCCGAGGTCGTGCAGGGCGTCCGGGGTTTCGCCGCTCAGGTCGATCAGCGCGGCGTGCATGCCCAGGGCGAGGGCGGCGTCCACGTTCTCCTGCTTGTCGTCGATGAACAGGACCTCGGGGGCGTCCAGGCCCAGGGCGCCGAGGGCGTGCCGGTACGCGCCGGGTTCGGGTTTGTGAATGCCGACCGTGCAGGTGGCGACGGCCACGTCGATCAGGTCGTGCAGGCCCAGGAATGCCAGGGTGCGGTCGATGCTGGGCAGGGTGTTGCTCAGCACGCCCAGGCGCAGGCCGCGGCCGCGCAGTTCGGTCAGGACGGCGCGGGCGGCCGGGACGGGTTTCATGAACGCCTCGTACGGGTAGCGGTCCGAGAGTTGCGCGGCCTGGGCGTGCGTGAGGTTCAGCCGGTCGGCCAGTTCGAGGCTGTACTCCTGCCAGAAGGCGTCCTCCTGCGCCTGGGTGCGCAGGTGCCACCACGTGAAGGCCCGTTCCTGCCACTGGGCCTGCATGCCCGCGCCGACCTCGCGCGGGTCGAGGCCGAAGGTCTGGGCGGCCCACAGGGCGGCCTCGCGGTACACGCCGGGGTCGGTGTAGGCGATGGTGTCGTCCCGGTCGAACAGAACGGCGCGCAGCGGGGGCTGACTGGTCATGCCGGACATGCTAGGCCCTGAGGGGCGGAAGAACGTGACGGTGTGCGGGGCCGGCGTGAACGCTGGGCCTTGCGGCAGGCAGGGGGGAGCCTGAACGGAAACCAAGGCTTCGGGCGATTCCGCGCAATCAAAGTGCCCAGTCTGAAAATACGAGCAATAATTAGCGTGTCTAGCCTCGTCCGTGGCAGGTAGGCGCAACAGGATTGCTAAACCCGTGGTCCTGCGCTAGGCTGAGCGCATGTTCGAGGACCCCTACACCGAGCACGTCCTGCTGACGCCCGGCCCCACCCCCATCCACCCCCGCGCCCAGCAGGCCCTCATGCGACCCATGCTCGGCCACATGGACCCCGAAATCTTCGCACTGAACACCGAAATCCAGGCGGACCTGCGCGCCATGTACGGCACGACCGACACCACCTTCACCGCCCTGCTCGCCGGAACCGGCAGCCTCGGCATGGAAGCCGGCTTCGCCAACCTCGTCGAGAGCGGCGACGAGGTCCTGGTGTGCGCCAACGGCTCGTTCGGGCGGCGCATGGCCGACATGGCCGCCCGCTACGGCGCCAACGTCCGCCTCGTCACCGCCCCGCTCGGCGAGGCCATCAACCCCGACGACGTGGCCGCGCAGATGAACGGCGTGCAGATGGTCGCCGTCGTCCACGGCGAGACCAGCACCGGCGTCCTGAACCCCGTCCCGCAGATCGCGCAGATTGCCCGGCAGCACGGCGCCCTGCTGACCGTGGACGCCGTCACCACCGCCGGGATGGAACCCTTCCACATGGCCGAGTGGGGCGTGGACTATGCCTACACCGGCGCGCAGAAGTGCCTCAGCGCCCCCCCCGGCCTGGCCCCCGTCGCCATCAGCGACCGCGCCATGGCCCGCTACCACGCCCGCCGCACCCCCACCCCCCTGTGGTACTGCGATTTCGAGGGCCTGCGTGACTACTGGGAACGCCACACCTACCACCACACCGTCCCCGTGAACCTGCACTACGCCCTGCACGCCGCCCTGCGCGCCGCACTGGACGAGGGCATGCTGAACCGCAAGGCCCGCGTGCAACACGTCGGGCAGGCCATCCAGACGGCGCTGGCCCCGCTGGGCTTCACGCCGTACGTGCAACGCCCCGAAGACCGCCTGCCCACCGTCCTCGCGCTGCGCCTCCCGGACGGCTTCGACGACGCGGGCGTCCGCCACGCGCTGCGCCAGCGGCAGATCAGCGTCACGGGTGGCCTCGGGGCGACCGCCGGACTGATCTGGCGACTGGGCCTGATGGGCGAAACGGCCCGCCCCGCCCCCTACCGCGCCCTGATGAACGCCCTGGAAGACCTGCTCGGCGTGCAGGGCCTGACCGAACGCTTCAACGAGGCACTGGAACCCGTTCCCGCCTGAACGCACCGAGCACGACGGCACACGGCAGCAGGAAGGCGGGGAACCTCATATGGGGTTCCCCGCCTTCCGTCCATCCGGACGCCCGCTTCAGCCCATGCGGCCGGTCCGGATCACGTCCGCGATCACGGGCGGCAGGTTCCACGCCATGATGTCAAACGCAGAGGACGCGAAGTCGTACGTGACCTTGTGCAGCGACACCTTCGGCTTCCGGCCCACGCAGTCCACGATCGCCACGTCCGCGCCCGGCTCGTGGTTCAGGGTCAGGCCCACGCTGCCGGGATCCACGAACGTCGTCTCGCCGACCACCCGCACGAACGGCACGTGCGACCCGCCCACCACGACCACCCGCGCGCCCAGCGTCTCGGCCAGCGCCTCGAGTTCCCGTTCCTGCGCCATCAGGTCCAGCCGCGCCTCCGGATCGTGCGGACTGCCGTGGAAGTACCTCACCCGCCCGATCGGCGTGACGATCCGCCCGCCCGGCGGCAGGCGACGCAGGAAATCCACCTGCTCGGGCGTCAACATCTTCTTCGTCCAGCCCAGCACCTGATCCGCCACGCCCTTGCGGTCGGCGCGGTCCCCGAGTTCCATCGCCACGCGCATGTCACTGGATCCCAGGCCCGTCACCCAGCCCTCGCGTTTCACGAAATCGATGACCGGACCCGGACTCGCGCCGTACCCGACGAGGTCGCCCACCACGATCACCTGATTGACGATGTGTTCCGACAGAAAACGCTTGACCGCAGTCAAGGCGTGAACGTTCCCATGAAGATCGCTGATGAAGGCCAGTCGCAAGGTCCCACCATCCTAGAGCAAAACCCCGCCCGCCGTACCCGCAACCCCCCTATCATGGGCCGGATGCCCGCCCCCGCCATAGCCGCCCTGCTCGGACTGACCCTCGCCGCGTGCGGCCTGCCACTCCCGTGGAGTTTCCTGTCCGCCCTGCCGCTGGCCGCCATCCTCGCGCACGCCGCCGCCGCACCCACCCGCCGGGCTGTGACGGCCCGCCTGTTCTGGGCCGGGTTCGGGTACTTCGCACTGCACCTGTGGTGGCTCGGCGCGTTCCTGCACCATCTGCTCGGGGCGGCGCCGCTGGTCACCGTCCTCTACGCGCTGGAAGCCGCGTTCCTGGCCGGCATGGCCACCATCGCCGTGACCCTGACCCGCACGCCCACCGGCCGCATCTGGGCCCTCGCCGGCGGGTGGGTCATCCTGGAATGGCTGCGTTTCCTCGGGCCGCTCGCATTCCCGTGGCCCACCCTGGGATACACGCTGCTGCCCACGCCCGCCATTCAGATCGCGGACCTGGGCGGCGTGCTGCTCGGCAGCGTACTCGTCACGTTCACCGCCGCCAGTCTCGCCCACGCCTGGACCAACCGACACTCACTGAACCGGCAGGAGCAGGGGAGACGCCCCCTCGCCCCGGCCGTCCTGGCCGCCGTCGCCTGGGCCGCCGCGCTCGGCTACGGCGTCACCCGCACGCCCGGCGACGGCCCCGAACAACCCATGCGCGTCCTGCGCGTCACCTTCGACGCGTTCGAACGTGCCAGCGGCGACCTGACCTCCCAGAAGCAGTTGGCCGCGCAGACCGCCGCCAGCCTGAACCGCCCACCCGGCAGCGTCATCGTCTGGAGCGAGGGTGCCATCAGCTCACGCGGCACCCGGCCCACCCCCGGCCAGACCATCCCCGCGTTCCCCGGCCCCGGCATCAGCGGCGTCGGCGGGTACGAGCAACTCACCCCGCCCGGCCCGGACCCCATCCGGCAACCCGCCACCTACCAGGAAATCAACACGGTCACCAGCCTGGACGCCGCCGGCACCGTCCAGAGCGTGAACGCCAAGGCCCGCCTCGTCCCGTTCGGCGAGGAATTCCCGTTCCGGCCCATCCTCGACCCCGTCTACCGCCTTATCGAAACCTCGCTCGGCTTCACGCTGGCCCGCATGACCCCCAACCCCAGGCCCACGCCGCTCACCCTGAACGGCGTGCTGTACGGCGCGTACATCTGCTACGACAGCGTGTTCCCCTGGGTCGCCCGTGCGCTGGCAAACCAGGGTGCGCAGGTGCTCGTGAACCCCAGCAACGACGGCTGGTACCAGGGATGGGGCGTGCAGCAGCACTTCAACATGGGCCGCGTCCGCGCCATCGAAACGCGCCGCTGGGTGGTGCGCAGCGTGAACCTCGGCGTCGCCGGGACCGTGAACGACCTCGGGCAACCCGCGCAGACCGTGGACAGCGGCCAGGAACTCCAGGCACTCGACGTCCGCCCGAAACTCCTGACCGGCACCACCGTCTACATGCGCCTGGGAGACTGGCCCGCGCTGGCGCTGGCGGCGCTGATGGTGGCGTACGGGGTCCGGCAGGACCGTCGCCGGAACGACCGCCCGAGTTGAATACCCGGCTGGGGGCGCAGGCACTGCGGCTTTGATCCTCAGATCGGCATCCGTTGATAATGCATGTTATCATCGGCGCACATGACCCAGAACATCCAGGCGTACACCGGCGACCGCCTCACCCAGGCCCGCGCCCTCGCCGGCCTGACCGACGAGGCCCTGCGTGTCCGCGCCATCACCGCCGCGCGCGACAAGGCCTTCGAGGACCTGTGGGCACTCACGCTCGCGTACCTCAGCAGCGACACCAGCGCCGGCGTGAAACTCAGCCCGCACACGCTGCGCGCCTACCGTAAGGGCGTGCAGGTGCTGGTCGAGCACGCGGGCACGAACGCCTGGAATCTGCTGCATCCCGGGCGGCGTGAACCGTCGCTGTTCGTGGCGTCCCTGACCGCCTCGGGCCTGAAACCGGCGACGGTGCAGGCGCGGGTGGCAGCGGCGGGCGCGCTGTACCGGGCGCTGCGCTGGGCCGGCGCGACCGACGCCGATCCGTTCGCGGACGTGAAACGCCCGAAGGACCGCACGAAGGGCGTGGTGAAGAACCCACCGTACCGGGCGGACTTCGTGCAGGCGATGCTGGCGGAGGCAGACGTGCAGGAGCAGGTGCTGCTGCTGCTGCTCACGCACGCCGGGCTGCGGATCGCGGAGGCGCTGGCGGTCGAGTGGGCGCACGTGGACCTGGGGCGGCGGCGACTGCTCGTCGCGCACGGTAAGGGTGACAAGGCTCGGATCGTGCCGCTCAGTGCGCGGCTGCGGGAGGCGCTGGGGGCGTTACAGGCCGAGCGGGTGGTCGCACCGGAGTCGGGCCGGGTACTGTCGTTCCGGGCGTACTCGACGGCGTACGAGCGGCTGCAGCGGCTGGCGCTGCGGTGCGGGATGGTGCAGGAGTTCCGGGGATTTCATGCCGGGCGGAAGTACGCCGGGACTCAGCTGTACGCGGCCGTCAAGGATTTCACGCGGGTGGCGGGGTTCCTGGGGCACGAGCAGGTGGACACGACACGGCGGTACGTGGAGTTGCCGGAGGATGACCTTGATGATGTGGTCGAGGGGTTCCGCTAGGCAGTCCTCAGGGGCAGGTATACCACCCCCTCGGCGCGCGTTGCTGGCCCCTTCCTGGCGCTCCTGTGGGCTTGTGTGATTTTGTGCGTGCTGGACAGCGTTTTTTCGCATGCACCAAATGACCGCCAGCACAGGTGCGCTGGCGGTTGCGGGGAGCGGTGGGTTCAGGTTTCGACGTCGTCTTTCTTCGCGGCAGTCAGGAACCTCACCGCGCCGGGCAGGATGCGCGCCTCGAACGGGGTCGTCTCGACGTGCAGTTCACCGTCGTACTGCAGGGGGAACGGGTCGACGGCGTCCACGGTGACTGTGCGGGCCTCGAGGGTCTCCAGGTTACCGCTGAACATCGGGTCGCCCAGATTGAGCTTGGCACGCACGGAATCGATCAGGTTGGGAATGAGCCGCACGAGGTTCCCGGCCTTCATCAGGATGACCGTGAAGCGCCCGTCGCTGGGGCTGATGTCACTGGTGATGGGCAGGCGGTAGTTGGCCATGCCGAAGTTCGCGACCATCACGCCGATCCCCTCGAATTCGCGCGGCTGCCCGTCGATGGTCAGGTGGAAGGTGGTCTTCTTGGGGTTGAGTTGCTTCATGGCGCTCATGACGTAGGCCATCGCCCCGAAACGGCCCTTGAGTTCCTCGCTGTCCCGGATCATGGTGGCGTCCGCCCCGGCGCCGGCGAGCATGCAGAAGCCGCTGGTCTCGCCTTTCACTTCCACCTCGCCCATGTCGAGGCGCAGGCTGTGTCCTTCCTCCACGACGCGCAGCAGCGAGGCGGCGTCCGTGGGCAGGTCCAGGTTCTGCGCGATCAGGTTGGCGGTCCCGGCCGGGAAGGCCAGCATGGGCACGTTCCGGTAACGCGCGGCGTACGCGAGGCTGCTGACCGTGCCGTCCCCGCCGGCCCCGACGAGGTACTGGTAGTGGTCAAGGTCACGCACGTAGTCGGACATGGGTGTGTCCTTCTGCAGTTCGCGTTCCGTGACCTCGGCCCCGGCGTCCCGCAGCAGGCGCAGGAACTCCGGGAGTTCACTGTCACCGCTGCCGCTCTTGGGATTGAAGATGACGAGAATGCGTTTTCCGTTCAGGCGATGGGTGTCCTGGGGGGCGCTGGTGGTGCGGGGGTCGGCGGTCATCAAATGCATTAGACTGCCGGCACGGAGGCTTTGGCTATGCGGCGTTTCTTGGTTGCTTCTTTACTGTTGTCAGGGGTTCTGGCGTCCTGCGCGCCAGCCCAGCAGGGTTCCGAGCGGATGGTGACGGTCACCCCCGTGTTGATCAAGGTGTCGGAGGCCGCCGCGCGTGGCGGGACCGTCACCATTCAGGGCCGCTACCTGGGCGGACCCGCCACGGGCCGGGTGCGTCTGGGGGCGGACGAGCGCGGCCAGGGAGGGTTCCTGTTCCCGGCGTCGGCGGTGCAGTCGTGGACGGACAGTCAGATTGTGCTGACCGTGCCTTCCGACGCGCCGGTCGGTGCGAGCTGGCTGTTCGTGGAGGTCGCGGGCCGTCAGTCCACCGGCCTGCCGTACAGCGTCCGTCAGTAACGGCCGGGGCTTTCCGGAGGGGGCAGTCCGTCGCTGGCGGACTGCCCCCTCCCCTGTCCGTTCCGACGGGGCGGGGCGTTCAGCTGTCCTGATCGCCGGTTTTTGCCGTTCGGCACGGTGAGGGCCGCGGGGGGAATGCTGTAAACTCCTCGGGTTATGGCGATTAAGCGCCCCAAGGGCACAGAGGACCACCTGCCGGCCGGCAGTCCGAAACTCACGCTGGACGTTTCGGCGCAGGCGCACGGCTGGGTGGTGGAGACGGCGCGGCGCGTGCTGGAACGCGCGGGCGCGCAGCGGATCGACACGCCGCTGTTCGAGGAAGCGGACCTCGTGAAGCGCGGCGTGGGCGGCAGCACCGACATCGTCCGCAAGGAGATGTTCACGGTGTACTACTTCGGGGATCACGGCGGGTACATCCTGCGGCCCGAGGGCACGGCGAGCATCGTGCGTGCGTTCCTGCAGAACGGCCTCAAGCAGCTGCCCTCTCCGCTGAAACTGTGGACGCACGGTCCGATGTTCCGCGCCGAGCGGCAGCAGCGCGGGCGGTTGCGGCAGTTCCATCAGGTGGATTATGAGGTGCTGGGCAGCTCGGACGCCCTGGTGGACGCCGAGGCGATCGCCCTGATGGTGGGCGTCGTGCGGGAACTGGGCCTGACGGGCGTGCGCGTGAAACTGGGCAGCATCGGCGACCCCGAGGACCGCGAGGCGTACAACACGTACCTGCGCGAGCTGTTCACGCCGCACCTGGAGCGCCTGAGCGACGATTCCCGCGACCGCCTGACCCGCAACCCCATGCGGATCCTGGACAGCAAGAGCGAGGACGACCAGACCCTGATCGCGCAGCTGAACGTGAAACCCATGCTGGACTTCCTGGGTGACGAGGCCCGCGCGAACTTCGACGCGGTACAGGGCCACCTGCGCGACTGGGGCGTGGAATTCGACGTGGACCCCAGCATCGTGCGCGGCCTGGACTACTACCGCCGCACCGCCTGGGAACTGCACCACGAGGGTGTCGGCGCGAAATCCGCGCTGGGCGGCGGGGGCCGCTACGACGGACTGGCCGAGCAGATCGGCGCGCAGGCCGTGCCGGGCATCGGCTGGGCGTTCGGCGTGGAGCGCCTGCTGATCGCGCTGGAAGCCGAGGGCCGCGCCCTGCCCGCCCAGGCGGGACCGGTCGTGTACCTCGCGGCGCTCGAGGAGAGCCTCGTGCCGGCAGCGGCCGCGGCCGCCCTGGCCGCGCGCACGACGGTGCGGGCCGAGTTCGCGTACCGCGCCCTGAAACCCGGAACCGCCTTCCGGGACGCCGAGCGGCGCGGCGCGCTGTTCGCGGGCCTGATCGGGTCCGACGAGGCCGGGGCCGGCACCGTGCAGCTGAAGAACCTCCGCAGCGCCGAGCAGTTCACGGTCCTGCTGTCCGACCTGCCCGCCTTCCTGCACGAGCAGGAGCGGGCGCACCTGACCCCTCTGGAGAACGCATGAAACGCACCGCCCTGATCGGCCACCTGAACGACACGCACGCCCACCAGACCGTCACGCTGCAGGGCTGGGTGAACCGCCGCCGCGACCTGGGCGGCCTGATCTTCCTGGAACTGCGCGACCGCAGCGGACTGGTGCAGGTGCAGGTCGAACCCGACTCCCCGGCCTTCGCGGAAGCCGACCGCCTGCGCGCCGAGTACGTCGCGGAGATCGAGGGCACGTACCAGCCCCGCCCGGAAGCGCAGCGCAAGGGCGGCGCCGCCGACTTCGAGGTGATCGCCACCCGCGTGCGCGTCCTGAACACCGCCAAGACCCCGCCCTTCGAGCTGGACAAGGGAGACAGCGTCTCCGAGGACATCCGCATGAAGTTCCGGTACCTGGACCTGCGCCGACCCGAGATGCAGCGCAACCTCATGCTCCGCAGCCGCGCCGTGGCGGCCGTCACGGCCTTCCTGGACCGCGAGGGTTTCGTGCAGGTCGAGACGCCCATGCTCACCAAGTCCACGCCGGAAGGCGCCCGCGACTTCCTGGTGCCCAGCCGCCAGAACCCCGGCGAGTTCTACGCGCTGCCGCAGAGCCCGCAGCTGTTCAAGCAGATGCTGATGATCGCCGGGTACGACCGCTACTACCAGCTGGCCCGCTGCTTCCGTGACGAGGACCTGCGTGCCGACCGTCAGCCGGACTTCACGCAGCTGGACATGGAACTGAGCTTCGTGGAGCAGGACGACGTGCTCGCCATCCAGGAGCAGCTGATGGCGCACGTGTTCCGCGAGACGCTGGGCGTGGAACTGCCCGTGCCGTTCCCGCGCCTGCCGTACTTCGACGCCATGAACGACTACGGCAGCGACAAGCCGGATCTGCGGTTCGACCATAAATTCGTGGACGTGACCGACCTGTTCCAGGGTGGGGATTTCAAGGCCTTCGCGGACGCCCAGACGGTCAAGGTCATCGCCGCGCCGGAACTGACCCGCAAACAGATCGACGAACTCGAACGTGTCGCCAAGCAGAACGGCGCGCGCGGCCTCGCGTGGCTCAAACGCGACGGCGACGGCTTCACCGGCGGGATCAGCAAGTTCGTGACCGCTGTGGGGGCCGAACTGCTCGCCCGCACCGGCGTCGGCCAGGGCGGCACCCTGCTGTTCGCCGCCGGCGACTGGAAGAAGGCCGTCTCGGCCCTCGGCGCCGTCCGCCTCGCCCTGCGCGACCTGTTCGACCTGACCGCTGGCGGCCCGCAGTTCCACATCTCCTGGGTCACGGACTTCCCGCAACTGGAATTCGACGAGGACAGCGGCACCTGGACGTACATGCACCACCCCTTCACCGCCCCCCACCCGGACGACCTGGCCCTCTTCGGCACGGACCGTCAGGGCGAGATCCGCGCACAGGCCTACGACCTCGTCCTCAACGGCTTCGAGATCGGCGGCGGCAGCGTCCGGATTCACGACCCGGCCGTGCAGGCGAAGATGTTCGCCGCGATCGGCTTCAGCGAGGAGCAGGCCCGCGACAAGTTCGGGTTCTTCATGGACGCCCTCGAGTACGGCACGCCCCCGCACGGCGGCATCGCCTGGGGCTTCGACCGTCTGATCATGGTCATGAGCGGCGCCAGCAGCATCCGCGAGGTCATCGCCTTCCCGAAAAACAACCGCGGGGTGGACCTGATGGCCCAGGCCCCCTCCCCCGTCGACGCCGCGCAGCTGGCCGAGGTGGGCCTGGACCTGGCAACGCAGGCGGCGGACCCGACAGCCTGATCGAAATCGCGCGGCGTGGGGGGGGATGGCTGTGATACTCGTTCCAGCCATCCCCCCATCAATCAGGGAGAAGGGATCCGAGGGTAAATGGAGACTATTCAGCGCTAGTGAAATCATTCACGATTTGCCTTGGTCGTGAAAAATCGCTTTCCTGCCCAGTCTCACAAAGGTCAGGGTCCTACAGATCAAGGTCCTTCAGGAAATTCAGGGTGTACGCCGCGACTGCCCGCGGGTGGGTATCCGTCAGGGCATGGGGAGCGTCAGGAATCTGCCGCACAACCGCGTCCGGCAGGACCTCCTGAATCCGGCGGACCGTCCACGACCGGATCACCGGATCCGCCAGACCGTCGAGCAGCAGGGTCGGCACCCTCACCTGCCCCAGCAGCGGGCCGGTCATGTGGGCCTCCTGGTCGCGGGCCAGCCGTACCATGCAGACACCCCCACACCGCCAGTACGCCCGCAGGCCCGGCCACAGCAACGCCAGTCGCTCGCGCGGCAGGTCCCGCAACAGCCGCAGCAGCTGCATCCGCACACTGGGGTTCTCCGGGATCCCGGTCGGCGCACACGCGATCAACGCCGACACGTGCGACGGATAACGCGCGGCGAGGTCGATGATCACCTCTCCCCCCAGCGAGTGACCCAGCACCGGCACGCCCACCAGACCCGCCCGCTCCAGCCACGCCGCGAGGTGATCGGTCAGGTGCGAGATGCAGGCCGGATACGCCGGGCGCCCCTCACTGAACCCGTGGCCCGGCGGATCGTACACGAACACCCGCCGTTCCCGAGCCAGTTCGCGGCCCAGCCGGGCGTACATCCACGACGCGCAGCCCAAGCCCGGCACGATGACCAGCGGTCTCCCCTGCCCGCGAATCCAGGCGTGGGTGCTCAGTCCCCGGACCGGCAGGTACGAGGCATGAGCGGCTGCGGGCGGCACCCTACCCACGGGCGGTTCCGTCCGGCGTGGCCGCCATGAACTCGAGCAACAGCGCGTTGAAGCGGCGCGGGGCGTCCACCATCACGATGTGGCCGGCCCGGCTGATCACTTCCAGCCGGGAGTGCGGAATCGACGCATGCAGCAGTTGCCCCAGCGTGAGTGGCACGAGCACGTCCCGCTCACCCCAGATGATCAGGGTCCGCGCCCGGATGCGGGGAAGGCTGTCCTGCACGGAGTCACTCAGCAGATCCACGGCGTTCCGCCACAGGTTACGCGGGCCGGCGCGCACGGCGTCCGTGAGGACCCGGCCCAGGAAGCCCTTCCGGCCGATCAGGGCGGCGCGCGGCAGGTGCAGGGCTGTCCGGTAGGACTGCGCGCGCAGCAGTCCGCTCGCGCACACCAGGACCAGGTTCCGGACGCGCCCGGGGGCCATGGCCGCCACGTGCATGCAGATGTGTCCGCCCATGGAGTGGCCGACGAGCGTGACGTCCTGCAGCTGTTCGGCGTCCATCCATGCGGTGATCAGGCCCGCCATGTCCCGCACGCCCAGCGAACGTTGCCGTCGCGCGTACCCGTACCCGCTGAGTTCGAGACTGTACACCCGGTGCGAAGGCCGTAACGCCGGGATGTTGTAACGCCACCAGCCACGCGAGCCGCTCAGGCCGTGGACGAGGACCACAGGCGGGCCCTCGCCGCTGGCGGTCACATGCAGGTATCGGTCGCCCTGCTTGAAAGTACTGGAACTCACCTGAGCAGCATAGGTGAGTGGGCTGCCGGGCGCATTGGGCGGACCTTTCGGGAACCCTGGGGGATCTGGGACTACGCAGATCCATAAGTGAAAGTATTCACGATTAAATCAGATCGTGAAATGCTTATTGAATTTTCGTGCTGGATGTCAATCTCCAGACCCGGCCACAGGAGCGCGGGGGTCACAGAGGGAACCCTTCCCCTCCGACCCCCGCCGCACGACATGGTTTGCAGAAACGACTCGATCGGGGTCCGTATCAGGCCGACACCACCGCACACTGCCGCACGAACAGGGCGTGCAGCCGGGTATCCCCGGTCAGTTCGGGATGGAAGGCGCTGGCCAGCACGCGGTCCGCCTGCACCATCACCGCCTGTCCCCGGTACCCGGCCAGGACCTCGACGCCCCCACCGACCCGCGTGAAGGCCGGCGCGCGGATGAACACCGCCGGGAACACACCCTCCAGGCCGCGCACCGCCAGGTCCGTCGTGAACGAATCGATCTGTCGGCCGAAGGCATTGCGCTGCACCGTCACGTCCAGCAGGTTCAGGCTGTCCTGACGCCCGAACTGCGGGGGCGCACCCAGCACGTCGCGGGACAGCAGGATCGCGCCGGCGCAGGTCCCCCACAGGTGACCGCCCGCGGCGTGGAAGGCACGCACGGGCTCCCACAGGGCGTACTCGGTCATCAGGCGGGCCATGGTGGTGCTCTCCCCTCCGGGCAGGATCAGGCCGTGCAGGCCCTCCAGGTCGCTGCCCAGGCGGACTTCCGTGACAGCCGCGCCCAGGCTTTCCAGGCGCTGGCGGTGCTCACGGAACGCGCCCTGCAGCGCCAGCACGCCGATGCGGGGCGCACGCACGGCTTACCAGCCCCGGCTGGCGAGACGCTCGGCCGGAATCAGGTCGTCGATGTTGATGCCGGTCATGGGCGCGCCCAGGTCCTCGCTGATCTCGGCCAGCACCTCCGGGTTCTGGTAGTGGGTGACGGCCTTCACGATGGCGCGAGCGCGGCGCTCCGGGTTGTCACTCTTGAAGATCCCGCTGCCGACGAACACGCCGTCGAGGCCGAGGTGCATCATCAGAGCGGCGTCGGCGGGCGTGGCGACGCCACCCGCAGCGAAGTTCACGACCGGCAGCTTGCCGTGCTCGTGCACGTAGCGCACCAGTTCGTACGGCGCCTGGAGGTCGCGGGCGACGGTCATGAGTTCCTCGGCCGGGCGGGCCTGGATGGCGCGGATCTCACCCAGGACGGTGCGGGCGTGACGGACGGCCTCGATGACGTTGCCGGTGCCGGCCTCGCCCTTGGTGCGGATCATGCTGGCACCCTCACCGACGCGGCGCAGCGCCTCGCCGAGGTTCTTGGCGCCGCACACGAACGGGACCTTGAAGTCAGTTTTCAGGATGTGGTACTGATCGTCGGCGGGGGTCAGGACCTCGGACTCGTCGATGAAGTCCACGCCGAGCGCCTGCAGGATCTGCGCCTCCACGATGTGGCCGATGCGGACCTTGGCCATCACCGGGATGCTGACGGCGCCGATGATCTCCTTGATCATCTTGGGGTCGCTCATGCGGGCCACGCCGCCGTCCTTGCGGATGTCGGCGGGTACGCGCTCGAGGGCCATCACGGCGGTCGCGCCGGCCGCTTCGGCGATGCGCGCCTGCTCGGCGGTGACGACGTCCATGATGACGCCGCCCTTGAACATTTCGGCGAAGCCCTGCTTCAGGGCGGGGGTTCCGGTCGTGACTTCACTCATGGCCGCACCATAGAAGAAATCTGACCCCAGTTAAAGGGTCAGATTCGTGAAGTTGATGGGGTCAGACCGGCAGGCCGGGTCAGCCGCTCCCGCCCTGCGCCCGCAGGTGCACCCGCTCGATCACCTCGACCAGCTGCGACGGCCGGAACGGCTTGACGACGTACTCGCTGACCACCCCGTCGCCCAGTTCCGGCATGACCGCCGGACGCGCCAGCCCGGAAAGGAACACCACGGGCGGCAGGGTCGCCCCGCGCACATCGTACATGCGCCGCACCGTGTCAAACCCGTCCCAGGGGGCCATCAGGACGTCCATGACGATCACGTCCACCGGATGACGGGCCAGCTGCGCGAGGGCAGCCGGCCCGTTGGCGGCCGGGAACACCTGAAACCCCTGCATGCTCAGCGTCAGGTCAAGCAGCTCAAGGATCTGCTCCTCGTCGTCCACCACCAGCAGGTTCAGGCGCGCCCCGGGATAGGTCACGGCAGCAGCCCCAGCGGATCGACCGGCTCGCCGCCGATCCGGACCTCGAAGTGCAGGTGCGGGCCGGTACACACGCCGGTGCAGCCCACGTACCCCAGCAGCTGGCCCTGCTCGACCCGCTGACCGACCGACACCGCCGCGCGGCTCATGTGCCCGTAGATCAGGGTGGAGTTCCCACCGGTCGTCCAGACGTTCAGGCCGAACGCACCGTACCCGCTCTGCGTGACCGTTCCCGCCGACGCCGAGTAGATCGGCGTGCCGTACGGGGCGGCCAGGTCGATCCCACCGTGGAACACCTGCTGGTGGAACGCGATATCACGCTCTGCGAAGCGGCTGGTCAGGCGGTAGCTGCGCATCGGCCACGCCAGCCCGGAACGCCCGCCATCCGAGGCGCTGGCCGCCCGGATGGAGGTCCGCTGCGCGGACGCCGTCTGACGCGCCCGGGCAGCCGCCTGCGCCGCCTCGAACTGCGCCTGCCGCTCGTAGGCCTCGACCTGCGCGCGGCGTTCCGGGCTGTTCTTCCAGGCCAGGAACTTCTCGTAGCGGGCCTGCGCCTCGTACTTCGCCTCCAGCCGCTCCCGTTCCTTCTGTTTCTTCCAGGCCAGGAACCGCTCGTACTTCAGCTGCCGCTGCTGCGCCAGACGCGCCTGCCGCTCGGCCTCCCGCCGCTGCGCGAGGACCTCCACGAAGCTCTCGGCGCGGATGCCCGGCAGCAGCAGCTCGTCACCGACCTGCAGCTGCGTGGGCAGCACGTCATTGGCGCGGGCGGTCTCCACGAGGTCCGCGCCGTACCCGGCGATCAGCGACAGCGCCGACTGACCGGGCTTGATGCGCACCAGCAGCCCCGGCTGGCCCGTGGGCACGTTCAGGGTGGACCCCACCGGCAGGTCGTCGAGGCTGGTGCGGTCCAGGTTCACGCTCAGCAGGTCCACCAGCGTCAGCCCGAACCGGCGCGCGACGCGCCCCATGGTGTCACCGGCACGCACGACGTACGTGCGGACCGACGCGGGCCGCTGGGGCCGCGCGGCGGCCTCGCGGGCCGGCAGGGACAGCTGCAGCAGCCGCAGTCCGTCCCGTCGTTCCAGGACGCGCACGGCGCCCGGCGTGACGCCGTAACGGCGGGCCACGTCACCCGGCGAGGTGCGGCCGTCCGTGACGACCTCCAGCACGCGGCCCGGCACGCGGTCGAGCACCAGGTCCGCCGGGGCCTGCAGGTTGGGTTGCAGCGGCGCGGTGAGCTGTTCGAGGGGAGTGGCCTGCTGCGCGCCGGCCTGAGCGGCCAGCAGCAGCGCGGCAGTGACGGCAGCCCGGAAGGTCAGGCCGCGGGGAAAGGGAAAGGACAAGTGTGAACTCCAGAAACGAGAATAGACAACGTCAACCGCCAGCGAGCCCCTGAAGGAATTCGACGTTGTTCCGGGTTTTACCCATGCGCGACAGCAGCATTTCCATGGCGTCGGCCGGGTCCATATCGCTGATCACCTTGCGCAGCAGCCACATCTTGCGCAGCACCTCGGGTTGCAGCAGCAGTTCCTCGCGGCGCGTGCCGGACTTCAGGATGTCCAGCGCCGGGAAGATGCGGCGCTCCTCGAGGCGGCGCGACAGCACGAGTTCCGCGTTGCCGGTGCCCTTGAATTCCTCGAAGATCACGTCGTCCATGCGGCTGCCGGTCTCGACGAGCGCGGTGGCCAGGATGGTCAGGCTGCCGCCCTCGCGGATGTTGCGGGCCGCACCCAGGAAGCGTTTGGGCCAGTGCAGCGCGTTGCTGTCCAGACCGCCCGAGAGCGTGCGGCCGGTGGGTGGGGTCACGAGGTTGTTCGCGCGGGCGAGTCGGGTGATCGAGTCCAGCAGGATCACCACATGACCGCCTTCCTCCACGATGCGGCGGGCGCGTTCGTGCACGAACTCCGCGACGCGCACGTGATGCTGGGGCGGCTCGTCGAAGGTACTGGCGATGACCTGCGCGCCCTGCACGCTCTCGCGGAAGTCCGTGACCTCCTCCGGGCGCTCGTCGACGAGCAGGACCATGACGGTCACGTCCGGGTAGTTCTTCACGATGGAGTTCGCGATCTTCTTCAGCAGGCTGGTCTTCCCGGCCTTGGGCGGCGCGACGATCAGGGCGCGCTGACCCCGCCCGATGGGAACGAGCAGGTCCACGACGCGCAGGCTCAGGCCGTCGTCCATGGTGGGGTCTTCCAGGACCAGTTGCGCGTCCGGGAAGGTGGGGGTCAGGTCGTCGAAGCGCGGGCGGCGGCGCGCCGTTTCCGGATCGAGTCCGTTCACGGCCTCCACCTGCACGAGCGACCCGAAGCGTTCGTTCTCGCGGGGTTTGCGGGCCCGGCCGATGATCTCGTCACCGGTCCGCAGGTGGAACTGCTTGATCAGGCCGGCGGTGATCAGCACCGTGCGGCTGTTCGGGTCGAGCAGGTCGGCCTGCAAGAAGCCGTACCCGTCGGCGCTGATCTCCAGGAATCCGCGCGCCAGCAGCTGCCCCTCGGCGTCCGCCTGGTGCTCCATGATGGCGAGCGCCAGGGCGTCTTTCTTCAGTTTGCGGTAGTTCTCGATGCCGTACCCGGCCGCGATCAGGTGCAGTTCGGGCAGGATCTTCTGCTGCAGTTCATGGAACGGCAGGCTGTGCAGGGTGGGGTCCGTCACGCGCGGACCTCACGCCCGGCGGCCAGGAACGCCACGCAGGGTCGCGTGCCGCCGGGCCGGGTGATGAGGGTATGGATACAGAGTTTCATTAAGGTTCTCCCTGGCAGTCATTGTAAACACCTGCAGGCTCACGGAGGTGACGCGCAGATCGCTTTGAGAGGACGGAATGGAACGGAGCGGGTCTCAGCATACCCCGCCGGCGTCCACGCGCTCTGCCCACGTTGACCGACGTAGCCTGCCGCTCTACCATGAGCGCAGCCCCACACTGGGGTGAGACAACCACGCAGCGAACGAGAGGACAGTACGCGGGCAGCAGCGGAACGCACGAGCGAGTCAGGGACGGTGAGAGCCTGACGCGGGCCGCGCCGGCCGAACATCACCTCCCGCGCTGACGGAAGAAAGGCCCACAGGCCGACTAGACCCGTCCGGACGCCCCCCGTCAGAGGGCCGCAACGAAGGCCGGACCCTGCGTCCGGTGAAGTTGGGTGGTACCACGCACCAGCTCCCCACAGGGGGGCGGCGCGTCCCAGCACCGTCCCCCGCACGGGGGCGTGACCGCTGAGACCCGCCGCCCCCTTCTTCCATTCCGCCGTTTCCTGTCTCCCGGAGGCCCGAACCATGCACCTGAGCGACATTCCCTTCGGGGTGACCACCTGGGCCGACGTGCCCGCCACCGAACACCCCGGCGAGCGCGGCGTGGCCGTGTGGCGCACGCAGCAGTTCGGCACCGGGCCGGGTGGACCCGTGCGCGTGCGGATGGTCGAATACTCCCCCGGGTATCTGGCCGACCACTGGTGCGAGAAGGGCCACGTCCTGCTCGTGCTGGCCGGGCAGCTGGACACCGAACTGGTCGACGGGCGCACCTTCACCCTGCGGCCCGGCGAGTCGTACCAGGTGGCCGACCACGCCGAAGCGCACCGGTCGAGTACCGCCGTGGGGGCCACGCTGTTCATCGTCGACTAGCCCCCATCCCGACCCGCACCCCGGACGTGACCATGCCCCGCACCCGACTGTTCCGCCCTCTGCTCCCCTGCCCCGCCCGGCCCGGACGGCCGATTCGGATGCGGGTGACCCCCGCCTCCCACGCCCGACCCACAGCCCCCACCCCATCCCAACTGGAGATCCCATGACCGACAAGCAGACCCTCTTCACGCCCGTGCAGGGCAACCCGAACTTCCCCGCGCTGGAGCAGGGCATCCTCGACTTCTGGAAGCGCGAACGCGTGTTCGAACGCTCGCTGGAGCAGACGCGGGGCGGCCCCGTGTTCACGTTCTTCGAGGGCCCGCCCACCGCGAACGGGCAGCCCGGCGTGCACCACGTCCAGGCCCGCTCGTTCAAGGACCTCTTCCCGCGCTTCCGGACCATGCAGGGCTTCCACGTGCCGCGCAAGGCCGGCTGGGACACGCACGGCCTGCCGGTCGAGCTGGGCGTCGAGAAGAAACTCGGCCTGAACAGTAAACGTGAGGTCGAGGCGTACGGCATCGACAAGTTCAACGCCGAGTGCCGCGCCAGCGTGTTCGAGTACGAGGCCGAGTGGCGCAAATTCACCGAGCGCATGGGCTACTGGGTGGACCTGGACGACGCGTACATGACGCTGCACAAGGACTACATCGAGAGCATCTGGTGGAGCGTCAAGAACCTCAGTGAGAAGGGCCTGCTGTACAAGGGCTTCCGCGTCGCGCCGTACTGCCCGAAGGACGGCACGACCCTGAGCAACGCCGAGGTCAGCGAGGGCTACAAGGACATCCAGGATCCCAGCGTGTATGTGCCGTTCCGCCTGACCGACCCGGCCAGCCTGGGCCTGGAGGACGGCGCGGCGTTCCTGGTGTGGACGACCACGCCCTGGACGCTGCCGTACAACGTGGGCGTCGCCATCCACCCGGACTTCGAGTACGTGGCCGCGCGCGACAGGGACGGCAACGTGCTGATCCTGGCCGCCAGCCTGAAGACCGAGGTGCTGGGCGAGGACGCCGAGGTCGTCAGGACCTTCAAGGGCAGCGAACTGGAACGCGTGGCGTACCAGCCCCTCTTCACGGAAGCCTACGAGGCCGAGGGTGAGGGCAAGCCCGTGTGGATGTCAGGTCTGGACACCTACGTGTCCGACAGTGACGGCACCGGCATCGTGCACACCGCGCCCGCGTTCGGTGAGGACGACATGCGTCTGGCCCGCAACTACGGCTTCCCGGTGATCGTGGGCGTGGACGGCGAGGGCAAGCACCGCTTCGGGCCGTGGCAGGGCGTGTTCTTCCGCGACGCGAACACCGAGATCGTCCGTGACCTGCGCGCACGCGGCCTGATGTGGAAGGAAAAGAACTTCCTGCACGCCTACCCGCACTGCTGGCGCTGCGGCACCCCGCTGATGTACTACGCCACCGAGAGCTGGTACCTGAACAACACCCGCCTCAAGGAGCGCCTGATCGAACTGAACCAGACGATCGACTGGCACCCGCCGCACATCAAGAACGGCCGCTACGGCGGGTGGCTGGAGAACCTGATCGACTGGAACCTGTCCCGCAGCCGCTACTGGGGCACGCCGCTGCCCGTGTGGGAGGCCGAGGACGGCGAGTACCGCGTGATCGGCAGCTACGCCGAACTGGCCGAACTGAGCGGCCGCCCCGAACTGACGGGCCCGGACTTCGACCCGCACCGGCCCTTTGTGGACGACATCACCTTCGAGGACGGCGGGAAGACCTTCCGGCGCGTGCCGTACGTGATGGACGTCTGGTACGACAGCGGTTCCATGCCGTTCGCGCAGCACCACTATCCCTTCGAGAACAGGGAGAAGTTCGAGAACGGGGGCTTCCCGGCCGACTTCATCGCGGAGGCCATCGACCAGACGCGCGGCTGGTTCAACAGCCTGCACCAGATCGGCACGATGGTGTTCGACTCCGTGGCGTACAAGAGCGTCATCTGCTCCGGGCACATCCTGGACGAGAAGGGCGCGAAGATGAGCAAGAGCAAGGGGAACGTCGTGAACCCCTGGGACGTGTTCGAGCAGTACGGCGCGGACGCCGCCCGCTGGTACATGTACGTCAGCGCGCCGCCCGAACTGAGCCGCCGCTTCGGCATGAACCTCGTCGGCGAGGCGTTCCGCAGCTACTTCCTGACGCTGTGGAACACCTACTCGTTCTTCGTGCTGTACGCGAACCTCGACCAGCCGGACCTGAAGGCCGCCGCGCCCGCGGGGGAGCGCCCCGAGGTGGACCGCTGGCTGCTCGCCAAGGTGCAGGCCCTGATCGCCACGGTCACGACCGCCCTGGAGAACTACGACCCGACCGGGGCCAGCCGCGCCCTGCAGGACTTCGTGACCGAGGACCTGAGCAACTGGTACGTGCGCCGCAACCGCCGCCGCTTCTGGGCCGGGGACGACGGCGCGGACAATGACGCGTACGCCACGCTGCACTACGCGCTCGTGACCGTCACGCAGCTCACCGCGCCGTTCACGCCGTTCCTCGCCGAGACGCTGTACGGGAACCTCGTGCGCTCGCTGGTCCCGGACGCGCCCGACAGCGTGCACCTCACCCCCTGGCCGAAGGTGGACGAGGCGCTGGCCGCGCCGACCCTGGTGGGCGAGATGGACGCCGTGCTGCGCGTCGTCAGCCTGGGCCGCGCCGTCCGCGGACAGACCGGCATGCGTCAGCGTCAGCCGCTCCCGAAGGTCATGGTCCGCGCCCGCACCGCCGACCAGACCCAGGCGCTGGGCCGCTTCGCCGAGCAGCTCAAGGAGGAACTGAACGTCAAGGAGGTCGAACTGATCGACCAGTACGCGGAACTCGTCAGCTACGTGCTGCGCCCCAACCTCCCGGTGCTGGGCAAGAAGTTCGGGAAGGCCGTCCCGCAGGTGCGCGCCGCGCTGGCCGCCGCCGACGCCAGCGAGGTCGCCCGCGCGGTGCGCGACGGCAAGCAGTTCGAGGTCGTGGCACCGACCGGTGAACGCTTCGAACTCGGGCCGGACGAGGTCCTCGTGGACGCCCAGTCCCCCGAAGGCTTCGCCGCGCAGGAGGAAGCCGGGTACCTCGTCGCGTTCGACACCACCCTCACCCGCGAACTGGAACTCGAGGGTCTCGCCCGCGACCTCGTGCGCGGCGTGCAGGACGCCCGCAAGAAGGCCGGCTTCGAGGTGCAGGACCGCATCGCCCTCCACCTCGACCTGCAGGGCGACGCCCGCGAGGCCGCCGAGGCGTGGCAGGAATACCTGATGAGCGAGACGCTCGCCGAGACGCTGGTCTTCGGCGCGGCCGGCGGCTTCGAGGCGGACGTGGAAGGCGGGAAGGCGTACCTGGAACGCCTGGCGACCACCAGTCACAACTGATCCGGACTCGGGTTGGAAGGTCTGCAGAACCTTCCAACCGGAGCGGATGCGACCCGGAGCGCCGCTGCGCAGTGGGAAGAGCAAAGCGGGTTCCGGGCGTGGCGTTGGCAACCCGGTGAAGGTCCGATCTGTCAACGGTACAGGCGGCCGTCCGGGTCAGTTCTCCAGGGGTATGGCCGTGAATCCGTAGGTGCCCGGTCCGACGTGCGCGCCGATGACGGGTCCCATGAGTTGCACGCGGCCTTTCTGGACGTTCAGGCCGCTGGCGTTCATGGCCTCGCGCAGGGCGTTGATGCGGGCGGCGTCGCGGCCGGCGTGCATGATCGTGACGCTCAGGGGCATCGTGCCGAAACGGGTGCGGAGGTTGGCGAGCATGTCGCTGGCGGCCTGATCGACCCGGACGCGCCGCACGGCCTTGAGTTCTCCGTTCTCGAAGTTCAGGACGGGGCGCACGCTCAGAACGCTGCCCAGGAAGGCCTGGGCGCGGCTGATGCGGCCGCTGCGGCGCAGGTAGTCGAGTGACGCGACGCTGAGTTCCGAGTGCATCCGGGCGCGGGCCGCGTGGAGAGCCTGCGCGGCCGCCTGGAGGTCCGCGCCAGCCCAGACGGCGTCGCGGGCGGCCATGACCGCCTCGGCCAGCGGGCCGCTGGCGAGTTCGCTGTCCACGACGAGAATGCGGCGGCCCTCGCCCGTGCTCTCGGCGGCGCGCTGGGCGTTGCGGAAGGTCTCGGAGAGCTTACCGGACAGGTGCACGCTCAGGATCTGGTCGTGGGTGGCCAGCAGTTCGCGGTAGCGGGCGGCGAACGTCTCGGCAGAGATGGGGCTGGTGGTGACGCTGCCGCCGGCACGCATGTGGTCGTAGACGGCGTCCGGGTCGATTTCCTGCCAGTCGAGCAGGGTGCGTTCACGCAGCTGTACCTGGAGCGGAACGACGTGAATGCCGAGTTGCCGGGCACTGTCGGGGTGCAGGTCGCAGGTTGAGTCGGTGACAACGGCAATCATATGAGCGTGTTCTAAGCGTTTCGCGAAGGCGTCTCTGTGATTTTTTCGGCTTGACGGGGGAAGTCTCCCTTCATACATGGAATTGTCAGGGTTACGCAAGGTTGCCGGGCAGGGTGCCGAATGGCACCGGGAGCGACTTTTTCCCCGACGCCGGGCCTCTATACTCCGCAGTCATGAACCAGGATGACAGCAGTGGAATTCGCGGGAGGCGGGCATGAAGGTCGCGGTGCTGTGTCACGCCAGCGCGGGCGGGTCGGGTGTGGTGGCGACCGAACTGGGCCTGCAGGTGGCCCGCGCGGGGCACGAGGTGCATTTCGTGGGCTCGGCGCAGCCGTTCCGGCTGGGTGGGCACGGCGGCATGCGCGGCCCGTACTTTCATCAGGTGAGCGCCTACGCGTACGCGCTGTTCGATCAGCCGTACCCGGAGCTGGCGGCCGCGAACACCCTGACCGAGGTGATCCTGGAGCAGGGAGTGGAACTGTCGCACGCGCACTACGCCATTCCGCACGCCACGGCGGCCATTCACGCGCGGGCCATCACGGGCCGGACGCGGGTGATGACCACGTTGCACGGCACGGACGTCACGCTGGTGGGGCTGGAACCCGCCTTCCGGCACACGACCCGGCACGCCATCGAGAAGAGTGACCACGTGACGGCCGTGTCCCGGTATCTGGCGCAGCACACGCGGGAGGTGTTCGGCGTGGAGCGCGAGATCGAGGTGATTCACAATTTCGTGGACAGTGACCGCTTCGTGCGGGTGACGGATCCGGCGGTGCGGGCGCGGTTCGCGCATCCGGACGAGGCGCTGCTGGTGCACGTGAGTAACTTCCGGCCGGTGAAACGCCCGGAGGATGTGGTGCAGGTGTTCGCGCGGGTGGCCAGTGAGATCCCGGCGCGGCTGCTGATGATCGGGGACGGTCCGGAGCGGCCGCGCGCCGTGGAACTGGCGCAGCAGCTCGGCGTGATCGGCCGCACGCACTTCCTGGGATCGTTCCCGGACGTGGAGACGGTCCTGGGCATCAGCGACCTGTTCCTGCTGCCCAGCCGGCAGGAGAGTTTCGGCCTGGCCGCGCTGGAAGCCATGAGCTGCGAGGTGCCGGTGGTTTCGTCGAACGCGGGGGGCATTCCCGAGGTCGTCGAGGAGGGCGTGACGGGGTTCATGGCGGACGTGGGGGACGTGGACACCATGGCGGACGCGGCGCTGCGGATCCTGCGCAACCGGGACCTGTACCTGCAGATGGGCGCGGCGGGCCGGGCGGCGGCGGTGGGGCGGTTTCATCCCAGCCGGATCGTGCCGCAGTACATCCGCGCCTACGAACGCACGGCGCTCGGCTTGACGACTTGACGACCTGAAGGTGGGCCGGGCCCGGAGCGAACCACTCCGGGGCTGTGCGCCGAGGGGGTGATAGGCAGGTCTTTCCGCTTCCAGCTGGTTGGAGGCCACGACGATCAGTCAAGCCAAGTGAATAGTTTCACGATTTTGCCAGATCGTGACAGTTTTATTGTCTTCAGATTCGGTCCGTTTGCCCGCACAGGCCCGGACGGGGTCCACAAACCGGAACCGGGTCGGGCGGGCGCCTCCACCCGGTCCAGGCGGAGGCGCCGCACCGGCCCGGCGGTCAGCGGGACAGGTGGACCGTGACGACGGTCGTGTCGGCGAAGGGCTGCACCCGCACCGCGCGCCCCACATCCACGATCAGGGCGTTCCAGCCCCGCTTCAGGGTCGCCTCGTACCCCTTGCTGGCCTTGACGGTCACGTCGGTGTTCACCCAGGCCACGAACAGCGTGGCGCGGTCCACGTTCGGCATGACGTCCCGCAGCGGCTCGGCATCGTCGCGGCGACCGTTGCCGTTGGCGTCGCGGTACACGAAGAACTTCATCTCCGCCACCCGCGCGGCCCCGGAGACCTTCACCGGATCGATCACGCCCGGCCACGTGACATTCTGCGGCGTCAGGTCCACCTGCGCCCGCGCGGTCGGGGGGGTCAACGGCAGTTCGAGCACGAACCGTCCGCCCTCGACCGGCACGCTGCTGATCTCCTCCACCGCCTGCCCGAACGGCGACACCACGAAGCCGGCCACACGCAGCTCCGCGCCGCCGCCACCCTCCACGCTGCCCCGGATGGTCAGGCCCAGCGACTGTCCGGCGGACAGCAGGGCGATCGTGGTCAGGAAGGATCGGGGATTCATGCCCCCAGTCTACCCGCGAGGCTGACGCCGGTGTGACCGCAGGTCAGGTGGACGTTCATGCTCGGCACATCCGCCGGCACAGTCAGCGGCCCGACCCACCACGAAGGTGAAGCCGGGCCGCTGACTGTGAGAGGGGGGGGCTGCGACGGATTCCGTCTGGTGCGTTCACACTCCGCCGGAACGCCGGGGGGTCAACACGTCCGGAAGCCGCGGCTCGCCTGCCCGCCTCACCCGCAGCCGGATTACTTGTTCAGGGCCTTCTTGACCAGCTCGATGATCTCGGGCATGGTGTCGGCGACCGGGACGTTCGCGGCGGCGAAGGCCGCCAGCTTGCTTTCCGGGGTGCCCACGTCGCCCATGATGATCGCGCCGGCGTGACCCATGCGCTTGCCCTTGGGAGCCGAGCGGCCGCTGATGAAGGCCACGACGGGCTTCTTCATGTGCTTGGCGATGTACTCGGCGGCGGCTTCCTCGTCCGCGCCGCCGATCTCGCCGATCACGACGATGGCGTCGGTGTCGGGGTCAGCCTCGAACAGGGGCAGCACGTCCGCGAAGGTCGTGCCGATCACGGGGTCGCCGCCGATGCCGACGGTGGTGCTGGTGCCCATGCCCGCGTCGTTCAGCAGCTTGGCGGCCTCGTAGGTCAGGGTGCCGGAGCGGCTGATCAGGCCGATGCGGCCGGGGTTGGTGTAGATCTTGTTCGGCATGATGCCGACCTTCGCCTGACCGTTGGTGACCAGACCGGGGCAGTTGCCACCGATCAGTCGGATGCCCTGGCCGCCCTCGGCGCGGCTGACCGCGTCGAGCGCCTTGACTTCCTGCACGGCCTTCATCATGTCGACGGTGGGCACGCCCTCGGTGATCAGGACGATCAGGGGCATGCCGGCGTGCGCGGCTTCCAGCACGGCGTCCGCGGCGCCGGCCGGGGGCACGAAGATGATGCTGACGTTCGCGTCGTGCGCGGCTTTCGCCTCGGCGACGCTGTTGTACACGGGCCAGCCTTCGAAGTCGGTGCCGCCCTTGCCGGGCGTGACGCCCGCGACGACCTGCGTGCCGAATTCCTTCATGGCGCGGCTGTGGCTCGCGCCTTCGCGGCCGGTCATGCCCTGCACGATGACGCGGCTGTTGTTGTCAACGAGAATGCCCATTACTTGCCCTCCGCGGCGTTGGCGTCCTTGGCGGCCTCGTCGGCGGCCTCGAACATGGTGGGGTACATCTGGATCAGGGGGCTGCCCACCTCGGCGAGCAGCGCCTTGGCCTCATCCTCGGCCGTGCCGGCAATGCGCATGCGCACGGGCTTGGTCAGGATGCCGTCCTTGAGGGCCTGGATGACGCCCTTGGCGACCTCGTCGGCGCGGGTGATGCCGCCGAAGATGTTGATGAAGATGGCCTTGACGTCGGTGTCCTTGCTGACCAGTTTGACCGCGTTGTACACGACCTCGGCCTTGGCGCCGCCGCCGATGTCGAGGAAGTTGGCGGGTTTGGCGCCGGCGCGGTTGACCACGTCGAGGCTGGTCATGACGATCCCGGCGCCGTTGCCCAGCACGCCGACGTTGCCGTCGTCGAGTTTCACGTAGGCGAAGCCGTACTTGCTGGCCTCGATCTCGAGGGGGTGCTCGGCTTCCAGTTCACGCCAGTCGGCGAGGTCCTGGTGACGGTACATGGCGTTGTCGTCGATCTCGAACTTGGTGTCGAGCGCGAGCGGGATGCCGTCGGGACCGACGAACAGCGGGTTGATCTCGACGAGGACGGCGTCGCGCTCCAGCGCGGCCTTGCTCATCTTGACCATCATGTCGGCGATCTTGTTCAGGTTGCCCTTGAAGCCGGCCTTGATGGCGACTTCACGGGCCTCGTAGGGGCGCAGGCCCGCGACGGGATCGACGCGGTGCTTGATGATCTTCTCGGGGGTGGCGGCGGCCACTTCCTCGATTTCCATGCCACCCTCGGCGCTGGCCATCAGGGTGTAGCTCTGCACGTTGCGGTCCACGATCATGCCGACGTAGTACTCGACGCCGGCGTCGATGTCGACGGCCTTGGTGACCAGGACCTTGTTGACGGTCAGGCCCTTGATGTCCATGCCGAGGATCTTCTCGCCGTTCTCGAAGGCCTTGTCTTCGGTGGGGCTGAACTTCACGCCGCCGGCCTTGCCGCGTCCGCCCACGTGAACCTGGGCCTTGACGACGACGGGCTGACCGTACTCGCGGGCGATCTGGCGCACCTCGTCGGGGGTGCGGGCGACCTTGCCGTCCTGAACGTTGACGCCGAATTGGCGCAGAATTTCCTTACCCTGATACTCGTGAAGTTTCACGGTGATCCCTCCTTGGGGGGCTTTCAGACCTGAAAAAGGCCGTGTCGATTGTCCCGATAGAGGAGTATAAGCGCAGCGTGGCGTATCCCGGCCACCCTGTCTCCGGGACGGGGACAGCCGGGGTGGTGGGCGCGCCGCCTGGCGGGTGCGCTCCCCCGCCCCGGGAGGACGGGGTGGGGGGGCGCGTGTTACCTTTCCGTTCATGACTCAGCTTGAGCAGTTGCGGGCCTCGATGCGCCGCGCCGGAGTGGACGCCCTGTGGATCAGCGAGGCGGCGAACGTGCGCTACGTGAGCGGCTTCACCGGAGGCAAGGACGGCAAGGTGCTCATCACGCCACAGGGCGAGACGCTGTACACCGACGCGCGCTACGCGGTGCAGGCGCAGGAGGAGTCCCGCCTGCCGTTCTTCATCGCGCGCCCCCCCGCCACCCTGGAGCACGCCGCGCCGGCCCTGCGGGACCTGCGCGTGGGCTTCGAGGCCGAGAGCCTGAGCGTGGCGGACCTGGAGCAGCTGCGCGCCTGCTGGGCCGGCGCGACCCTGGTGAGCACGGCGGGCCTGCTGGCCGACCTGCGCACGGTGAAGACGCCGGACGAGGTGCGGGCCGTGCGGGAAGCGCAGGCGCTGGCGGACCGGGTGTTCACGCAGGTGCGTCCCATGATCCGTGCGGGCGTGCGGGAACTGGACGTGGCCGTCGAGATCGAGACGCTGCTGCGCCGCGCCGGGGCCGAGAGTGCCTTCGACATCATCGTGGCGAGCGGGCCGCGCGGGGCGATGCCGCACGGCGTCGCGTCCGGGCGGGTGATCGGGGACGGCGAGCTGGTCACGGTGGACATGGGGGCGCGCCTGAACGGGTACAACAGCGACATGACCCGCACGGTCGCGGTGGGCACGCCCAGCGACGAGATGCGCCGCGTGTACCGCGCGGTGCTGGAAGCCGAGCAGGCGGCCGTGGCGGCCGTGCGGCCCGGCGTGAGCGGCGCGGAACTCGACGCCCTGGCGCGCGGCATCCTGACCGGGCACGGGCTGGGCGAGGCGTTCGCACACTCGCTGGGGCACGGCGTGGGCCTGATGGTGCATGAGGGTCCCAGCCTGCGCGGGGCCAGCGAGGACATCCTGCGGCCCGGCATGATCGTGACCGTCGAGCCCGGCGCGTACCTGCCGGGCGTGGGTGGCGTGCGCATCGAGGACCTCGTGCTGGTGACGGACGACGGGCACGAGGTTCTGAGTTCCAGCGAGCGGGAGGTCCTGTGAGGGCGGTGGGCCGGGCGGCGCTGATCGTGTGCGCCGCGTTGCTGGGAGCCGGGTCGTGGTCCGCGCAGGCCGGCTCTTACCGCGTGCAGGCGGGCGACACCCTCTGGGAGATCGCGCGGGCGCACGGCGTGAGCGTGGAGGCGCTGCTGGACCTGAACGGCCGGCAGGGGGCGGTGATCCGGCCGGGCGAGGTGCTGAGCGTGCCGGACGGCCGCGTGGCGGCGCAGGCGAGACCGGTGGCGACCATCCGGGCCACCGGGACGGGCGCGGTCGGGCCGGGCGAGGTGTTCCAGCAGGGGCAGGCGGTGTACTACGGGGGCCGGCGGGACACGCGAACGGCGATGACGGCCGCGCACCTGACCCTGCCGTTCGGGACGTGGGTGCGGGTCACGCACGCCCGCACGGGCCGCAGCGTGGACGTGCTGATCAATGACCGGGGGCCGTTCGGTCTGGCGTCGCGGGTGATCGACCTGTCGAACGAGGCGGCGGCGGCCCTCGGCATTCTGAGTGAGGGCGTGGCGCCCGTCACCCTGAGCGTCCTGAGCCGACCCTGAAGCGCGCGGGCCGGGCCCCGGGGATGTTAGAATCGGCCGGGTTTCAACCACAGACAGATTTCACTGATGTGCTTCACCCACCGAGGAGGATGGTTTCAATGACGATGGAAACGGCCCTGCTGACCCTGGATACCCTTGCGAAGTACCTCAAGGAGAAGGAAGTTCAGCTGGACATGGAAGAGAACAACGGTCAGCGGTTCATCCGCATGGGCTGGCGTTTCGAGATGGGCGACGCGGCCGTGCTGGTCAGCGTGAACGACGGCCCGAACAACACCAGCCGCCTGGAAGTCACCTGCGTGACCCAGAAGCAGTACAACGACCGCCGCAACGAGGTCGTGAACATGCTGAACGACCGTAACCGTGAGCGTGCCTTCGCGCGTTCCATCGACGCGGACGGCAACGTATGGCTGGAGTACGTGGGCTTCTACCCCACCCTGGCCGAGATGCCCCAGGAGACCTTCGACACGCTGTTCGGCGGCGTGCTGATGCACTTCCAGGATGACTACGCCACCCTGGAAGGCTACGTGCCGCAGGGCGGCCCGCAGCTGCAGCAGCCCCAGGCCTGATCCGCGGGGGGGAGTGGGGTGACCTGCTCCCCCATTCTATCCGGCAATCAAGTGAAAGTATTCACGATAAACCCCGGTCGTGAATTCTGTGTTCCCACGTTTCTGCATGAAGAATCGGCCCGGGGGCAGCCGGCGGGGGTGGGGGGTTGACAGTCCCGACAGCCCGCCCCCGGCCGTGAGTTTTCTGTCAGAGGGGGCTGCGTACCCTGAGATCCATGAGCCACGCCGCGCCCGCCTCCCACACCCCCGCCGCCCGGCGCGGGGCACTGGGACGCAGCACGCTGCGCGCGCAGTTCACGCTGGTGATCTTCATGCTCGCCTTCCTGCCGAACGTGGTCCTCACCATCACCGCCCGGCCCAGCGTCCCCCCCGGCACCCTGCTTGCCTGGATGCTGGTCGTGGGCACCCTGTGCGCCCTGGTCGGCTACGTCCTGAGCGGCACCCTGCTGCGCTCCGTCAGCCGCCTGCAGAGCGAGGTCGAACGCGGCGACTTCACGCAGCCGCACCCGGACGACCCCAACGAGATCCTGGCGCTGCGCGGCGCCTTCAGCGGCCTGCTGGCACGCCTCGGCACCGAACAGGGCCGCCGCAACGCCTTCATGGCCACGCTCGTCCACGACCTGAAAACGCCCCTGATCGCCACCGGGCATCTCACCCGCGCCCTGACCACCCTGCCGCTCCCCGAGGAGGAACGCCGCGCCGTGGGCGACCAGATCCAGGCGGAAACCACCCGGCTGCTCGCCCTGGTTCAGCAGATGGCCGACGCACACCGCTTCGAGCAGGAAGACGTGACCGTGCAACTCGTTCCCACCAACCTGCGCGCCCTGCTCGACGGCGTCGCCACGCGCCTGGCACCGCAGGCCACCCGGACCACCCTGAGCGTCGAGGGGTACGGACACGCCAGCGTGGACCCGACCGTCCTGGACCGCGCCGTCACCAACCTGACCGTCAACGCCCTGCGTTACGCCCACACCCACGTCCAGCTGAACGTCACCGCGCGCGGCATCGAGGTCACCGACGACGGCCCCGGCCTGCCCGCCCCGCTCGACACGCTCGCCCAGCCCTTCAACGCCCAGCCCACCACCATCGCCGGACAGCAGTACACCGCCGGGACCGCCGGACTGGGCCTGTTCATCGTGCGGCGCATCGCCGAGGCGCACGGCGGCACCCTCCACTACGACCGCGCTCCACCCGGCCCTCCACTCCCGGCGCCTGCGTCCCCTGCACCCACTCCCGTCCTGACCCGCTTCACCCTCGAACTCCCGGAGGTAACACCATGAGACTCGTGATCGCCGACGACCACCCCCTGTTCCGCATGGGCCTGAAATACGCACTCATTCACCAGGGCTTCGACGTGGTGGCCGAGGCCAGCGACGGACTGGCCGCACTGGAAGCCTGCCGCGCCCTGCAACCCGACGCCGCGCTGCTGGACGTCAAGATGCCCGGCATGACCGGCATCGAGGTCTGCGAACGCCTGCGCCAGAGCAACCCCCGGCTGGTCAGCGTGCTGATCACCACCTTCGCCGAGCCCGCCATCGTGCAGGCCGCCCGGGCCGCCGGGGCGCGCGGGTACGTCAGCAAGGAAACCGACCCGGAAAGCCTGGCGCGGCAACTGCGGGACATCGTGGCGAACCCCGACGTGGACCGCCTGCCGCACGTGGACGTGCCCCGCCTGACGCCCCGCGAATCCGAGGTGCTGCCTCTGCTGGCGCAGGGCTACAGCAACAAGGAGATCGCCAAGAACCTGGGCGTCAGCCCGGACACCGTCAAGGACCACCTGGCACGCCTGTACGCCAAGCTGGACGCCGGGGACCGCACCGAGGCCGTCAGCCGCGCCCGCTCCATCGGCCTGCTGCACTGAATCGCCCACCCGGGCGCGGCGGGAGTCACGGCAGCGTGGCTCCCGCCGCCTCATGTGCGGCGCTGGCCGTCCGGGAACACTGCTGGAGTGACCAGAGCACGCGACTCCTGCAGACATCTTCACGGAAGGTCACCCTGGTGACCCTGCTGGTCCGCACCGGCAGCTTCTAATACGGATTCCGTTTGTTTCGCCAACAATCCGGAACTTCACCGGATTGCCAGCTCCACGTCCGGAACCCGTTTCTCTCCCACTCGCATCCGCTCGGATTGAACGGGCTTTGCAGCCCATTCAATCGGAGTCCGTATAAACCTCTCGCGCCTGTCCGTGCGGGCCGCCTGTACCCTGCGGGGCATGAGTGGCCCTTTCCAGCTGTCCGACCGTGCCCTGAGCCTGAAGCCGTCCTCGACGGTCGCCGTGACGAGCCGCGCACTGGAACTGCGGCGTCAGGGCGTGGACGTGATCAGCATGAGCGTGGGCGAACCGGATTTCGACACGCCGGACCACGTGAAGGCAGCGGCCATGGCCGCCATCGAGAGCGGCAAGACGAAGTACACGGCGGTCAGCGGCATCCCGGAACTGCGCGAGGCGATCAGCGCAAAATTTGCGCGCGAGAACGGCCTGAGCTACGCGCCGGACTGCGTGACGGTCACGAGCGGCGGCAAGCAGGCGCTGTTCAATGCATTCATGGCCCTGCTGAATCCGGGTGACGAGGTGCTGATCCCCGCGCCGTACTGGGTGAGTTACCCGGAGATGGTGGCGCTGGCGGGCGCGGTGCCGGTGGCGGTGCCGACCACGCCGGAATCGGGCTTCCAGCTGGACCCGCAGGCGCTGGAGGCGCGCGTGACGCCCCGGACCCGCATGATCGTGCTGAACAGCCCCGGGAACCCCACGGGCGCGGTGTTCACGCCGGAGGTGCTGCAGGCGGTGGCGGGCGTGGCGCAGCGGCACGGGCTGATCATCGTGACGGACGAGATGTACGAGCATCTGGTGTACGACGCCCGGCAGGTCAGCATTGGCCTGTACGCGCCGGAGCACACGCTGACGATCAACGGGGCCAGCAAGGCGTACGCCATGACCGGGTGGCGCATCGGGTACGCGGGCGGGCCCAGGGGCGTGATCGCCGCCATGAACGCCCTGCAGTCCCAGAGCACCAGCAACGCCAGCAGCGTCTCGCAGTACGCGGCGCTGGCCGCCCTGGAGGGGCACGAGGCGACGGCGCGTTTCATCGACATGGCGCGCGGGGCGTACCGCGAGCGGCGCGACGTGATCGTCGCCGGCCTGAATGCCCTGGGGCTGCCCACGCCCACCCCGCAGGGCGCGTTCTACGTGATGGCGAACACGGACCGCATCCACACCGACGAACTGGAGGCCGCGCGCCGCATTCTGGACGACGCGCGGGTGGCGGTCGTGCCGGGCACGGATTTCGGCGCGCCGGGACAGGTGCGCCTGAGTTACGCGACCGACCTGAACACCATCCACGAGGTGCTGCGCCGCATCGGCACGCTGCTGACCTGATACGGACTGCCGTTTGTTTCGTTACCAGATCGGAACCCGCCCAGCTCCTGCTCGCTCTGCGGCGCAGCTCTGCGAGTCCGCTCGGATTGAACGGCTCTGTAAGCCATTCAATCGGAGTCCGGCTGAGGCCATCCGGGAACCCGCACGCGCGCCGCGCCGTACTGTGACGGTATGACCAACATGCATCCCGGCAGTGACGGCACGTACAGCCTCCGCGACTTCCTGGCGCAGACCGCCGAGCGGGACAATCCCGGCGACGTGTTCGAGCTGGAAAGCAGCAAGATGCTGGAAGTGAAGGTGAACGGCCGCATCTGGAGCAAGCTGGGCGCCATGGTCGCCTACAAGGGCAACCTGACCTTCAAACGCGAGGGCACCCTGGAAGGCGGCCTGATGAAGGCCCTGAAACGCGCCGTGTCGCAGGAGATGAGCCCCCTGGCGAAGATCGAGGGGCGCGGCGTGGCGTACCTGGCCGACCAGGGCAAGGAGGTGCAGATCCTGCGGCTGGCGGGCGACAGCCTGAACGTGAACGGCAACGACCTGCTGGCCTTCGAGGACAGCGTGCAGTACGACATCACCATGCAGCGCCGCATTGCGGGCATGGCGGCCGGGGGGCTGTTCAGCGTGAAGGTGCAGGGACACGGGCTGGTCGCGATCCTGAGCCACGGCAAGCCGCTGACGCTGCGGGTCACGCCGAACGAACCGGTCTTCACGGACCCGAACGCCACCATCGCCTGGAGTGGGAACCTGCAACCGCAGCTGCGGATGGACGCCAGCCTGCGCTCCATGATCGGCCGGGGCGGCGGCGAGACGTACCAGATGGTCTTCCAGGGCGACGGGTTCGTGGTCGTGCAGCCCTACGAGGAATTCGAGCACGGCGGGGGCGGCGACAGCGGCGGCGTCGGCAAGAGCCTGGGCGACCTGTTCGACTGAGTGGGCGGGTGGCCGGAACGTATTCCGGGCGGGGGCGGCGGCTCCCGCCCCATGCTGTTGCCCTTCCCACATCCCACTGCCTGCATTCCATGTCCCTCACGGGCTACACTCGCCCGCAATGAGTCTGGTTGTGATGGCGACAGGGGGCACGGGTGGGCATATCTACCCGGCGGTGGCGACGGCGCGTGAGTTGATGGCGCGGGGGCACGAGACGCTGCTGCTGGGGCAGCGGGGCGGCATGGAGGAGCGCGTGGCGGCCGAGCAGGGCCTCGCGTTTCACGGGGTGGACGCCGGGAAACTGGCGCGCAGCGGGCAGGGACGCCCGGACCCGCGCGAGTTGCTGCGGGCCGGGCAGGGCGTGGCGCAGGCACGGTCGTTCCTGGCGCGCACCCGGCCCGGCGCGGTCGTCGGGTACGGGGGCTTCGCGAGCCTGCCGGGCGTGCTGGCCGCGCAGAGCCTGGGCCTGCCGACGGTGCTGCACGAGCAGAATGCGCGGCTGGGCCTGACGCAGCGGCTGGCGGTGCGGGGCGCGCGGGCGGTCGGCACGGCATACGAGCGGGTGATCGGCCTGGACCCGAGGCGGGCGTCGCTGGTGGGCATGCCGGTCCGTGAGACGCGGATGCCGCGTGCCGAGGCGCTGGAGCGGCTGGGCTTGCAGGACGGCCCGCTGACGATCTTCGTGATGGGCGGGTCGCAGGGGTCACTGTTCCTGAACAACGCCGTGCCGGACACGCTGCGTCACCTGTTCGGCGGGGAGGGACTGCTGGCCCCGCAGGTGGGCGCGGGTGGCCTGAGCGTGAACCTGGATTTCACGGGTGTGCGGGCGGAAGGGGGCGTGCAGGTGCTGCACTCGACCGGGCCGCGCTGGCTGGCGGACGTGGCGCGCAGCGTGAAGGACCTCGAGTGGTACGAGGCGGTGGGCTTCGTGGACGCGGTCGCGGCGTGGTCGGTGGCGGACCTGGCGATCACGCGGGCCGGGACGAGCACCCTGGCGGAGGCGGCCTTTCACGGCGTGCCGCTGATCATGGTGCCGCTGCCCGAGTCGGCGGAGAACCACCAGTATCACAACGCGGTAGCGGTGCAGCAGGCGGGCGCGGGACGCGTGGTGGAGCAGAAGGACGTGTCCGGAAGGCTGGGGCAGGTGGTGTTAGAGTGTGCGGCAGCGGGTCCGCGCGCCTCGATGCGGGAGGCGGCGCTCGGGCGTTCCCAGGTGGGCGCGGCGGGGCGTTTCGCGGACCTGATCGAGCGGCACCTGCGTTAGTGGGCCTCCACAGACATGACTGACTTTTCCCCCCCACCCATCACGCCCGGCGAGTCCGGGGCGTCCCAATCCGTTTCTTCGGCCGTGTCGAGCGGCACGAGGTCCATTCATCAGTCCGGTCCCCTGCACTATCACCTGATGGGGGTGGGCGGGATCGGCATGAGCGCCTTCGCGCGGCTGCTGGCGGCGGCCGGGCACCGCGTGAGCGGCTGCGACGAGTCCGTGACCGACCTGACCGCGCAGCTTCAGGCCGAGGGGATTCCCGTGGCGACCGGGCACGCCGCCGCGCACGTTCAGGACGCTCCTTTCGGTGCGGTGGACGTGCTGGTCGCTTCGGAAGCGGTTCCCAAATCGCATCCGGAACTGGCCGCGGCGCGGGCGGCGGGGGTGGAGGTCCGCCCGCGCATGGCGCTGCTCGGTGAACTGCTGCGCGCCGGCCCCAGCGTGGGCGTGATCGGCACGCACGGCAAGACCACCACCACCAGCATGATCGCCGTGGCGATGCAGGGCGCGGGGCTGGACCCGTCCGCGTTCGTGGGCGGGATCGTGCCGGAGTTCGGCAGCAACGCCCGCGTGGGTGCCGGGCCGTTCGTGGCCGAGGTGGACGAGTCCGACCGGGCCTTCGCGGAACTGGGCTGCGGGACGGCCGTGTTCACGAACGCCGAGGACGACCACGTGGGCGGCAATCAGGCCACGTACTGGGAGACGGTCGAGGAGCAGCACGCGGGCTTCGCGCGCTTCGTGGCGCAATCCGGACGGGTGCTGCTGTGCGCCGACTGGCCGGGCCTGGAGGAACTGGTGACGGGCGCCCCCGAACGCCTGAGTTACGGGCAGGCCGAGGGCGCCGATTACCGCGCCGTGAACCTGCGCCCGGACGAGGACGGCACGTCGTTCACGGTGTCGTTCCGGGGCGAGGAGCTGGGCGAGGCGCGCGTGGGCCTGCCCGGCACGCACAACGTGCTGAACGCCCTGGCGGCGCTGGCGGTCACGCACCTGCACGGCGGGGAGTTCGCGCGGGCGGCCCTGGCACTGGGAGCGTTCCGGGGGCCGGGGCGGCGCTGGCAGCGGATCGGGGAACTGAACGGCGCGCTGATCGTGGACGATTACGCGCACAACGCCACGAAGGTCGCAGCGGCCGTGCAGGCGGCCCGGCAGACCGGGCGGCGCGTGCGGATCGTGTTCCAGCCGCACCGCTTCCTGCGCACGCAGCAGTCCTGGCCCCGGCTGGCGGACGCGCTGATGGACGCCGACGAGGTGCTGCTGATGGACATCGCGGCGGCCAGCGAGGCACCCATCGAGGGCATTCACGCGACCCTGATCTCGGAGCGCATGACGGAAAACGGGCACGCGGGCGTCACGTACCTCCCGGACCGCGCGGAGATCCTGCGGGTCCTGCGGGCCTCGGCCACGCCGGGCGACATCATCGTGACGATGGGCGCCGGGGACGTCTGGAAACTCTCGCGGGAACTGGCCGGGGGAACGGCGTGAGCGCCGCGCAGCTCAGCCGCACGGGTGCGCGGGTGGAGCGGCTGCCGCTGGCACGCTTCACGACGCTGGGCGTGGGCGGCGAATCTGAGGTGTGGTTCGTGTCGGACCACGCGCAACTGGCCGAGGCGATGGAACAGCCGTACCGGATTCTGGGCGGCGGCAGCAACCTCGTGATTGCCGATGAGGGCGTGCCGGAACGCGTGATCCGCCTGAGCGGCCCGCTGGCCGAGCGGGACCTGGAACCGGACCCGCACCTGAGTACCACTGACGAGATCGTGACCGGCTGGGTGGGGGGCGGCGTACCGCTGCCCGGCCTGATCCGGCAGCTTCAGAAGCTGGGCCTGAGCGGCCTGGAGGGCACGGTCGGGATTCCCGCGCAGGTGGGCGGCGCGGTATGGATGAACGCCGGCACGCGCTACGGCGAGATGTTCGACGGCCTGCACACCATCGAGATCGTGACGCCGCAGGAGACGCGGCAGGTCACGCCCGCCGACCTCCAGTGGGGCTACCGGAACAGCGGCATTCCGCGCAACCACGTGGTGTCGCGCGTGCGGCTGCGGCTGCGGCGCAGCACGCCGGAAGCGGTGCTGGAGAAGATGGACTTCGCGGACACGGCCCGCAAGGGCCAGCCGAAGATGAAGACGCCGGGCTGCGCGTTCAAGAATCCGGGCGGCGTGAGCGCCGGGCGGCTGATCGACGAGGCGGGCCTGAAGGGCACGCGCGTCGGGAACGCGCTGATCGCGCCGGAGCACGCGAACTTCATCGTGAACCTGGGCGGCGCGACGGCCGCCGACGTGCACGCGCTGCTGAACGTGATCCGCGAGCGGGTGCCGGTGCCGATGGAACTGGAGTACGAACTGTGGCCCGAGCAGCTGCCCGAGCCGGACCGGTCCGCCGCTCCCCAGGACGGCCCGGCGCTGTGACGGACGGTTCAGGAGGTGCGGGCCGCCGCAACCGGCGGGTCACGCCGGACGCTCCGCCGCAGACCCCGCCGGTCAACCTGACCTTCGATCCGCCGGGTCAGGACGCGCCGCCGGCCGGGGACGCGCCGCGCACCCGCCGGAGTCTGCGACTTCCCCGTCGCCGTCCCGCCGCGCCCCGCTCGGAGCCGGACAGCGTGGACGGCGCGGTCCGGAGCGACCCGCTGACCGTGCAGTCTCCGGCCGCAGCCGTCGCGGACCCGGGCGATCAGGTCACGCCGGAGGGTCCGGCGCGGCGGGGGCGGGTCCGGGCGTGGCGGGGCTGGCGGCCGCTGCTGGCGGCGGCGCTGGTTGCCGGGGCCGGGGTGGGCGCGTGGTTCGCGCTGCCGGTCCGGACGGTGCAGATTGAGGGCAACGCGCGGCTTTCGGCGGCGCGGGTGCAGGAGCTCGCGGGGCTGCGTGAGGGATTCGGGTGGCTGTACTACGGTGCGTGGCGGGCGCGTGGGCTGCTGGACAGTCCGTGGGTGGCGTCGGCCCGCGTGGTGCGGGTGTTCCCGGACACCGTGCGGGTCGAGGTGACCGAGCGGGTGCCGCGCGTGCGCCTGGCGCGGCCCGACGGGTCGGTGGTGGCGGTGGCGGCGGACGGGACGGTGCTGCCCGGCGCGGCGACGGGCGCGTCCCTGCCGCTGGTGAGCGGGTGGGGTCCGGACCGGCTGCCGGAGGTGTTGCGCGTGCTGGGCGCGCTGTCCCGCTACAATGTGCAGTCGGTCGTGTTCACGCCGACCGGCCTGAGCGTGAAATTGCCTTCCGGGTCGGTCTGGAGTGGCGACCTGCAGGCCTTACTGAAGTATGCTGGGAGCATCAGCATGTATCCGAATAGCGACATTTCCATCTACCCCTGGGGGGTGAGCGTCCAGGAATGAAAGACAACACCATCATTGTGGGCCTGGACATCGGCACCACGAAAATCACGACCGTGATCGGCGAGGTCGCCGAGGGCGGCACCGTCGACATCATCGGCGAGGGCACCGTGAACAGCGAGGGCATGAAACGCGGCAGCGTCGTGAACCTCGAGCGGGCCACTCAGGCCATCCGTCAGTCCATCCAGACCGCCGAGCGCGTGAGCGGCGTGAAAGTCGAGAGCGTGTTCGTCAGCGTGGCCGGCAACCACGCCAAGGCCATCACCAGCCACGGCCTCGCCGCCATCCGCCGCAACCAGGAGATCGGGCAGACCGACGTGGACCGCGCCATCGAGAACGCCCGCGCCGTGCCGCTCGACCCGAACCTCGAGATCATTCACACCCTCCCGCAGGAGTACGTCGTGGACGGCCAGGAGGGCATCAAGAACCCGGTCGGCATGCACGGCGTCCGCCTGGAAGTCGACGTGCACATCGTCGCCGGGACCGCCGGTCCGCTGCTGAACCTGCGCCGCTGCGTTCAGGAGGCCGGACTGCACGTCGAGGGCTTCGCGCTGCACGCCCTCGCCAGCGGCCTCGCCACCCTGGAGGCCGCCGAGCAGAGCCAGACGGTGATCGTGGTGGACATGGGCGGCGGCACCACCGACGTGGCCGTCTTCAAACGCGGCAACCTCGCCCACTCCGCCTGCATTCCCATCGGTGGCGAGCACGTCACGGCCGACCTCGCGCAGATCCTTAAGATCCCTATGGAGGAGGCCGAGAACGTCAAGCGCCGCTACGGCGCGGCCCTGCCGGAACTCGCGGACCAGGACCTGACGCTGGAGATCACCACGTCGTCCGGCAGCACCCACGCCATCACCGCCTTCGAACTGTCCCGCATCATCAAGCCGCGCATGTCCGAGATCTTCGGCATGATCCGCGACGAGATCGACCAGACGCTCGGCCCGGTGGAACTCGTCGCGCAGGGCGTGATCCTGACCGGCGGCGCAGCCCTGCTGCGCGGCACGCCGGAACTTGCCCGCGACCGCTTCCGCCTGCCGGTGCGGGTGGGCCGGCCGCGCGGCATCGGCGGCCTGACCGACATCGTCGCCGCGCCCGGCTTTGCGGCCGGCGTGGGCCTGGTGCTGTACGGCATCGGCGAGGACGGCAAGGTCCCGGCGTCCATCTACACGCACCGCGGCGAGGAGCCGCGCGGCAGCGTGCCCCCGGCCCCCCAGTCGGTCCCCGGTCCGGCGGACCTGCCGGCCCCCACCCCGGTCGCCCCGCCCGCCCCGAAACCCGAGGCGAAACCGACGCAGAATCTGGCCGAGCGGATCCGCGGGTGGTTCAAGGACTGGATGTAACAGACGCGCCGGGCGGGGGAGGGAACGGGAAGCGGAACGCTTCTGCCCTCCCCCGCCCGGTTACCGCACCCACCGCGCACGGTCCCGGCACGTGCCTGAGCGCGTCCCTGATATCGTGCGCTAAACTACACCGCAGTAGAACGGTCGGCCCCGCCCGCGGGGTGATGGACCGTGTCGTAAGGAGAGCATGATGCAAGCGGCCAGAATTCGCGTGATTGGCTTGGGCGGGGCGGGCAACAACGCCGTCAACCGCATGATTGAATCCGGACTCGAAGGTGTCGAGTTCATCGCCGGGAATACGGACGCTCAGGTGCTGGCCAAAAGTCACGCCGAGATCCGCATTCAACTCGGGGACCGCCTGACCCGCGGCCTGGGCGCCGGAGCGGACCCCGAGGTCGGCGAGAAGGCCGCCCTGGAGGACCGCGAACGCATCAAGGAGTACCTCGAGGGCACCGACATGCTGTTCATCACGGCCGGCATGGGCGGCGGCACCGGCACCGGCAGCGCGCCGGTCGTCGCGGAGATCGCCCGCGAGATGGGCATCCTGACGGTCGCCATCGTCACCCGGCCCTTCAAGTTCGAGGGACCCAAACGCCTGCGCGTGGCCGAGGAAGGCATCAGCAAACTCGCCGCCCGCGTGGACGGCATGATCGTCGTGAACAACGAGAAGCTGCTGACCGCCGTCGACAAGAAGGTCTCGTTCCGCGAGGCCTTCCTGATCGCCGACCGCGTCCTGTACTACGGCGTGAAGGGCATCAGCGACGTGATCAACGTCGAGGGCATGATCAACCTCGACTTCGCGGACGTCCGTAACCTGCTCGCCGGCAGCGGCACCGTCCTGATGGGCATCGGCGCCGGCCGCGGCGAGAAGGTGGCCGAGGAAGCCGCGATGAGTGCCATCCACTCGCCGCTGCTTGAACGCGGCATCGAGGGCGCGCGGCGCATCCTCGTGAACGTCACCGGCAGTTACGACCTCTCCATGACCGACGCGAACGAGATCGTCGAGAAGATCCGCGAGGCCACCGGCTTCGACGAACCCGACATCCTGTTCGGCATCACGCCCGACGAGGCCGCCGGCGACGAGGTGCGCGTCACGGTCATTGCCACCGGCTTCAACGAGGTGCCCGTCACCGTGGCCGGCGGCATGCGCGCCAGCGTGATCGACACGATCGTCAAACCCGTGCGCGGCAGCAGCTACGACCCCAAGGACTACGACATTCCCGCCTTCCTGCGCAACATCGACCAGTAAGCGCCGTTCCAGCCGGCCCCGCACGCCCCGCACGCCCCGGGGTCGGCGGGGCCGCAGCGTACGGACCCGGATGGAACGGTCGCCCAGCACCGTGCTGTCCGGGCGGAGGCGCCGAGCAGCGCGGCCCCGCAGGGAAGGAGCGGGACCGGTGCCGGCCTTGGCGTGGGTCCCCCGGTGCGTCGGCGGGGTGTCAACGAAACAGACGGCCGTCCGTATCATACGGATTCCGTTTGTTTCGTTAACAGATCGGAACACCACCGATCTGTCAACCCCACGTCCGGAATCCGTTTCTCTCCTGCTCTGCGGGGCAGCTCTACGAGTCGCTCCGGTCGGATTGAATGGCTTTGTAAGCCATTCAATCGGAGTCCTTATCAGTTCAGGTGTGACGGAGGCGCCGCGTCGCCCCCATACGCGGCGGTCACGTCGCGCAGCAGGGTACGGGCGAGGACCAGCAGATCGTCCTCGGTGGTGCTGTCCAGACGGAAGGTTCCGCCCGCGCCGTACTCGCCCACGAAGGCCCCGTCGAGCCGCCGCACGCGCACGAGGACCTCGCACAGGCCCAGGCGCAGCCACGCGGCGTGCACGCTGCCGGCCGGGGCGGGGCGCAGCCGCAGGTCCGGGTCGGCCGTGAATTCCAGCGTGACGTTGTTCAGCGGCAGCCCCGGCCCGCTGGCAGTTCGCAGGGCGTGGTACAGGGCGTTCAGGAACGCCTCGCAGGCGCGCTGTTCGGCCTGACGGCCCGCGGCGTGCCGGCGGATCACGGCCTGAAGTTCGTCGAACTCACTCATGCGCTCAGGCGGGCGGCGGAAGAGAACAGGAAGGCGGTCATCCCCCCATTCGTACCACACGGCGCGGCGCGGCTATTCTGGCCTGCGTGACCACCGACCTCCCCGTTTTCCCCGCCCCGCAGCCCGGCGCGCTGTTCATTTCCAACGGAACCGCCGAGGACCTGATCGGCGCGGCCATCGCCGCCCGCCTGCGCGGGCAGGTCCGGCTGACCTGCGCGCCACTGGTGGGCAGCGGCGCCCCCTACGCGCGGGCCGGCGTGCGCAGGATCGGGCGGACCCTGCCGTTGCCCAGCGGCGGGTTCCCGTTGGGGAGCGTCAGCAACCTTGCGGCGGACCTGAAGGCCGGTCTGATCCGCGGGTCGCTGGGCCAGTGGCGGGACGCGGCGCGCGGCGCGCGGGACGCGCAGGTGGTCGTGGTGGTGGGGGACGCCTACGCCCTGATGGTCGGGACGCTCGCAGCGCAGCGGGGCAGGGCGCGGCTGGTACACGTGCAGCCACTGCTGAGCGCGCAGTACCTGGACGGCCTGAGCCTGCGCGGCACCCTGGCGGAACTGAACGCGCTGGGCGCCAACCGCCCCATGGAGTACGAGCTGGCCCTGGCCCGCCGGGCAGACGCGGTGTTCGTGCGGGACGCCGCCACCGCCCGCCACTACGCCCGGCGGGGTGTTCCGGCCACGTTCGCCGGGAGTTTCGCCATGGACGTCCTGCCAGCACCCGAGGGGCCGCTGCCGCTGGACGGCCGGCCGGTGCTGGCGCTCCTGCCCGGCTCCCGTGAGGATCACCGGGAGAGCCTGCCGCTGATGCTGCGGGCCGCCGCGCACCTGCCAGGCTGGCAGGCGCTGGTCGCGTGGTCGCACGGCTGGGACGACCTGACGCTGCCCGGCGGCTGGACCTTCCAGCAACACCTGGACGGACAGGGTGAGGTCACGGACGGAACGGTGCGGGTGCAGGTGCTGCGCGGCGCGTTCGGGGCAGTCGCGCACGCCGCCCAGGTGGCCATCGGCACGGCCGGGACCGCGAACGAGCAACTCGCGGGTCTGGGCGTTCCGGTCGTGGCGTTCCCGACGCGCGGACCGCAATTCACGGAGGGCTTCGCGCGGCGGCAGGGCCGCCTGCTTGGCCGCGCCCTGACCGTCGTTCCGGCGGAAGTGCAGGCCGTCGCCCGGGCCGTGGAGCGGGTGACCCGCCCGGAGGCGCTGGCCCGCGCGGCACTTGATGGAATGACCCGTATCGGTCCGGCCGGCGCACTCCCGAGGGTCGCGGCCCGCATCCTGGAACTGGCGGCTGACAGCTCTCACTGAACGGCCAGGCCCACCCAGCTCACGGGAACGCAGCCGGAAAGGGAACGCCGGTCAGACCGGAGGCGGCGGGCCCAGACAGGGTGGGGGCTGACGGCGGTCCTTCCGGGCCCAACTCCACTTCCTTCATACGGATTCCGTTTGTTTCGCCGACAATCCGGAAGTTCACCGGATTGCCAGCTCCACGTCCGGAACCAGTTTTTCTCCTGCTCTGCGGCGCAGCTCTCCGAGTCGCATCCGCTCGTATTGAACGGGCTTAGCAGCCCATTCAATCGGAGTCCGGATCAGTCCTGCTCGCCCATGTTGGTGCTGGGGGGATCGCTGGCGTCCATGCTCTGCGCGGAGGCGACGTCCTGCTTGTCCATGCCGCGTTCGACGTACTCGCCCGGCGCCTTGCTCTCGGCGTCCACCGCCGCTGCGAGTTCCTTCTGCTCATCGGCGTGGCCCATGAACTGAAGGTCGACGTTGCGGATCTCGCTGCCGTCCGGGTGGGTGTGGGTGGCGTCGTGGCGTTTGTCGTCGGTCATGGCTTACGCTACCGCGCGCGGCCCACGCCCGCCTGAAAGGCTTCTTCATATCGTCTGCATGCTGCCTCCACCCGGCGCGTGACCGTGGGCCAGGGTCAGGACGCTCTGGTTGCCGCGAAGCACCACGACCTGAATGCCGGCCCCGGCCAGCGCGGCGGCGCGGCGTTCGAGGTCGCGGACCGCGTCGGGCAGGCCGGTCCACTGGCGGCGGGGGCTCTCGCCGGGTTCCAGGTAGTAGCCCTCGGGCAGCGCGACGATGCTGACGCGGGCGGCGGTCGCGCGGGCGTGCAGGGCCTGGGTCAGCAGGTCCGGGCCGGGGCTGGCGGTCAGCAGGATCAGGTTCCCGCCGCTGCGGGTGGGCGGCAGGCGCGGCGGGGCGCTGTCCGGGGCGAGGCGGGCCAGGAGCCGCAGGGCGGCCTGCATGGACAGCGGGTCGCGGCCGCTGGGGCTCAGGGTGGCGCGGGTGGCGGCCGCGACGGGCAGGCCCAGGCCGGCGGCCTCCCGGACGAGGCTGGCGGCGAGGCGGGCGGCGCTGTCCACGAAGACCTCGCCGCCACTGCTGGTGTCCACGAACACGGTCAGGCTGCTGGCGGCGGTGCGTTCGGGTTCGCGGACGGTCAGGGTGCCGGTGCGGGCACTCAGGCGCCAGTGGACCCGGCCGGGCGGGTCGCCGGGCACGTAATCGCGCACGCCGCGCAGGCTCAGCGGGTCGTCCAGGCCGACGCGGCGGGTCAGGGTGCCTTCCGAGAGCAGGGGGCGCAGCAGGTCCGGCAGGATCAGGCCGTGCGTGCCGGGAAAGACGTCCAGCGTGGTGGGCGGGCCGGGCAGCGGCGCGGAGTGCCAGAACAGACCGAGCGGATCGGCCCAGCGCAGCGTCCCGCCGGGCCAGTCGTGCGCGCCGCGCCGGTTGAGGGTGAGGGTGGTGGTCAGGTCGTGCGGCGCGTGTCCGAGCAGGCGCACGCTGAGTTCGGGCGTCACGTCGGGCACCACGCCGCGCGGCGTGGGGTCGTCCAGCAGGACGCGCAGGGGGCGGCGGCTGCGCAGCTTGACGCGCACGGTCAGGGGAACGCGGGTGCCCTCAAAGCCCGTGGCGGGCACGAGGCGTTCCACGGTGACGCCGGGCGGGCGGCGCGAGCCCCACCACAGGGCGGCCAGGACCGCGCCGATCAACAGCAGCCAGGGCAGCGCGGCGGTCAGGGAAACGGTCAGGGTCGTCACCGGGCGGAATTGGGGCTGAGTTCGGCGGGGACGGGTTCGGCCATCAGGATCTCGCGGACGATCTCACGGTCGGGCACGCCCTGGAGCCGCGCCTCGATCCGCAGGCTCAGGCGGTGGGCGAGTACGCCGGGCGCGGCGGCCTGCACGTCGTCCGGCGTGACGAACGGCCGCCCGGCCAGCCACGCGAGCGCCTGCGCGACGCCCTGCAGCGCGAGGCTGGCGCGCGGCCCGGCCCCCAGGGTGACGCTGGGGTGCGTGCGGGTGCGGGCACTCAGGCGCGCGAGGTAGGCCTGCACCTCGGGCGCGACGAACACGGCGCGCACCTGCGCCTGGGCGTGCAGCAGCGCGGCGGGCGTGGTGACGGCCCCCAGCGTGGCGATGGGATGCTGGGTCTGGAGGCGGGCGAGCATCCGCACCTCCTCCTCGTGGGTGGGGTACCCGACCGACAGGCGCAGCAGGAAGCGGTCCAGCTGCGCTTCCGGCAGGCGGTAGGTGCCCTCGTTCTCGATGGGGTTCTGCGTGGCGATCACCACGAACGGCGCGGGCAGCGGGCGGGTCACGCCGGATTCCGTGACCTGCCCCTCCCCCATCGCCTCAAGGAGCGCGGACTGCGTGCGGGGCGTGGCGCGGTTGATCTCGTCGGCCAGCAGCACCCCGGTGAAGACCGGGCCGGGCACGAACTCGAAGGTGCCGCTCTGCGGGCGGAACACGCTGACGCCCGTCACGTCGCCCGGCAGCAGGTCCGGCGTGAACTGCACCCGCTGGAAGTCCAGGCCCAGGCTGACGGCTAGGGCGCGGGCCAGCATGGTCTTGCCGGTGCCCGGCGCGTCCTCCAGCAGGACGTGCCCGCCGGCCAGGATGCCGGCCAGCGCGAGGCGGGTCACGTCCTCCTTGCCGACCAGCACGCGGGCGACGTTCTCCAGGACGGCGCGGGCGAAGTCCGGTGTGGGGGCGGGGGCGGAAGGGGTGGGGGTCAGGGTCTGGGTCATGGGGTGTCCTCGGTGGGGGCGGGGGGCAGGGTGGGCAGCGTGCGGGTCAGGAGGTCGGCGGCCTGTTCGGCCTGCGCGGCGTCCTCGTCGGTCAGGCGGCCACCGTAGCGGACGGGTTCGTAGGCGGTGGTCAGGGTGGCGAGTGGCGCGGCCAGCGGGGGGTGCAGTGCGCCCAGGCGGGCGGCGTACGCGGCGGGCGTCTCGGCGGCCGCTCGGGGCCAGCCGGCAGTGCCCAGGGCGGTCTGCGCGGCGCGGTACGCCTCGCGGACCCGGTGGGTGGGAGCGGCGCGGGTGGCGGGCGCATCGGCGGGTGCCTGCGGCAGGTCGGCGGGCAGGGCCGGGTCCGGGGCGCCCTGACGGCGTAGCCACAGCAGCGCCCCGGCCAGCGCGAGCACCAGCGCCAGCGTCGCCCAGACGAGCGTGGGCAGCAGCCAGGACAGGTCGATCACGCGCCCCCCGTCCGGGCCGCCCGCCCCGCCCGGGCCACCTGCGCCGCCCGGCGCTTCCCCGGCGGCCGGCCCGAGCGCCGCCGGGGCGCCCGAGTCGCCCAGGTACAGCAGGACGGCCGCCACCACCCACAGCAGTCCTGTGAGCAGCAGGCCCGCCACGATCAGCCACTCGGCCGGATGCGGAGGCTGCCCACGGGCGCGGCGCAGGGCCGGCACACCCAGCGCCGCGCCGGCCAGCAGCAGGCCGCCCAGCAGCATGAGTTCCACCGGCAGGCCCGCCTGGCCCAGGTTCAGGGTCACGGGCGGCTGGAAGGGGTGCAGCGCCGCTCCGGCCGTCCCGATGCCGGAGGACGGGCCGGGGCCTGGAGTGGACGCGTCGGGGGCCGCGCCGCTGACGGGCGCGGGGCCGGCCACGTCCCGGCTGCCCGGCCCGGCGGCGGGCGTGGGCAGCAGCAGGGCCAGCAGCAGCAGGGGCAGGGCAGCCAGCGCCAGGGCGCCCCACCAGCGGCGCGTGTGCTCCGGCGGGGTCAGCGGGGCGCGGCGGGCGTCCGGACCGGGGCGGGCCAGCGCGCCGCCCAGCAGGGCCAGGGGCACGCCCACCTGCGGGGCCAGCAGCCCCAGGGTCAGCGGCACGAGCAGGGCGCGGCGGCGACCGTCCTCCAGGGCGTGCGCGGCGAAGCTCAGGGCGAACCCGCCCAGGCTGGCCAGCAGGTACAGCGCGGCCAGCCGCACCAGCGCCGCCCCGTCGCCCAGACCGCCGGGCAGGCCGGAAAGCATCCCCAGCCCGATCAGCAGTTGCGTGCCCAGCACGCGCGCCTGTGCCCACGCGGGCCAGCGGACACCCAGCGCGAACAGCCCGCACAGGGCCGCCACTGTCCAGAGTGGCAGCAGTCCCGCCAGACATAGCGGCAGCAGGGCCAGCCCGAAGGCCGTGCGGGGCGGGGCGGGGGCGCCCACGGACGCGGCGTTCAACATGCGTGGCCGGACCGGCGACGGGCGGGCCACCGGCCCGGCACAGAAAGAAGGATCATGACTGACCGAGGATACGCGCGCACCCGCGCGCCGGTTCCCGCACCTGCCGCAAGCGTCCCGACCGCACAGCAGAAAATGCACAGCAGAACCGCCCCGGCCTGGGCAGGCACGGGGCGATCCGGGTGGAGCGGTCGGGATGGCCGGGCTTCAGTGCAGGCCGGGCTTCAGTCCAGGAAGTCGCGGAGCTTGCGGGTGCGGCTCTCGTGGTACTTCAGTTTGCGCAGCGCCTTGTTCTCGATCTGGCGGATGCGTTCACGGGTGACGCTGAAGCGCTGGCCGACCTCCTCCAGGGTGTGCTCGCGGCCGTCCACGAGGCCCTTGCGGAACTTCAGGACCATCGCCTCGCGCTCGGTCAGTTTGCTCAGCGCCTTTTCCAGTTCCTCGCTCAGGAGGGTCTTGGCGGCGTTCTCGACCGGGCTGTCGAGGTTCTCGTCCGGGATGAAGTCGCCGTAGAAGGAGTCCTTCTCGTCACCGATCGGGGTTTCCAGCGACACGGGTTCCTGGCTGACCTTCTGCACCTCCTCGACCTTGTTGGCGTCCCAGCCGGGTCCCATCGCCTCGGCGATCTCCTCGTACGTCGCCTCGCGCGACAGTTCCTGCTGCAGCTGCCGGGCGGTGCGGGTCAGTTTGTTGATCGTCTCGACCATGTGCACGGGAATGCGGATGGTGCGCGCCTGGTCGGCAATGGCGCGGTTGATGGCCTGACGGATCCACCACGTGGCGTACGTGCTGAACTTGTAGCGTCGGCGGTACTCGAACTTCTCGACCGCGCGGATCAGGCCCTGGTTGCCTTCCTGGATCAGGTCCAGGAAGCCCAGGCCGCGCCCGGTGTACTTCTTGGCGATGGACACCACGAGGCGCAGGTTGGCCTCGATCAGGCCCTGGCGGGCGGCGGCGCCGTCCTCCATCTGACGCATCAGGCGGCGGCGGCCCCGGTCGTCGAGTTCGAGGTCCTCGTCGAGGATCTTGCGGGCTTCCTCGCCCTCCTCGATGCGGCGGGCGAGCGCGATCTCCTCTTCGAGGGTCAGCAGGGGCACGCGGCCGATCTCGTGCAGGTACTGGCGGACCGGGTCGTTCGACACGGCGCGCGGCATGTCGTCGAAGTATTTCTCCTCGTCGTCGTCCTGCGCGGCAGCCGCGACCGGGCCGTCCTCCGCCTCGGCGTCCTCCTCGTCGTCGTCCTCCTCGAGGTCCTGCACCTCGATGTTGATGGACGCCAGGTACAGCTGCATGTCCTCGAAGGCGTCGGGGCTCTCGGGATCCAGGCCCGCCGCTTCGAGCGCGGCGGCCAGGGCGGTGGCGATGTCCTCGCTGGCGAGCACGCCGGCCGCGCGGCCCGCCTTCAGGAGTTCCTGAATGCTGGCGTGCGCGTAGTAGGGTTTCTCGGCGACGCCGCCCTTGGCGGGCGCGGCCGCTTTCGGCGCGGGTTTCGCGGCGCGGGACGTGACCTTGCCGGGCGTGCGGGCCGGGGCGGCCGGAGCGTCGGCGGTCTTCTTGGGTTTGGCCGCCTTGGGTTCCGCCGCCTTGCGCGCGGGTTTCTTGGGCGCGGCCTCGGCCGGGGCGTCCTCGGTCTTCACGGCCTTGGCGGGGGCCTTGGCGGGCTTGTCGGCGGCCTTCGCGGCTTTCGGCGCGGCCTTGGCGGGGGCCTTGGCGGGCGCGGCGGGCTCCGGCTCGGAAGCGGCCACCGGCTGGGCGGCGGGCTTCACGGTGGGTTTCGGGGTGGCCTTGGGGGCCGGCGCGGCGGGCTTGGCGGTGTCGCTGCCGTCCTCACGGGGAGCGGCCACCCGGGCGCGCGCCCGGACCGCCGGTTTGGGGGCGGGGGCAGCGGCGTCGGTGGGCGCCTCGACTTTCTTGCGGGTGCGGACGGTGGGGGAATCTGCCATGCGGCCTCCTGGGGCTCGGGTGTGACGTGGTGGCGTGGAACTCGGAACAGACGGAACAGCTGAAGGGGTGGGGACGGAAGCCCTGCGGAGTCGGCCGGGGCCGGTCACCGGAACGCGTCAGTCTAGCAAACGCGCAAAACCGCGTGCCGGGCGCGGCAGGACGCGGGGCAAAGGGGGTCGGCGGCACGTGCGGGTGAGGTGAACGCAGTTCCGGGCCATCAAGCGGAATACGGGGTGCGCGGCCCGAAGGTTCCCGGCGGTCCGGGTGCCGGCCGCCGGGTCAGGGGCGCGTGACCGACAGGACCTTGAATCCTGCCTCGCGCAGCGTCTCGCGGACCGGGCCGATCAGGCCCAGGTCCGCCTCGTACGGCAGGGGGTCGTTGGCGACGAGGTGCAGCGTGCCGCCGGGACGCAGGCGGCGGGCGGCGGCCGCGATGAACTCGCGGGCCACGTCCAGCACCACGCCCCGCCCCACGTGGAAGGGCGGGTTGGTGAGGATCACGTCGAAGGTCCGTTCGCCCAGTTCGGCGTCCACGTCCGAGTGGATCGCCTCGCCGCTCAGGCCGGACGCGGCCAGGGTCGCCTGCGCGCTGCGCACACTCTGCAGGTCGCCGTCGACCAGCGTGACGTTCGCGCCGCGCCGCGCGGCCCAAGCGCCGATGATGCCGGTCCCGCAGCCCAGGTCCAGTACGTCCAGACCCGTCAGGTCCAGGGCGTCCAGCGCGCCGAGCATCAGGGTAGTCGCCTTGTCGGGCTTCCCGGCGCTGAACACGCCGGGCAGGCCGACGACGCTCACGCCGAAGGCCTCGAAGGTCTCGGGTTCGGGTTGCGGGGGCGTGGGGCCGGGGCGGCGCACGAGTTTCGCCACGCGCATCCCGCCGTCACGGGCGATGGTCTCGCCGGACCCGAAGGCCTTCCCGGCGGCGCGCACGTACCGGTCGAAGCCCTTGTCGCGGTCCCCGGCGATGTACAGCGTCCCGCCGGGCGGCGTGCAGGCGTGCGCCCAGGCGACCTGCGCCTCGGCGTAGGCGTTGCCGCGGTCCCCGGCCAGCACGACGCACACGGTCCGGGCGCGGTCGGGCCAGCGTTCGGTCAGGGGGTCGCCGGGAATGGCGGCGTGGGCGTCCAGTCCGGCGGCCTGCAGGACCTTCAGGGCAGCGGCGCTGCCTTCCACGGCGCGCAGCTTCACGCTGTCGAGCGCGCCGATCAGGCCGCCCATGGCGCTCAGGTCCAGCACGTCGCCGCGCACCCGGTCGCGACGCATGGTCTGCGCCAGCAGCGCCTGCGCGGCGTCCACGTCGGGGAAGCCGCGCACGCCGGGTTTGGTCAGGACGGTCAGTCGGTCGAGTTTCTCGGGCAGCCGGGCGGGCCGCACGTCCGCGTACGGCGCGGCCGGGGCGGCCGGACGGCCGCCCGTCGCGGGAGAGGGGGCGGCCCCGGTGGGTCGGTTGAATCTGATCTTCTGCTTGGGCCTGCTCGTCACGCCCTCCAGAGTCGCACATTCCGCGCGGCCCGACTGTTCACGGGGGCCGGTGCGCGGGAGCGGGCCGGTGCGCTAGCGTTCCGGGCATGAGTGCCTCCCCGAGCGTCACCCCCGACTGGTCCTTCGAGCGAGAACACTGGCGGCGCGGACACTTCCGCGTGGCGGGCGTGGACGAGGCCGGACGGGGCGCGTGGGCCGGGCCGGTCACCGTGGCGGCCGTGATCCTGCCCGGTTCCGCCGCCGAATACCCGTTCCGGGACAGCAAGCAGCTGAGCGCCGCGCAACGTGAGCAGTACGCGCAGCTGGTGCGGGAGGTCGCGCTCGCCTGGGCGGTCGAGCACGCCTGGCCGGACGAGATCGACCGCCTGAACATCCTGGGCGCCACGCACGCCGCCGCGCACCGCGCCCTGGCGCGGCTGGACCCGGCCCCGCAGGCGCTCGTCACGGACTACCTGAAGCTGCGGGTGTCGCTGCCCCTGAGCGCCCCGCCCCGTGCGGACGCCCTGAGTTACTCGGTCGCGGCGGCCAGCCTGCTCGCCAAGACCGAACGGGACCGCGTGATGCTGGAACTCGACGCGCAACACCCCGGTTACGGCTTCGCCGGCCACAAGGGCTACGGCGCCCCCGCCCACCGCGCCGCGCTGCACGAACGCGGCGTGACGGGCGCACACCGCCGCAGCTTCGCGCCCATCCGCGCCCTGCTGAGCGAACCGGCGTCCCTGTTCGGCGCCCCCGACTGACCGCCCTTACGGGCCGGGCGGGCGTTTGTGCAGGGACAGCTGCGTCTCGGCAGGACGGAAGCCCAGGCGTTCGTACAGCGCCTGCGCGTGGTAGTCGGGGTCGGCCACGATGACCAGCGTGCGCGTGCCGAGCCGCGCGTGCGCCCACTGCCCGGCCGCGTGAACCAGCGCGCCGGCCAGTCCACGCGAGCGGTGTGCCGGGTGCGTCTCGACCGCCTGGTACCGGGCGACACCGTCGCCAGCGTCGAAGATGCCCAGGGCACTCAGGGCCGCGCCGTGCGCGTCGAAGGCGGCGAGCACCGCGCCCCGCCCGCGTTCCTGGGCGGCGCGGGCGGCCGCCAGTTTGCGCGTTACGAATTCCCGGTACGCGGCCTCGCCGTGCGGGTTGGGGTCGGCGGCGTTCACGGCCAGTCGCAGGTGCGCGGCAGCCTCCCAGTCGGCGTCCGAGTGCAGGGGGCGCAAGTCCAGGGTCGGCGTGCGGCGCGGCGGGACGGTCTGCGCGGCGGTCAGGACCGTGTCGCGCTGCACCTCGTACCCGGCCGCCTGCCACTCGCCGCTGTCCACGCTGCCATCCGGGGTATCCACACCGAACGCGCGGTGAGCGGCGTGCGGGAAGGCCTGGCGGAACAGCGCCTCCCAGCGGGGCAGGTCGCCGGGCTGCGGCGCGGCGGGCATCAGCAGGAAATTCCCCCACCAGAACGTGGGATTGCCGGGCGAACGGATGACGGTGTGGTCGGCGTGGCGTTCGGTCACGCCGCCCTCCGCGACCCGCAGTGCGACGTCCGTGAAGAAGGCGAGCGAGCCGGGCATACCGGCCAGCTTACCCGCACCTACCAGGACAGGTTCCGCCTGCGTCGGCCGAATCCTTCGGAGGGACCTCATCCGGACTCGGATTGAATGGGCTTTGCAGCCCATTCAATCCGGGCGAAGCGAGGAGAAGAAAAACGCTCCTCCCCTGCGGGGCCGCGCTGCGAGTCGCCTCCGCCCGGAGTGGACGGTACTGGTCAACCGTTCCATCGGAGTCCGTCTCATACGGATTCCGTTTGTTTCGCTGACAACCCGGAACCCCACCGGCTTGCCAGCTCCACGTCCGGAACCCGCCCGGCTCCTTCTCGCATCCGCTCGGATTGAATGGACTGTGCAGTCCATTCAATCGGAGTCCGTCTCAGTCGGAGCGGGGACGGTACAGCCAGTCGACGGTCGCGCCGGTCGCGGCGTCGGTCACGTCCGCGTTCAGCCGGTCCGGGCCGAGTTCCAGGCGGGTTTCCAGGACGGTCCAGCCGCGCCGCAGCGTCGGCCGCACGCGCAGGACGCCGGGCACGGTCAGGCCCCCGCGCGTGAAGCTGCAGGGATGGGCGCTGCCGAGGGTGGCGGCGCGGTCGCTGTACACGAACTGCCGGGTGGTCACCTGCACCTGCTGCGTGCCGATGGCCTGCGGGGCGGGCCGCAGCGTCCCCGTGACCTGCGAGCCGATCAGGTACCGCCCGCCGCTCAGGACGAGCAGGCGGGCGGTGGGCGGGTCGGTGGTCAGGGTGCCCTGGCAGGTGGCGGCCATGCCCTCCGGCAGGGCCGGGCCGAGCAGGTCCAGGAGGGTGGGTGCGGCGGCCGGGAGGGGTGGGCCGGGCGGCAGGGTCAGGCCGTAGTGGCCGCTGGCCGTCACGGCGGCCTGCGCGACGTCCGTTCCGGCCGGGCCGCTGAACACGGCAGTCCCGGCGGCCGGCGGGAAGATGACCGATCCGCCTCCCTGGGCGCTGTCCGGCGTGGGCCGGGACGCGCACGACAGGCCCGCCGCGAGGATCAGGCCGGCCAGGAGTGCGGGCAGCGAGGCGTTCACTGCGAAGAATCTAACAGTTTTGCGGGCGGCGCGTGGTGCGTGAATGAACGGTCGGTCAGCGGCAGTTGCGGCCCGTGATGCCGCACGGTTCCCGGGGCGTCCAGGGGGCGGCCAGCGCCGCCCGGGCGATCTGCACGCCCAGCGTGGCGGCGTCCTCGGCCAGGGCGGGGGTCAGGGTGGTGTCGCTGGCGCGGTGGTAGTGGCGGTCCTCGCCCCGGTGCAGGAAGGCGGTGCGCACGCCGATCAACTTGAACGGCAGGGTGTCGCTGCGGCCCGTGACGGGCGAGGACCGCCCGAAGGTCTCGCGGGTGGTGGCCGGCGCGTCCCGGAAGACACGCAGGTCCGGGCGGGCGCGGCGGGCCAGTGAGAGCAGCTCCGGGTGCGCGTCGATGCCCAGGGATTCGGCATTCACGCCGACCATGTCGAAGTTCAGCATGGCCCGCGTGTCCCGCAGCGGGTAAGAGTGGGCGCGCACGAAGGCGCGGCTGCCCAGCAGGCCCTGTTCCTCGGCGCCGAACAGCACGAACCACGCGCGGCCCGCCAGTGGCGTACCGGTCGCCTGCCGGGCGGCGTGCAGCACGGCCAGCACGCCGCTGGCGTTGTCGTTCGCGCCGGGACTGCCGGGCACGCTGTCCAGGTGTGCGCCGAACAGCACCTCCGGCGCGGCGTCCACGCGGGCCGCGATCAGGTTCCAGGCGGGCGCGTCCTGCGTGCGGACGGTGGTGGTGAACGTGACCTCACGCCCGAGCTGGGTCAGCAGGGCGCGGCCCACCCCGGGCGTGACGCTCAGGACCGGCAGCGCCACGTTCGCCAGCGGGCTGTACGCGGGCGGCTGCGGGCAGTCGTTCACGATGACCAGTCCCAGCAGTCCGGCGTTCAGCGCGCGGTCGGCCAGGTCCCGCCACGGGCCGTCCGGGCAGGTCGTGACGGCCAGTCTGCCCAGCAGGCCCTCCAGTTGCGCGTCGGTCACGCCGGGCGGCAGGCGCACCAGCGTGCCGGTCTGCCCGGCCGTCTGCACGCCCAGCAGGGCCTCGCCGTTCAGGGTCTGCGGGCCGCCGGGGCCGCTGACCTGCACGGACGCCTCCCGCTGCACCGGCATGGGCACGCGGTCCGGGAGGGCCTGCCGGGTCACGCGGTACCCGAGCGCCTCGAACTGCGCCTGCGCCCAGTCCAGGCTGCGGGACAGGCCCTCGCTGCCGGTCTGGCGCGGCCCGAAGCCGCGCAGGGTCTCCCAGTCCTGCGCGGCGCTGATGCGCGGCGCGCCGGGCTGCGCGGGCGGGTTGACCGGCCGGGACGCGGCGTGCCACGCGCCCCAGCCCACCCCCCCGGTCAGCAGGACGGGCAGCAGCACCTTCCAGGCGGGCACCGGGGGGCGGGTGGGCAGTGGGCGCAGCGGTCCGGGCATGGTCACTGCCACCATACGGAACGGCCCGGCGGAAGGTTGCCGCAGGTGCGTGCCGGGGTGCGGTTTTCCGTTTCATGGCGCGGGATTTCGGGGACCGTCTGCTGGCCCGAAATGCACTAGACTGTTCTGTGTGAACGTCAGGAACTTCTCCATCATCGCCCATGTGGACCACGGGAAATCGACCCTCGCGGACCGCATCATGGAGCGTCTGGGCGCGATGACCGAGCGCGACAAGCGCGACCAGACCCTCGATACGCTCGAACTTGAACGCGAGCGCGGCATCACCATCAAATCCACGCCCGTCCGCCTCGAGTACACCCGTCCCACGCAGGAGGACGGCACCGGCGGCGAGACGTACACCTTCAACCTGATCGACACGCCCGGCCACGTGGACTTCAACTACGAGGTCTCCCGGTCCCTGGCAGCGTGCGAGGGCGTGCTGCTGCTCGTGGACGCCTCACAGGGCGTTGAGGCGCAGACCATCGTGAACGCGTACCTCGCCATCGACAACAACCTGGAGATCGTGCCGGTCATCAACAAGATCGACCTACCGGCCGCCGACCCGGAAGGCGCGGCGCAGGAACTCGAGGAGGTCATCGGCATTCCCGCCGAGGACGCCGTGTTCGCGTCCGGCAAGTCGGGAATCGGCATCACCGAGATCCTGGACGCCATCGTGGACCGCATCCCCGCGCCCAGCGGCGACCCCGAGGCCCCGCTGAAGGCCCTGATCTTCGACTCGTTCTTCGACGCGTACCAGGGCGTGATCCTGTTCGTGCGCGTGCTGGAAGGCACCCTGACCCCCAAGGATCAGATCCGCCTGATGAACGCCGGCAAGAACTTCGAGGTGGACAAGGTCGGCACCTTCAGCCCCGGACTGGTCGTCGGGGATTCCCTCCCGGCCGGTTCGGTCGGCTGGGTCGCCGCCGGCATCAAGGACATCCAGGACGCCCAGGTCGGGGACACCCTGACGGGCCGCGAACGGCAGACACCCGAGGCGTTCCCCGGCTTCAAACCCGCGCAGCCCGTGGTGTTCTCGGGTCTGTACCCGACCGACACCGAGGACTACCGCAAGCTGCGGGACGCGCTGGAGAAACTGAAACTGAACGACGCGGCGTTCTCCTTCGAACCCGAGACCAGCGAGGCGCTGGGATTCGGCTTCCGCTGCGGCTTCCTGGGTCTGCTGCACGCTGAGATCATCCAGGAGCGCCTGGAACGCGAGTACGACCTGGACCTGATCGCCACCGCGCCCGCCGTGGTGTACCGCGTGACCCTCACGAACGGCAGCGTGTTCGAGACGCAGAACCCGGCCGAGTTCCCCACCCGCGACCGCATCGAACTCGTCGAGGAACCGTACATCAAGCTCAGCATCATGCTGCCCGAGGAGCACGTCGGGCCGGTCATGCAGCTGCTACAGGAACGCCGTGGGTCCATGATCACCATGAACTACGTCGGCAAGCGCGTGGAACTGCTGTACGAGGTGCCGTTCGCGGAGATCCTGTACGACTTCCACGACCGCCTCAAGAGCATCAGCCGCGGGTACGCCAGCATGGACTACGAACAGCTCGGGTACCGCGAGGGCGACCTGCGCAAGGTCGACATCATGGTGAACAACGAGGTCATCGACGCGCTCGCCGTGATCGTGCACGAAACCAAGACGTACAGCCTGGGCCGCAAGATCGTGGACAAGATGGCGGAAGTCATCCCCCGCCAGATGTTCCCGGTGCCCGTGCAGGCCGTGATCGGCGCGAAGATCATCGCGCGCGCCACCGTGAAGGCCTTCCGCAAGGACGTGCTCGCCAAGTGCTACGGCGGCGACATCAGCCGCAAGAAGAAACTGCTGAACAAGCAGAAGAAAGGCCGCGCCCGCATGAAGCAGTTCGGGACGGTCGAGGTGCCGCAGGAAGCGTTCCTGGCGGTCCTCAGCACCGACGAGTAACCCGCAGAACGGCACCCACCCCGCCCTGCGTCCAGACGGACGTGCGGCGGGGTGTTCACATGCCCGTACACCCAGCGCCTACCGGCGGGAAGCGGCCGGGCGGTGGCATCTCCCCTACCCGCTGCTGAGCGACACCGGCGTGCGCCTGAGCGGCGCGCTGCGCCTCCCGACCTTCGACGTCGGTGAACAGCAGACGCTGCGGCGGCGCGTCCTGCGGACTCCGGTTGAACGGGCTGCAACCTCGTTCAACCCGAGCAGACTCGCAGAGCGGCGCCCCTCCGGGCGTGGCGTTGACAGAGCGGCGCAGTTCCGATCTGTGAACGGAACCAACGGCAGTCCGCATCACGCTGATCGTCCGGGACGGAGTGATCGGGCAGGTGTTCGACCCGCCCTTCCCACCCGACCGGTACGCGGAGCAGGTGCTGGGGTGACTGATACGGACTCCGATTGAATGGCTTACAAAGCTGTTCAATCCGAGCGAAGCGACTCGGAGAGCTGCTCCGCAGGGGAGGAGCTGGGCGGGTTCCGGACGTGGAGTTGACAGACCGGTGGTGGTCCGATCTGTTAACGAAACAATCGGAGTCCGTATGAAAAGGCAGACCTGATACGGACCGTCCGCCGACGATTGCCTGACCCGGATTCGACTGGACTCCGCATGACATTCGGCTGACCGGACGCTGAAGGTCCGCTGACCCGGCGCACCCAGACTGGCCATCATGACCTCACAGGACAAGGTTGAAGCCAGCTTCTGGCACCGTCTGCTCGACACCCGCCTGACCCGCCGCGCGGCCCTCGGCAGCGCCGCCGCGACGGCCGCCGCCGTCAGCCTGCCGCTGAACATCGCCGAGGCGGCCGCCAACAACGGCGGCCCCACCACCGTGGACGCCCGCCAGGCCAAACCGCAGACGAACGCGCCGTTCCGGCCGGTGCCCGTGACGGGCGCCGACGCCCTGACACTGCCCGCCGGATACCGCTACCAGGTGCTGGCCCCGTGGGGTGAGAAGTTCACGAACGACGGGCGCGAGATCGGCTTCAACCACGATTACGTGGGGTACTTCCCGATCGACATGCTCGAGGGTGGCCAGAGCAGCACCGACGCCCTGCTGACCATCAACCACGAGTACGTCAACGCGCTGTTCGTGGGCGGCGACACCAAGGAGCGCACGCCCGCGCAGGTGCGGGCCGAGATGGAGGCCGTGGGCGTGAGCGTGGTGCGGGTCCGCCGGGAGGGGGGCGAGTGGAAGGTCGTACCGGACGCCCGCAACCGTCGCATCGACGCGCTGACCGACATCGAACTGACCGGCCCGGTGCGCGGCACGGCCCCCGTGAAGGGCGCCACGATGGTCAAGGGCACCGTCGGCAACTGCTCGGGCGGGCAGACGCCGTGGGGCACGCTGCTGACCTGCGAGGAGAACGTCGACGGGTACACCAAGGCCTGGGCGGGCAGCGGATACGAGGCCATGCACCAGGGCTGGGTGACCGAGATCGACCCCTTCGATCCCAAGTGGACGCCCAGGAAACGCACCGCCATGGGCCGCTTCCGGCACGAGAACGTGGCGCTCACGGTCGCGCCGGACGGCCGCGTGGTCGGGTACATGGGCGACGACATGCAGGACGCCTGCGTGTACAAGTTCGTGTCGCGCGGCCGGTACAACCCGGCCGACCGCGCCGCGAACCTGCGCCTGCTGGAGGACGGGGACCTGTACGTGGCGAACTTCGGGAACGGCAGCTGGGTGCTGCTGGACTACGACCGCAACCCGAAACTCAGGGACGCCAAGGGCGCGGACGGCAAGACGCTGTTCGCCAGTCAGGCGGACGTGCTGGCCGACGCCCGCGCCAGCGCCCTGGCGGTCGGCGGGACGCCCGTGGACCGCCCGGAGGACATCGAGATTCACCCCCGCACCGGCGAGGTGTACGTCTCCCTGACGAACAACTCCAAGCACGGCAACTACTTCGGGCAGATCATCAAGTTCCGTGAGGCGAAGGACGACTGGACCGCCACGACGTTCCTGTGGGAGGTGTTCGCGGTGGGCGGCCCGCAGAGCGGGTTCGCCAGCCCCGACAACCTGGTGTTCGACCCGTACGGGAACCTGTGGATGGTCACGGACAACAGCGACCTGAGCACCAACCCCATCAAGGAATTCCACGGGAACAACGCCATGTTCTTCTTCGCGACCGAAGGCCCGAATGCCGGGAAGGCGCAGCGCTTCGCGATCGGCCCGGTGGACGCCGAGATGACCGGCCCCGTCTGGAGCCCCGACGGCAGGACGCTGTTCCTGTCCATCCAGCACCCCGGCGAGGACAGCGAGAGCCTGGACAAGCTGCGCTCGAACTTCGCGGCGAAACCCGGCAGCCGCGTGCCGCGCCCCACGCTGGTCGCCATCGAGGGCTTCCCCGGATGGAAAGCGTGAGCGCCATGAGCCTGCCGCCACTGAAAGCCCCGTGGATCGTGGGCCGCACGCCGCTGCTGGAGCACGCCGCAAACGAGTTCCTGAACGAGGTGACCCGTCAGCGCCCCTGGACGCGCGCCCGCACCGAGGAACTGCTGGAGGCCCTGGACAGCTTCCTGGGCCGCCCCGCGCCGCTGCGGGCCTTTACCCGCGCGACCGGCGAGGCGTGGCTGCGCGCCCTGCACGAATCCGAACGCGACGAGGCCCGCGAGCTGATCGGCGAGTTCCGCGCGTACCTGCGCGAGTGGGGCTGGCTGGACGCCCTGCACCCCGTGAACCAGCCGGACTGATCCGGACTCGGATTGACTCGCAGAGCTGCCCCGCAGACAAGGAGCGAAACGGGTTCCGGGCATGGAGTAGGCACCCCGGCGATGTTCCGGGTTGTCGGCGAAACAAACGGAATCCGTATCACAGACCAAGAGCAAGGCGCCCCCATGTTCAGCGGGAGCGCCTTGCTTGTGGGTTTCCGGACTGCGGCTCAGCGGCTCTTGAGTTCCGTCCAGATGCGGTCGTACAGCCGCTGCGGGCGGCCCGAGGGCAGTTCGCCGATGAAGTCCAGGCGGCCGTCCGTGAGCCACGCGGCGGGCGGGTTCAGGGCCGGGATGTCCTTCAGGAAGTCGTCCAGGTACGGGCGGGCGGCGGCGTTCGGGGTGGCGTAGTAGGTGTAGTTGCTGAGCTGCGCGCCGTTCTCTGCGTCCAGGATGAAGTCGATGAAGCGGTGGGCCAGTGCGGGGTTGGGGCTGCGTTTCAGGACGACCAGGGTGTCCATGCTGATGGTGGTGCCCTGGCGGGGCAGGAGGACCTGCACGTTCTCGTCTTCCTCGGTGGCGATCAGGAGGTCACCGACGTAGATCTGCCCCAGATCCACCGTCCTGGCCAGCAGCTTGTTGCGGGTGCCGGGGCCGCCGTCGAAGCCCTGGAATCCCTTCTTGGCGACCGCGCGGCGCAGCAGGTCCCGCGCGGCGCGCAGTTCCTCGACGCGGGTGGTGTTCGCGCTGAACCCCAGGTACTTCAGGGCCGCGCCGATCACCTCGCGCGGATCGTCGAGCAGCACGAACGAGCGGCGGTCGTCCGGGCCGAAGATCTCGGCCCAGGTGTCCTGCGGCACGTACCGCTGCCGGTTGTAGGCCAGTCCGGTCGCGGCGTACTGGTACGGCACGGAGTACACGTTGCCCGGGTCGTAGTCGGCGTTCAGGAAGCCGGGGGCGATGTTCTTCAGGTTCTTCAGCCGCGCCCTGTCGAGGGGTCGCAGCAGTCCGGCGCGGACCATGGTCTGCACGACGTAGTTGCTGGGGACCGCGAGGTCGTACTGCGCCCCGCCCCCCTGCAGCTTGGCGAGCATCGCCTCGTTGCTCTCGAAGGTGTCCAGCACGACCCGCACGCCGTTCTGCTTCTCGAAGGCCTTCACCAGATCCGGGTCGATGTACTCCGACCAGATGAACACCCGCAGGGTCTTTCCATCGCCGCGCGTGATGGGTGCGTCGGGCGCGGAGACCGCCGGTTTCTGCACGCGGTAACAGCCGGTCAGGAGGAGCAGCCCCGCACCGGCCAGCAGCGCGGCCCGCTTCACGTGTCCCTCCGGGGGCGCAGCAGGGCGTTCGCGGCGACGATGGCGACCACCGTGACCAGCACCAGCAGCGCACTCAGGGCGTTGATGTCGGGCGTCACGCCGCGCTTGACGTTCGTGTAGATCAGGACCGGCAGGGTACTGAAGCCGGAGCCGCTCGCGAAGTACGTGACCACGAAGTCGTCCAGGGACAGCGTGAATGCCAGCAGCGCGCCCGCCAGTACGCCCGGCAGGGCCAGCGGCAGGACCACCTGAGTGAACGACTGCAGGCCGGTGGCGCCCAGGTCCCGCGCGGCCTCCTCCAGTTCCGGGCCGTACCCGGCCAGCCGCGAGCGGACGGTGAGCGCCACGTAACTGATCTGGAAGGTCACGTGCGCCAGCAGCACCGTCCAGAAGCCGTTGTCGAACGTCCAGCCCAGGCGTTCCAGGCCCTGCCGGACGAACGAGTAGAACATCAGCAGACTGACGCCCATCACCACGTCCGGCACGACGATGGGCAGGACCAGCAGCCCGGTCAGGGCCGTGCGGAACCGCAGCGTGTACCGCCACAGACCCAGGCCCACCAGCGTGCCCAGCACCGTGCTGACCAGCGTGCTGAGCAGGGCGATCTCCAGCGTGTGCGCCAGCGCCTCGCGCACGTCCGCGCGGGCGAACAGCACCCCGTACCACTTGGTGGTGAAGCCTGCCCAGGTCGCCCCGAAGCGCGAATCGTTGAACGAGAACACCACCAGCACCATGATCGGCAGGTACAGGAACGCGTACACCAGCCACGCCCACGCGCTCAGGGCCGGATGCGTCCGCCGGATCACGGGGCCCTCCGGGCCGTCGATGGTCGAAGGCTGATGGTTGATAGGTGATCCATCGACCATCTACCCTCGACTTTCAACTGGCGCAGCCTCATACGAGTTCCTCCAGGCCCTTCTGGCCGGCCACCCGGGCGTAGGCCCACAGGCCCAGGAGGACGGCGCCCATCAGCAGGAAGCTCAGGGCGCTGCCGTAGGGCCAGTCGCCCGCCTGCCCGAACTGGTTCTGGATGAGGTTCCCCACCAGGGCCGTTTTCGCGCCGCCCAGGATGTCGCTGACGACGAAGGTGCCCAGCGCGGGAATGAACGTCAGGAGGATGCCGGCCACCAGGCCCGGCAGGGTCTGCGGGAACACGGCCGTCATGAACGCCCGCGCGGGCGTCGCGCCGAGGTCCTCGGCGGCCTCCAGCAGGCGCCAGTCGATCTTCTCGACGCTGGAGTACACGGGCAGCACGAAGAACGGCACGAACGCGTACACCATGCCCAGCAGCGTGGCGGTCAGGCTGGGCACCAGATCGAACGGGCGCAGGATCAGGATCCAGGCGTACACGCGGATCAGGAAGTTCGTCCAGAACGGGATGATCAGCAGCAGCAGCAGCAGGTTCTTGCGCCGCGCGTCCTGCCGGGCGATGTAGAAGGCCAGCGGGTAGCCCATCAGCACGCACAGCGCCGTACTCAGGGTGGCGACCCACACGCTGCGCCACAGCACCCGCACGTTGTCCCCGGTCCACTCCTGGAACAGCGCGTCGTAGCCGAACACCCGCCCCCAGCTCTCCAGCGTCCACGGGGTGCCCACCTGCGCCAGATCCGTGCGCGTCAGGAACGAGTACCCCAGCATCACCAGCGCAGGCACGATCAGGAACGCGGCCAGCCACAGCACGCCCGGCCCCAGCGTGGCGAAGAAACGCCGGACCGTCAGCACAGTGCACCTTCGGTGCGGTGATGGTTGATGGTTGATGGTTGATAGAGGGGTGTTCCATCGACCATCGACTGTCGACTTTCAACCCCCGTCACGCTTCTTCCAGCACGACGAGGTTGTCGGGCGGCAGGTACAGGGCGACCTGTTCGTCGTAGTCGAAGTCCTCGTCCGCGCCGATGTCGGCGTTCAGCTGGAACGCGACGAGCTGCTGCCCGCCCGCCTGGAGGAGGTACTGGTTCTCCGCGCCGGTGTACACGATGTCGTCCACGCGGGCGCGGATCTCGTTGCCTTCGGTCTCGTCATCGCGTTCCATCCTCAGTTTCTCGGGGCGGACGGACAGCGTGACGCTCTGGCCGGGGCGCAGGCCCGCGCCGTGCGTGGTGCGCAGCGGGCCGTGCTCGGTCTGCACGGTCGCCTCGGGGCCGTCCACGCTCAGGACGGTGCCGGGAATGAGGTTGCTGCTGCCCAGGAAGTTCGCCACGAACGCCGTCCTTGGCCGCTCGTACAGTTCCTCGGCGCGGCCCAGCTGTTCCACGCGGCCCCGGTTCATCACGGCGATGCGGTCACTCATGACCAGCGCCTCCTCCTGGTCGTGCGTGACGAACACGAAGGTCATGCCCAGGCTCTCCTGAAGGTTGGCGAGTTCCACCTGCAGTTCCTTGCGGAGCTTCAGGTCCAGCGCGGAGAGCGGTTCGTCCAGCAGCAGTACCTGCGGTTCGTTCACGATGGCGCGGGCCAGCGCGACCCGCTGCCGCTGCCCGCCGGACAGCTGATCGGGGCGGCGCGCGGCGAAGTCCGCGATGCGCACCCGCTCCAGGGCCGTCATGACCCGCTCCCGGATCTGCGCGGCGGGCACGCCCTTCATCTTCAACCCGAACGCCACGTTGTCCTGCACGGTCAGGTGCGGGAACAGCGCGTAGCTCTGGAACACCGTGTTCACGTCCCGCCGGTGCGGCGGCACGCCCGTCATGTCCTGCCCGCCGATCAGGACCGCGCCCGCGTCCGGACTCTCGAAGCCCGCCAGGATGCGCAGCAGCGTCGTCTTCCCGCACCCGCTGGGGCCCAGCAGGCTGAAGAACTCGCCGCGGCGGATATCCAGGTCGATGTCGTCCAGCACGCGCGTCTCCGCGCCGCCCGCCAAGCGGAAGCTCTTGCGCACGCCGCGCACGCTCACGGCCGCGTCGGCCGACAGTTCACGCGCCCGCTTGCCCCTGAACGCGACGCCGGTTATGGACGGGACCTCTGAATCTGACTCATGCCAGGAAGTTTACCGGCCCGTGGGACGCCACCACCCCCACTCCGCCTTAAGGGTGACGCGGGCCACGCCGGGCCGGGCGTACGCTGATGGTGTTCCGCTGCCGCCACGCCCTGTCCCAAGTCGAGGTTTCCCCGTGGAAGACGTTCTGGTTCCCCTGTTCTTTTTCGGTGCGGTGTTCGGTTTTCCGCTGGCGCGCCGCGCCATGATTCACCGGCACAGACTGGAGTTACTGCGCGCCCAGCCGCTCCCACCCGCAGGGCAGGCGGGCGGCCCGCCCGAGGACGCGCCCGCACTGGCCCTCCGCCTGCCGGAACCGCACCGGCTGTACGCGCTGGCCCTGCTGTGCCGCCTGCAGGACGCCTCCACCGCGCAGGACCCCCAGTTGCGGGCGCTGCTGGGTCAGATCCGCCGCGAGTACCTGCCGGACACCCTCCGCGCCTACCTGAGCCTGACGTCCGCCGCGCGTGAGCAGCTGCGGGCCGGGGGCCGCGATCCGGAAGGGCTGCTGCGCGAGCAGCTCGAGCACCTGAACCGCGGCGTGGACGACGCGCTGCGGCAGGACCACGCGGCCGCCGACCGGCTGCTGACCCAGAGCCACTACCTGCGCGACCGCTTCGCCACGGGCGCGGCCCTGCAGAATTCCCGCTAGGACCGGCCCGGGTTGAGCGGCTTTGGCCGACCACCCAACCCGGGCGGACTCGCCGGGCCGCGCCGCAGAGCGAATCGGAGCAGCTGGGACGGCCGGACGTGAGGCCGGTCCCGCCGACTGGTGCGCACCACCGCGCCCGCCGGGAAGGATGGGGGTGCGGTACGCTCGGGACCACGCGTCAATTCAGACCCTGCGGGCGACCCCTCCCTGGCTCCCCGGGGTTACCCCGGACGTGTCCCCGGAGGTTCTTCCATGAGCGTTCGTGTTCCGCTGCTGCTGACCCTGCTGCTGTCCAGTTGCGCCGCGCCTCCAGCGCCGCCGACGGCCCTCTCCTCCGCCCCCGCGCTGGGCGTGCAGTCCGTGCTGACCTGGCAGGCGCTGCGTCAGGGCGACAGTGGCCGCGACGTGGTCACGCTGCAGTACCTGCTGCGCCACCGCGGGTACACCCTGAGCGTGGACGGGGCGTTCGGCGCCGGGACGGACAGCGCCGTGCGGGCCTTCCAGGGTTCAAACGGCCTGACGGTGGACGGCATCGTGGGTGGCAACACCTGGGAGAAACTGATCGTCACCGTGCGCCAGGGGGACAGCAGCAACGCCGTGCGGGCCGTGCAGGACCAGCTGCGCAGCGGGTACGGGTACACGGCCGTGACCGTGGACGGCGCGTTCGGGTCCGGCACGAACACGGCCGTGCGGGACTTCCAGGGCAAGCGCGGCCTGAGCGCCGACGGCGTGGTGGGCCTGAACACCTGGCACGCCCTGGTGACCGGGGCCAGCACCGGCGGGTCGAGCACGACGGCCAGCCTCGCGCAGGGTCTGCTGAACACCAGCCGCGTCACGCTGGGCACGGGCAGCAGCACCACCGGCGGCAGTCCCCGGCAGAACATGCAGGACACCGCCGCCGGGCGGGCCGCCACGCGCGGCTGCGCCAGCAACGCCAACTGCGGCCTGACCGTGTACCTGAAAAAGAGCATGCTGCAGGGCATGTCTGACCTGTCGCGCAGCAACAGCTTCTACGTGACCTCGATTGCGGGCGGCGTGCACTCCACGTACTCGGACCACTACGCGGGGCTGGCGTTCGACATCGGCACCTGGAACGGCGTGAGTCTCGGCAGCCCGAACAGCTCGCACACGGCGGCGCGCAACGCCTGCATCGCGGCCGGCAGCGACCCGGGGCAGACCTTCGACGCGTACCACGATCCGACCGGCGGGCACAGCAACCACGTGCACTGCGCGTGGAACTGACCGTGACGGCCCTCCGCCCACGCGCGCGGGCAGGTTCAGCCCCAGCGGGACACACCGGACCCACCGATCCGACCCTGGTGCACCCGGCGGGTCCGGTGCCGCTGATCTGCCCGTCCCGCTCGCGCGCCGCGAGGTCCACTGCGCAACCAGGGACGGGCCGGAAGTCATCGACCCGCCCGGCGAGGTCCGGACCCGGCGTTCCCGTCAGGTCGTCACCTTCTGGCCGCTGGTCGCGGTCACGGCTTCCCACCGCTGCCCCCAGGAGAACCCCATGAACAGCTTCAACCGACGCGACGTGCTGCGCCTGGGTCTGCTGGCGAGCGCCAGTGCCGCCCTGGCGGGTTGCGGCGTTCCCCTGACGCGCGTGCCCGAGCAGCTGAATGCGCTGGCGGTGGCCGCACCGGGCATCTCGACCTGCGCGGCGTGGCTGGCGCAGCCCGCCAGCTCTCCCATCGTGATGCTCGCGGCGCGGCCCACCCGCATCCTGGTGCACCACACGGCCAGCGCGAACACCTCGGACCTGTCGCAGGCGCAGGCGTTCAGTCTGGCCCGCACGATCCAGCAGAGTCACTTCTCACGCGGGTGGATCGACACGGGCCAGCAGTTCACGGTCAGCCGGGGCGGGTACGTCCTGGAAGGCCGGCACCGCAGCCTGGAGGCCGCGCAGGGCGGGACTGGGCACGTCCAGGGCGCGCACTGCGACGGGCAGAACGACGTGGCGGTCGGCATCGAGAACGAGGGCACGTACATGACCGTCTCGCCGCCCGCCGGGCAGTACGGCGCTCTGGTCAGCCTGTGCGCGTGGCTGTGCCAGCAGTACGGGATTCCCGCCACGGAACTGTACGGGCACCGGGACTTCAACGCCACGGACTGCCCCGGCGACGTGCTGTACGCGAAGCTGCCACAGCTGCGCTCGGACGTGGCCGCGCGGCTGGGCGTGCAGCTGCGCATCTGGCCCACCACACGGACCGGCATGACGGGCGAGAGGGTGCGCAGCGCGCAGCGGCTCCTGCTCGCCGCCGGGCAGACAGTCAGCGACGACGGCAGTTACGGCAGCGGCACCGCCAGCGCGGTCAGCGCCTTCCAGGGGGGCGTGGGCCTCACGCCCGACGGTCTGATCGGCTCGGCCACCTGGGAACGCCTGATCCGCACGGTCCGGCGCGGTGACAGCGGCCCGGCGGTGAAGGCCGCGCAGGGACAGCTCGCGGCGCGCGGGTACGCGGTCACGGTGGACGGCGCGTTCGGACCCGCCACCGAGAGTGCGGTGAAGTCCTTCCAGACGGGCAAAGCCCTGACGGCGGACGGAATCGTCGGGCCGAACACTTGGCTGGCGCTGGAAAGCTGAGGGGCAGCCGAGAGCGCCCGGTGGCCTACGCCTCGCCGGGCAGTTCCTCGACCTGCACACCCAGCAGGTGAGCGAGGTCGAGTACCTGCGCGGCCTCCACGGTGACGCCCTGAAGGTCGGCGGCCCCGGCACGCAGGCCACCCAGGGCGCTGCCGCGCAGATCCGCGCCGTCCAGCTGGGCGCCGCGCAGGTCCGTGCGGTGCAGGCGGCAGTCCCGCAGGACCGCGCCGGGCAACTTCGCTTCCATGAAACTGGCCTCGCTGAGGTCGCAGCCGTTCAGGTGCAGGTGGCCAGCGTCGGCCCGCTGCCAGACACTCAGGGGGGCGTGGACGCGGGTCAGGCGCACGTGTCGCAGCCGCACGCCAGCCGCCTGGAGGCCCAGCAGGCGCGAGCCCGTGACCTCGGCACGCTCCAGGCTCACGTCCGTCCAGCGCGCGCCGCTGAGGTCGCAGTCCTCGAAGCGCACGTCCAGCAGGCGCACGCGCTCCCAGACGCTGCCGGTCAGGTTCACGCGCCGGAACACGCACCCGGCGAAGGTCACGCTGTGCAGCGCGGCCAGGGCAGGCCAGTCCCCCTCGAACAGCACGCCACGCAGGGTCGCCTCGTCTTCGATCTGTTCGGGGCCGGACGCGCGGACGCCGCCACGCGGGAACCTCGGGGGTGCGGGACGAACAGAGGAAGCGTGGACTGGAGGCATGGTGCCCGTCACAGTACCCCACCGGGAACGTCACCCGGCGGGACCGTCCGGTGTGCCACACGGACTCCGACTGAATGGTGTTCGCAAACCGTTCCGTCCGAGGGGATGCAAATCGGAGCAGATGGGACGGCCGGGCGTGGCGTTAGGAGCCCGGTGGTGTTCCGGGTGGAGGGCGAAACGGACGGAGTCCGTCTCATACGGCTTCCGTCCGTTTCGTTCACAGATCGGAACACCACCGATCTGTCAACTCCACGTCCGGAAGCCGTTTCTCTCCTGCTCGCTCTGCTGCGCAGCTCTACGAGTCCGCTCGGATTGAACGGCTTTGTAAGCCATTCAACCGGAGTCCGTATCAGACGGTCAGGATCTCGAAGCCCTTGGCCGTGACGACCAGGGTGTGCTCGAACTGCGCGCTGGGTTGCCCGTCGGCGGTGGTGACGGTCCAGCCGTCGGCCTGCAGGCGCGTTTCGGGGCGGCCCAGGTTGATCATGGGTTCCACCGTGAACACCATGCCGGGCTGGAGTTTCAGGCCGGTGTAGCGTGCGCCCCAGTGGTAGATGGTGGGTTCCTCGTGCAGGCGCTTGCCGATGCCGTGCCCGGTGTACTCGCGGACCACGCTGTACCCGCGCGCCTCGGCGAGGGTCTGGATGGCGTGCCCGATGTCGCCGGTACGGGCGTTCGGGCGGATGACGTCCAGACCCGCTTTCAGGCACTCGCGGGTGGTGTCCACGAGGCCCTGCACGTCGGCGCTGACCTGCCCGACCGTGTAGGTGTAGCAGGCGTCGCCGTACACGCCGTTCATCAGCACGCCGATGTCCACGCCGACCACGTCGCCTTCCTTCAGTTCGCGGCCGTCGGGGATGCCGTGGCAGATGACCTCGTTCACGCTGGCGCAGATGGTGCCGGGGAAGGGGTTGTTCTTCGGGCCGTACCCCAGGTAGGCGGGCGTGGCTCCGGCGCGGCGGATGTGTTCCTCGGCCAGGGTGTCGAGTTCTTTCAGGGTGACGCCGGGTTTCACGTGCGGCTCCAGCACACGGAACGTCTCCGCGACGAGCGCCCCGGCGCGGCGCATGGCTTCGATCTCTCGGGCGGATTTCAGGGAAACGCGGCTCATAACGCATGAGGCTAACACGGCCCGGTGCGCCCTTCCCTACCGCGCGTCACGGTACCCTGAACCGCATGAGTGACCAGCACAGCGGCACAGGAGCGCGCAGCGTCGTGATCAGCGTGGACATGGAGGGCGTGACCGGCGTTTCCAGCTGGGTGCAGGTCAGCCCACCCGAGTTCGGTGGGCTGGTGAGCGGCAGCGAATACGAGCGGGCGCGCGAACGCATGACACTGGAAGCCGCCGCCGCCGCGCAGGGCGCACTGGACGCCGGGGCGACCGACGTGCTCGTGAACGACAGCCACGACACCATGCGGAACCTGATCCCGGAACTGCTCCCGGACGGCGTGCGCTTTACCAGCGGGAACGACAAGCCGCTGAGCATGGTGCAGGGCGTGCAGGAGGCCGGGGTGCTGGGCCTGCTGTTCGTGGGCTACCACGCGCGGGCCGGAAGCGTGCGCGGGCCGCTGGCGCACACCTGGAACGGCTTCATCCGGGACGTGCGCGTGAACGGCGCGAGCACCGGCGAGTACGGCCTGAACGCCCTGCTGGCCGGGCATTACGGCGTGCCCGTGCTGTTCGCCTGCGGCGACGACGTGGCCATGGCAGAAATCACCGCCGAACTGGGCGAGGGTGTGGTCACGGTCCCGGTCAAGGAGGGCCTGAGCAGTTTCGCGGCCACGCACCTGCACCCGCGCGAGGCGCAGCGCCGCATCCGCGACGGCGCGTTCCGGGCCGTGCAGCAGGCGCTGCACTCGCCGCCCAGGCCGTACGGCACGCGCTTCCCGGCGGCCGCGCAGCTGAGCTTCGATCATCAGGCCCGCGCGGACGCCTGCGAGCGCGTGCCCGGCATCACCCGCATCGACGCCGTGACGGTCGGCTGGGAGAGCAGCAACGCCTTCCACCTGTTCCAGACGTTCCGGATGCTGGCCAGCGTGGCCGACGTGCGCCTGAACGCCTGACCGCCACAGGCAACCCTGCGGGCATCCTCATGCGGCGTCCGGTAGCCTGAACGCATGCGCCGCCCCCTGACCGCCCTGACTGCCCTGAGCATCACCACCCTGACCGTCCCCGCCAGCGCCGCCGCCGTGTGGGCCGGCGTGGACGCCACCACAGGCGGGTACGGCCTGCACGCCGGCACCGCCCTGCTGCCCATCCCGTTCATCGGCACGGTCGGCGTGGAAGGCAGCGCCGAACGCCCCTGGCAGGCGACCGACACCACCTCCAACCGCTACGCCGCCGGCGTGACCCTGCGCGACCTGAACCTCCCCCTGACGAAGGTGGACGCCTTCGCCACCGTCGGCGGGCAACTCACCGTCCCCACCGCGCAGGGGGGCGAGAACAGGTTCGCGCTGTACGGCGAGACCGGCCTGCGCGGCCCCGTGTTCGGCCCCGCCGGATGGCGCGCGTTCGTGCGGGCCAGCAGCGCCGGGCAGATCGGCGCGGGCGTCGGCCTGGAACTGCGCTTCTGACCTCAATCGCACTCACCTGCCCGGCCGTCCTCTGATACGGACTCCGATTGAATGGGCTTTGCAGCCCATTCAATCGGAGTCCGTATGACCCTGCACGCCCGTCAGCGGGTCAATGTGGAGTCCACCGATCAGCGTCCTCCCGAGTTCGCGGCCGCAGCGGTGCAGGTCTGCGGTCAGGCGCGCTGGCGCGTGCGCGTCCGCGCGGGTCAGGTCGTCCCGCAGCCAGGGCAGCACGTCCGGTTCCACGTTCAGCTCAGGGCGGCGCGGAGGCGCTGAATGTCCTCGCGCCACGCGTCGGCGTCCTCGCTGTCCTCCCAGAGGTCCGGGAGTTCGCTGCCGGGGCCGAGGACGCGTTCCAGGGCTTCCATGGCGTGCGGGCGCAGGTGGGTCAGTTCGGCGGCGTCCGCGTTCTGCACCCAGGCGCGCAGGGCGGCGTCGGTCAGGGCGCTGGTGTCGCCGGTCAGGACGGCGGCGAGCGTCTCGGCGGCGGCGACGGCGCGGTGGCCTTCCTCGGCTTCGAGGTAGTCGTTGTCGGGGTCCACCGCCACGTCGAAGGCTTCCGCCAGGGCGTACGCGCCGTCCTGCACGATCTCGGCGGCGTACGCAGCGGCGGCCTCGTTCTGGAAGGGGCCGACGCCCCAGGCGCTCATGCGGGGGCCTCGCTGCGCCCGTAGCGCTGCTCGACGTATTTTTCCATGAGTTCCTGGAAGTCCTCGGCGATGCGGGGGCCGCGCAGGGTGGTCAGGAGTTTGCCGTCCTGGTAGACGGGCGCGCGGGGGTCCTCGCCGGTGCCGGGCAGGGAGATGCCGATGTTGGCGTGTTTGCTCTCGCCGGGGCCGTTCACGATGCAGCCCATGACGGCGACCTGCATGTCCTCCACGCCGGGGTATTTGGCTTTCCAGTCGGGCATGGTGTCGCGGATGTAGTCCTGAATCTTCTGGGCGAGTTCCTGGAAGAAGGTGCTGGTGGTGCGGCCGCAGCCGGGGCAGGAGGTGACCTGCGGGAGGAACTGGCGGATGCCGAGGCTCTGGAGGATCTGCTGGGCGACCTCGACTTCCAGTTTGCGGCTCGCGCCGGGTTCCGGGGTGAGGCTGACGCGGATGGTGTCCCCGATGCCGTCGATCAGCAGGGGGGCGAGGGCGGCGCTGCTGGCGACGATGCCTTTCATGCCCATGCCCGCCTCGGTCAGGCCGAGGTGCAGGGGGTAGTCGCACAGCGGGGCGAGCTGGCGGTACACCTGCCAGAGTTCCGGGGCGGAGCTGACCTTCACGCTGATGAGGATCTTGTCGTGCGCGAGGCCGAGTTCCTCGGCGTAGGCGGCGCTTTCCAGGGCGGAGACGACCATCGCGTCGATCATGACGTCCGTGCCGGTCCTGGGTGAGCCGTTGGCGGTGTTCTCGTCCATCAGGCGCGCGAGGACCTGCTGGTCGAGGCTGCCCCAGTTCACGCCGATCCGGACGGGTTTGTCGAACTCCCTGGCGACCTCGATCATGGTGGCGAAGTTCGCGTCGTGGTGCTGTCCGGCGCCGACGTTGCCGGGGTTGATGCGGTACTTGGCGAGCAATCGGGCCGTTTCGGGGAATTCGCGCAGGAGGATGTGGCCGTTGTAGTGGAAGTCCCCGACGATGGGCACCTCGATCCCGACCTCTTTCAGGCGGGCGACGATGTCGGGGATGGCGGCGGCGGCCTCGCGGGTGTTGACGGTGACGCGCACGATCTCGCTGCCTGCCCGGACGAGCTGCGCGATCTGGATGGCGGTGGCTTCGGCGTTGGCGGTGTCGGTGTTCGTCATGGATTGCACGACGACCGGGTGGGCGCTGCCCACCATGACCCCTCCCACGTTGACGCTGACGGTCTGGCGACGCTTCATGCCGCCCAGTGTACGCGGCGTCATGCGGGATGGTCAGGAAGGAGCGTTACGGCCGCTGTCGGTGCCCCGCCCCTGGTGCCACTTGACCGCGGGGGGCGGCGGGCTTCAGACTGTGGCGCAAAGTTCAAAGGCAACGCTTGCCCGCCGGGCACGACCTTGGCCGCACTGCTGACCGCAGAGGTGCGCTGAGACCGTGCCCGGTGTCCTTTCTGCTGCCCTCCCGTGCGGGCAGCCCCGCATTCCCCCTTCTCTCTCGACTGGTTCCGCTTCCGGAGGTTTTCATGTCCGTCTTTCCGCTTCTGTCCACCCAGCACGACCACACGCCCGCCTACACCGAGACGCTCGGCGCGCCGATGGGCAGTTCCGTGCGGGTGCGTGTCCGCACGACCCTGAGCGTCACGGAGGTTCACCTGAAGTTCGTGCGGGTCGGTGAGATCGAGTCCGTCCCGGCGCGCGAGGTCACGCCGCTGGGCGACGCGCCGGGACGCTGGTTCGAGGCGGACCTGCCGGTCCATGAGGGCCGCGTGCGGTACGCGTGGCAGCTGAACTTCACGAACGATCACCTGCACCTGACCGGACTGGGCCTGAACCGTTCGCGGCGCGGGTTCCGGTCGTGGTTCACGTACCTGACCGGGCACGCCGCGCCCGAGTGGGCTTGGCAGAGCGTGTTCTACCAGATCTTCCCGGACCGCTTCCGCAACGGGGATCCCGGCAATGACGTCCAGACCGGCGAGTACGTATACGGGGACCGCGTGGTCGAGCAGGTCGAGTGGAACACGCCCATCGACAGCTGGGGCGACATTCACGGGCATTACGGCGGGGACCTGAACGGCATCACGCAGGCCCTGCCGTACCTGACGGACCTGGGGGTGAGCGGGCTGTGGCTCACGCCGATCTTCGTGTCGCCCAGCAACCACCGCTACGACATCACCGATTACCGGCACGTGGACCCGCACCTGGGCGGCGACGGGGCCTGGGACGAACTGGTGCAGGCGGCCGACCGGGCCGGCGTGAAGATCGTGCTGGACGGCGTGTTCAACCACGTTGGGAACGAGAACGCCCTGTTCCGCGCGGCGCAGGAGACCGAGGACGCCCCGGAACGCGGCATGTTCACCTGGCGGGACGAACCCGGCAAACTGCCGTACCACGCCTTCTTCGACGTGCCCACCCTGCCGAAGATCGACTACCGCAACGAGTTCGCCGTGCAGGAGTTCTTCAGCGGCGAGGAGAGCGTCGTTCGGCACTGGCTGCGGCGCGGCGCGGCCGGCTGGCGGCTGGACGTGGCGCACATGATCGGCACGGGCGGCACCGACGAGGACAACCTGCCGCTACACCGCACCCTGAAACGCGCGGCGCGCGAGGAACGCCCGGACGCGTACGTGTTCGGGGAGCGCTTCTACGACCCGGAGCACGCGCTGGACGGTCAGGGCGAGGACGGCAGCATGAACTACCACGGGTTCGGCCTGCCGGTCATGCAGTGGCTGGCCCGCGCGAACATGGCCTTCGAGCCGAGCGCGCTGGGCGGCGAGGAACTCGTGGAGATCCTGTGGGACGCGTACCATGCGCTGCCCGCCCAGGTGGCGCTGAGCATGTTCAACGTGCTCGAATCGCATGACATTCCGCGGGCGCTGTACCGCCTGGGGAACGACCGCACACGGTTCCTGGCGGGCGTGACGCTGCTGATGGGGTACGCGGGCGTGCCCTGCACGTACTACGGCAGTGAGGTCGGCGTGACGCAGTCCCGTGACGGCGCGATGCCCTGGTGCCGCGAATCCATGCCCTGGGACGAGTCCCGGTGGGACACGGCCCTGCGCGCCCGCATGAAGGACCTGATCGCGGTGCGTCGCCGGACCCTGGCGTTGCAGCGGGGTAACCTGCGCTTCCTGCACGCCGAGGAGGACGCCGTGGCGTTCCTGCGTGAGTACACGCACGCCGACGGCCGCGCCGAGCGGGCCGCGGTGATCGTCAGTCGCCGGGCCGAGGCGCACGCGGTCACGCTGTCCCTGCCGGACGGCGAGTGGCGCGACGCCGTGACCGGCGAGGCGCTGCGCGGCGGGCACGTCACGCTGGATGCCAGCGGGGGCCGCCTGCTGCTCGGCTGACGGACTCGACGGACAGGCCGGTTCGGTGGGCTGACGGAGTCTGGCGGCGTGGGGTATGCTCGTGTCACATGTCACATGCAGATGATTCGGCGCTGTACACGCAGTGGGTCACGCTTCTGGGCTGGCTGGAGGACAGCGCGGCGGCGCGCGGCCTGTCGTTCGAGAAGGTTGCGGACTTCCCGGACTACATCTACCGCATGGAACGCCCCTACGACCTGCCCACCACCGTCATGAGCGTCAGCGTGGGCGTGGGCGGGCAACCGCTGCTGATCGCGGCGGTCAGCCCGCGCCACGTGGACCTGGGTGGCGTGTCGCTGCGCCTGATGGGCGGCAGCAAGCACTGGCACCTGCACGCCGGGAGCGGCGGAACGCTGCTGGAAGGCAAGCGGCCCTTCACGCGCGAGCGGCTGGACGCCCTGCTGGACGGCGCCCTGCGCAGCAACGCCGTGTAACACGGACTCCGATTGAATGGCTTACAAAGCCGTTCAATCCGAGCGAAGCGGGGAGGAGCTGGGCGGGTTCCGGACGTGGAGCTGGCCATCCGGTGAAGTTCCGGATTGTCGGCGAAACAAACGGAATCCGTATAACCCCAGAAAACGGCAGGGACGGGTCCTCCCCTGCGCAGGCCCGTCCCCTTCCTGTTCCCCGTTCAGGCCGGCTGGCTGCCGAAGGCGATGAAGCCGGCCGCCACGCCGATCAGGGTGCCGATCAGCACCTCGAGGTAGGTGTGGCCCATCAGGACGCGCAGGGGGCTGGGCGCGAACCCCTCGCGGACCACGGCGCGCAGTTCATCGACCAGTTCGTTCAGCAGGCGGGCCTGCTGGCCGCTGCTGTGACGCACGCCGGTCGCGTCGTACATGACGATCAGGGCGAACACGGCGCTCGCGGCGAACAGCGGGCTGCCCAGGCCCTCGGTGATACCGACGCCGGTGGTCAGGGCGGCAACCATGGCGCTGTGACTGCTGGGCATGCCGCCGGTCTCCATGAACGCGCCGGGGTGCCAGCGGCGTTCGAGCAGCAGGATCAGCAGCACCTTCATGACCTGCGCGCCCGTGCTGCTGAGCACGGCGACCCACAGCCAGCGGTTGCCGATCAGGTCAGCGAAGGAGTTCACCGTTCGCTCCGTTCGGCTGCCCCACCTGGTTCTGCCCTGTCTGGTTCTGCGTGGCCTGCACCTGCGCTGTCTGGTTCTGGGCGGCCTGGACGGTGTTCATCATCAGTTGCGCGACCGTCATGGGGCCCACGCCGCCCGGCACGGGTGTCAGCGCCCCGGCCACGCCCGCCACGTCCGGGTGCACGTCACCGGTCAGGCGGGCCTTGCCGCCCTCGGTGGGCACGCGGTTGATGCCCACGTCAATAACGGTCGCGCCGGGGCGCACCATGTCCGGCGTGATCAGGTGCGCGTGCCCGGCCGCGACGATCAGCAGGTCGGCGCGGCGGGTTACGGTGCCCAGGTCCGGGGTGGCGCGGTGGGCGACGGTGACGGTCGCGTCGGCGTTCAGCAGCAGGCCCGCCAGGGGTCGCCCGACCAGGGCGCTGCGGCCCACGATCACGGCGTGCTGCCCGGCCACCGGAAGGCGGTAGTGGTCCAGCAGGGCCATCACCCCGGCGGGCGTGCAGGGGCGCAGGCCGGGCTGCCCCTGCCACAGCAGCCCGGCGCTGACCGGGTGCAGGCCGTCCACGTCCTTGCGCGGGTCGAGGCAGGCCAGGGCCGCGTCGGCGTTCAGGTGGGCCGGGAGGGGCAGTTGCAGCAGCACGCCGTGTACGCCGTTGTCGGCGTTCAGGGTGCCGATCAGGGCGTGCAGGTCCGCCTGGGTGGTGTCGTCCGGCAGGGCGTACACGTGGCTGTGCAGGCCGAGTTCCACGGCTTTCTTCGCCTTGCCGCGCACGTAGCTTTCACTGGCGGGGTCGTCGCCCACCCGGATGAATGCGATGCTGGGCGTGACGGGCAGCGTGGCGGCCAGGGCGGCGGCGCGGGCGAGCAGTTCGGCGGCGGCGGGCGGGCCGGCCAGGGTCCGGGCCTCGGCCCGGCCGCTGGTCACTCGGGCTCTCCGTCCGGGAGGGGCGCTTCCGCCTCGGGCTGCGCGGCCGGGGCGGGCTGTCCCCGGCTGTTCAGGGCGCGGCTCAGGCCGGCGAGCACGCCGTTCACGAAGCGGCCGGAGTCGTCCCCGCCGAACTTGCGGGCGATACGCACGGCGCTCTCGATGACGGGCGGGTGCGGCTCGCTGGTGTGCATCATCTCGAAGGTCGCCAGGCGCAGGATGTTCAGGTCGGTCTGGGCCATCTGGTCGAAGCTCCAGCCGCGGATGGTGCGGCGCAGGGTCGCGTCGATGTCGGGGCGGGCGGCGCTGATGCCGCGCACGAGTTCCTGCGCGAAGGTCAGGGCGTCCTCGCTGAGGGCAGGGAAGGTGTCGTCGCCACTGCGCATGGCGCCCTCGGCGCGGGTGAACACGCTCTGCATGGGCAGGTCGCCCCGGTCAGCTTCGAACAGCACCCGGAACGCGAACTCGCGGGCGGCGCGGCGGGTGCCGACGGGCGCGGCGGCCTTCTCGCGGCGGCGGGTCATGCGGCGCTGCCTTTGGGCAGGCAGACGTTGTGCACACTGACGTTCACGGCGCGGACCTTCAGGCCGGTCATGAGTTCGATGTTCTCGCGCACGGCGCGCTGGGCCTGTTCGCTCAGGGCGATCAGGCTGCGGCCGAACTCGATGTTCAGGCCCAGGTCGACGGTCACGTCGTTGCCTTCGCGGGTGACGCGCAGCGCGCGGGCCTTGCGGCCGGGGTTCTGGTTGCGCAGCACCTCGCCGACCTTCAGGGGGGCGGCGGCGATCTCGGTTCCTTCAATGCCGTCCAGGGTGGTGGCGGCGATGTCCATCAGGACACTCTTGCTGATCTCGACTTCGGGGTTGGTTGCCATGCTCGTCTTGCCTCCACGCGCGGGCCCCGCTGATGCTCGGGCCGCGCCAATAGTTCTCAGTTTATACGCAACGGCGGTCCTTCCGGCCATTTCCGGCGTGCGTTCAGCTGGCGGGGTCCGTCACGCCCCGTTCCCGCAGCAGGTCGGCCAGCTGGGCTTCGGTCAGGACGTTCACGCCGAGTTCCTGCGCGCGGGCGAGTTTGCTGCCCGCCTCTTCCCCGGCGATCAGGTAGCTGGTCTTGCCGGTCACGCTGCCGGTCACGCGGCCCCCGGCGGCCTCCAGCTGCGCCTTGATGGCGTCGCGCGGGCGGGTCAGGGTGCCGGTGATCACGAAGTTCAGGCCCTGCAGTTGCTCGCCGCGCCGGGTGACCTCCTCGGCGGGGTTCACGCCGTGGGCGCGCAGCCGCTCCAGCACGCCGCGCATGCTGGGATCGGCCAGGGCCGCCGTGACGCTCTGGGCGATCACGCCGCCCATGCCGGGCACGTTCTCGATCTGTTCGGGCGTGGCGGCCAGCAGGGCGTCCAGCGTGCCGAAGGCGCGGGCGAGCGCCTGCGCGTTGCGTTCGCCCACGTGGTTCATGCCGAGCGCGTTCACGAGTCGCCACAGCGGCCTGGTGCGGCTGGCGTCCAGCTGCGCGAGGATGTTCTGCGCTTTCTTCTCGCCGCCACGTTCCAGTCCGGCCAGCTGTTCGGCGTTCAGGGTGTACAGGTCCGAGACGTCCCGCACCAGTCCGGATTCGATGAGTTGCGCGACGAGTTTCTCGCCGATGCCGCGCACGTCCATCGCGCCGCGCGACACGAAGTACCGGATGCGCTCGAAGGCCTGGGCGGGGCAGGCGGGATTCGGGCAGTAGGTGTTCGCGTCGCCGTCGGCGCGGGTGACCTCATGGCCGCACTCGGGGCAGTGGGTGGGGAACGCGAACGGCTGGGCGCCCTCGGGCCGTCTGTCGTGCAGGACGCGCATGATCTGCGGGATCACCCCGCCGGACTTGCGGACCACCACCGTATCCCCGATGTGCAGGTCGAGGTCGCGGATGAAGTCCTCGTTGTGCAGCGTGGCGCGGCTGACGGTGCTGCCCTCGATCAGGCGCGGCGCGAGGTGCGCGAGCGGCGCGAGTTTCCCGGTGCGGCCCACGTTCACGGTGATGGCCTCCAGGGTCGTCTCGACCTCCTCGACCGGGAACTTGTACGCGATCGCCCACCTCGGCGCGCGGCTGGTGAAGCCCGCCTCCTCCTGCAGGCGCAGCGGATCCAGTTTCAGGACCGTGCCGTCCGCGTCGAACTCGAAGGTCTGCCGCCGGGCGGTCATGCGGGCGTGGTAGTCGGCGGCGGCGCGCAGGCCGCGCAGGGTCTCGCTGTATGCGCTGACCGGGAAGCCCTGTGCGGCCAGCCACGCCAGCACCTCGCCCTGGGTGGTGGCGGGCACGCCGTCGCGGCGGCCCAGCGCGTAGAAGATCGCGCGGAGGTTGCGGGTGCGGGTCACTTCCGGGTCCTTCTGCCGCAGCGCGCCCGCCGCGCCGTTGCGGGGGTTCTTCAGCAGCGGCGTCCCCAGTTCCTCGGCCTGCTCGTTGAAGGCCGCGAAGTCCGCTCGGCTCATGTACACCTCGCCGCGCACCTCCAGTTCGCCGCTCAGGCCGGGCAGGTGCGTGGGAATGCCGGGCACGGTGGCGACCTGCGCGGTCACGATCTCGCCGGTCACGCCGTTGCCGCGCGTGGCGGCCCACTGGAGTTCGCCGTTCAGGTAGTACAGGTTGACGCTCAGGCCGTCGATCTTCAGTTCGCCCGTGAAGGTGAAGTCGTCGTGGTCGGCCGGGAGGTTCAGGGCGCGGGCGAGTTTCTCGCGCCAGTCGTCCAGTTCCTCGTCACTGAAGGCGTTGTCGAGGCTGGTCATGGGGGTGGGGTGATTCACCGGCACGAAGGTCCCGGCGGGCGCGCCGCCCACCGCCTGCGCGGGGCTCAGGTCGCGGCCGTCGGTGTCGGCAGCGCGGGCGGCCCAGTCGGGGTTCGCGGTTTCGAGGGCGCGCAGTTCACGGGCCAGGGCGTCGTACTCGCTGTCGGGGATTTCCGGGGTGTCCAGTTCGTGGTACGCGCGGTTGTGGCGGGCGACCTCGGCCCGCAGCGCAAGGTAACGGTCAAACGCAGCCTGATCCATGCCCTCAGCGTATCACCCGGCCCCGGTTCGCCCCACACACGAACGCGGGCCGGGATTGTCCCAGCAGGCGGTCCCCACTCATACGGACTCCGGTTGAATGGGCTGCAAAGCCCGCTGGGTCCGAGCGAAGCGAGTGGGAGCTGGGCGGGTTCCGGACGTGGAGTCGGCAATCCGGTGAAGTTCCGGATTGTCGGCGAAACAAACGGCAGTCCGTATCAGGCCGGCCGGTAGCCGATCTGGTCGGCGGCCTGCGCGGCGGCCTCCTTGCCCCACACGTGCGCCGCCACGTGCAGCGCCGCCTGCAGGGCCGGCAGCCCGGACGGCGTGGTCATCAGCGGCCCGTCGGTCACGACCTGCCCGGCCTGCACGCCCGCCACGCCGAAGCCCCACAGCGTGTCACTCAGGTCGGCGGGGCCGCCCACCACGCGCCCGGTCAGGGTGCCGGCCTCGCCGCACAGCAGCGCCCCGCTGCCCGAAGCGCCGGTCGGCAGGGCCGCGTGCCCTGCCAGGAACGCGCGCAGCAGCGGGTCACGGCTGGCCCGCGCCGCGCCGGGACCGCCGGGCAGCAGCAGGCCCGCCGGTTCCGGCAGCGCCGCGTACAGCACGTGCGGCGTGCTGACCAGCCCGCCCGCCGTGACGATACTCGCCCGCGAGCGGTTGACGGTCAGGGCCGCGCCCTCGCCGCCGCACAGGCGGCACACGGTCATCATGACGCCCAGTTCCAGTTCGCTGACCCCGGCGTACACCGGAATCGCCACGACCGGCCCCGGCTCGGTCGGCGCTGCGCCGGCGGTCTCCACGGCGTCCGGGGTCATTCGCTGTGCAGGGGCCGCAGTTCCAGCGAGCGGCGCGACAGGGGCGGGTGCACCTCGCCCGCGATCAGCAGTTCGTCGGCCGCCGCCTCGCTCAGCCGCTCCACGCGCAGCAGGTACGTGCGGGCCGACGCGGCCGAATCGAAGCGGCGGGGGTGCGGGTCTCCCTCCACGCGCAGGTCAAACCACTCCAGGGTCATGCTCACAGGTCCCTCAGGTCCTCCCAGAGCTGCCAGCCGAAGCCCTCCGGGGTGGCCTCCAGCAGCGGGTCGAGCAGGCCGCTGGCGAGCGTGGCGTCCTCGTGCAGCGCCTCGTTGCTGGGCCGCTCGTCGTACACGCGCAGCACCGTGAACTGGTAGAAGGCCTGCGAGGCGGTGGGTTCGCCGTTCTCGAAGAACGCGAACGGAGGGTTCACGCCGTCCCACAGGACGTGCGCGCCCTCACTGTCCCCGCCCGTCAGGTCCAGTTCGTGCGGCAGGAAATGCTCAAGTTCGATGTCGGCGCCCTGCGGATGCCACACATACCCCTGTAGCAGGCGGACAGCAGCGCGGCCCCCGGCCTGCGGTTCACTGGTACTCACGCCGCACAGCATACCGGCTTTCAGCCGCGCCGCGCCCCGCACCCCGCACGCTCAGCCGTGCAGGCCGTGCAGGCGCAGGGCGTCCGAGGCCCGCAGCACCCGCGGATCGAAGGGCACGCCCAGGTCAAGCAGCGTGCCCGCCGGATCCGGGTGGAACTGCTCGAGCGCCAGGGCCGCCTCGCGCCACACGCTGACCCGGAAAGGCGCCAGCTCCCCGCCGTCCACACCGGGACCGCCGTGCAGGGCGCCGCGCAGCCAGCGCAGGGCCGCCGCGCCCTCCCGGATGGTCGCGCGGGCCTCCAGGGCCAGCAGCTGCGCCTGCAATCCCGGATCGGGGGCCGCGCCGCGCGGCCCCGCACCGGGACTGACCTCCAGGCGGCGCAGCAGGGCGTGCGCGCGGTTCAGGTCCCCCAGCGCCGCGTCGGTCGGACCGGCGCGCAGCAGCACGTCGGCGCGCATGGTCCGCGCCTGCGCCTCCTCGTAGGCGTGCCCGGCCATGCCCAGCGCCCGGTCCGTGAACGCCAGCGCCCGCCGGGACTCCGGTTCGCACAGGGCGCGGCTGAGCAGCATGTCGAAGCGCAGCATCTCCTCGCGGTCCCCGCGCGGCTGCGCCTGCTCCAGCAGGCCGTCCAGGATCGCGCGGGCCTGCGCGAGGTCCGGGTGGTCCGCGCCGGGCGCCGGCCCCAGCAGGGGCTGCAGGTACGGTCGGCCCAGGCCGCGCGACAGGTAGGCCAGCGCCACGCGGTACAGCGTGCGCCGCTCGCGGTAACGGGTCTCGGCGGGGCGGACCTCGCTGCGCGACAACAGTTCCAGCGCCTGCGCGGCCTGTGCCAGCGCGTCGTCCGGGCGGGCCAGGGCCAGCAGGATCGGCACGCCCTCCGAGAGCAGCCGGGCCCGTGGCACGCCGTCCGCGTGGCGGCGGTCGTCGGCCGGCACGAGACGCAGCGCCGCGTCCAGCCGCTCCAGCGCCTCGGCGGGGCGGCCCAGGCGGCGCTGCGCGGTCGCGGTGCGCGCCAGGACCCGCGCGACCTCCTCGGGGCCGCCGCCGGCCGCGTCCAGCCGCGCCGAGGCGTCCAGCAGCGCTGCCAGCGCCTCGCCGGGCTGACCCAGCCGCAGGAGCAGGTCCCCCTGCTGGTAACGTGCGCGCGCCGAGAGCAGCGGACTGGACGCCGGCACGGCCCGCAGCGCCCCGAGCGCCTCGTCCCAGCGGCCGGCGTCCTTGGCGATCAGGCCGCGCCACAGCAGGGCGCGCGGACCACCCTGCTGCGCGCGCGGGTCCACGGCGGCGCGCGTCGCCTCGGTCAGGTCCCCCTGCCAGCGGGCCAGGGCGGCGCGGACCAGCAGCGCGTCTGCCTGGGCCGCGACCGTCCAGGGATCCCGCGCGGCCGCTCCGTCCGCGCCGACCAGGTCCATGCCCGTCACGTCCGGGTGGGTCAGCTGCGTGCGGGCGGCGTCCATGTTCCCGCCCTCCAGGCTGCTCTCGGCCAGTTTCACGCGGGCCCAGGCGCGCACGGCGTCACGTGGACTTTCCATCAGGGTGAACAGCGCGTCGCGGGCGCGGGGTTCGTTGTACTCGCCGCGGCCGGCGTGGTGCGTGACGACCGCGCGGGCCAGCGTCTCGCGGTCCGGGCCGGGCGGCGCGGCCCGCAGGACCGGCCACAGGCCCGGCAGGTGCCGGATGTCGTCCAGGTGCGCCGTGACGTGCGCGGCCAGCGCCGTCCAGTCTTGCAGGGCGGCCAGCGCACCCAGCCGGTACGCGCCGAACGCCGGGTCCTCCAGTCGGGCCAGGGTCCGCAGGGCGTCCGTCTGCGCGGCGCGGGCCACGGCAGCCCACGCGGCACACAGGACCGGCGCGGGCCGCCAGCCGGCGTCCGGACTCCCGCGCAGCAGCGCCCGCGCGTGCGGCGGCAGCGTGGCGGGCGAGCGGCCCAGCAGGGCGAGCAGCAGCGCGTCCGGCCAGGGCGCACGGTCCGGACCGGGGCCCAGGGTGGCGTTCAGGGCGGCGGTGCGTTCCGTCAGCTGGCGGGAATCCGGGTCGCTCAGCAGGTCGGCCGGGCGCACGTCCCCGCCACTGAGACTGGCGAGCAGCGTCAGGCGGTCCAGGTGCCGGCCCGTCTCCTGAACCAGCCGGTCCGCCTCGGCACGCGGGACGTTCAGGCGGGCCATCAGGTACGCGCGCGCCTCGGCCGCCGTGGGGGGCCGCAGTTCAATCACCTCGCACGGCGCCGCGGAGGGCGCGTCCCCCTCGACGGCCAGCAGGACCGCCACGCCGGACGGCGCCCGTTCCAGCAGAGAACGGACCGCCCAGGTCGCCGGGTCGGTCGGTTCCCCGCCGGGCAGGCGCGGCGGGCCGCCGTGCAGGGTCAGGTCGCCTGTGACGCGCAGCAGCAGCGCCCCGGTCGCCGGGAGCACCTGCCGCGCCCCGTCCAGCTGCGCCTGCGCCAGCGCCGCGAACGACGATCCGGCCGGTGCGGGCGCCTGCAGCGTCCCGGCCGCCTCGCCCGACAGGAACAGCTGCCGGACCGGCACGCCCTGCGCCGCCAGGGCGCGCGCCACGTGCGACAGCAGCACGGTCTTCCCCGCCCCGGTCCGCCCGCACACGATCAGGCGCGGCGCCCGCCCGGCCCGCACGCCCGCCAGGAACTGCCGATAGGCGCGTTTCTTGCTGCGGCCCAGCAGGTCCAGTTCATCCGGGACGGCCGGCGCCCCGGGCAGGGACGTGTCCGGCAGGGGGCGGCCGACCTCGCGGGCCAGGCCGGCCAGCACGGCCCGCAGCGCCGCCTTGTCGGCCGGGGTGCCCACGTCGCGGTAGATGATGTTGCGCACGCTCGAGGGATTGGCTCCGCTGGCGCGCATCTCGGCTTCCAGCCAGCGCAGACTGCCGCGCACCACGCCGCCCCCACCGGGGGGCAGGTGCGCGCGAAGGTCCGAGAGCACCGCCTTCCAGTCCACGTCTGCCGCGAGCTTAGCATTCCGCCGCCCCCGACTGGACCGGGTTCATGAAAGTCCAGGCTTGCCGTTCCTGACGAACTCGTCAGCAATCCGCGCCGGCAGGTGTGTATACTCCGGCACAGCGTTCAATTCACCGTGCACCACCCCACCGGAGGACCCCTATGCGTATCTTTGTCACTGCCGCCCTTGCCCTGACCGTCAGCGCCCTCGGGGGCGCGTCCGCCCAGTCCCTGCAGGCTGCCCAGAGTCAGTTCGACCAGGGCAACTGGCAGGCCGCCGCCACCGCCGCCGCCGCCCTGAACACCAGCGAAGGCCTGTCCCTGGCCGCCGAGGCGACCACCGCCGGCGCCGCCCTGGTCCCCGACAACCAGAAGAAAGCGCTGTTCGAGAAGGCGCAGGGCTACGCCAAGCAGGCCATCGCCAAGGACAAGAACAACGCCGAGGCGTACTTCGAACTGGCCCGCGCGCAGGGCCGCCTCGCGCAGTTCAGCGGCATCTTCCAGAGCCTGGGCCTCGCGCAGGACATGAAGAAAAACCTCGACGCGGCCATCAAGCTCGACCCGAAACTCGCCGGCGCGTACGTCGCGCTGGGCCTGTGGAACGCCAACCTGGACGCCGGCGGCATCAAGGGTGCCATCGCCGTGCAGGCGACCGGCGCCACCCGCGGGAACGTCGTCGCGAACTTCGAGAAGGCCATCGCGCTGGAACCCGAGGAGGCCGTGCACCGCTTCGAGTACGGCAACGCCCTGCTCACCATGGGCAAGAAGGCCGAGGCCGCCGCGCAGTTCCAGAAGGCCATCACCATGCGCGCCGAGACCTTCTGGGAGAAGCGCAACATCGAGGCAGCCAAGGCAGCCCTCGCCAAACTGAAGTAACGCTGTAGTAACACGGCCTCGGGTTGAACGGCTTTGTAAGCCATTCAACCCGAGGCCGTGTCATACGGACTGCCGTTTGTTTCGCCTACAATCCGGAACTTCACCGGATTGCCGACTCCACGTCCGGAACCCGCCCAGCTCCCACTCGCTTCGCTCGGACCCAGCGGGCTTTGCAGCCCATTCAATCGGAGTCCGTATCAGGCGTTCAGGAGTTGCACGGCGCCGGGCAGGGTTTCGACGTGCAGTTCGGTCACGCGGCCGTGCAGGTCGCCGTCGAGGTGCACCCGCACCGGGGCGTCCCAGCGGACCGTGACCTGCTGCGCGGCGCAGGTGTGGACGCGTGGGTGCTTCAGGTGCCGGCCCCGCAGGACACGGAGCATCAGGTCCGTGAGTTGCCGGCGGTTCATGTCGGCGCCCGCGACGACGTTCACGCGACCGTCGCGCAGGTCGCTGTCCGGGCTGATCATGAACCCGCCGCCGTAGCGGGTACCGTTCATGACCGCCACGATGCCGCTCGGCCCGGCGTACAGGGTCCGGCCGTCGGCAGTGACGGTCACGTGCGTGAGCTTCAGCTGCCGGATGGTGGCGACGGCCGACCAGGCGTAGCGCGCGAAACCGCGCAGCCGGGCGGGCGCGCGGTCCATGTTCGCGGTGACGTCCGAGTCGAAGCCCATGCCCAGGCCGTTGAGCAGCAGGTGGGTGCGGCCCGCCCCGTCCCCCTGACGGATGGTGACGCGCAGGGCGTCCACGGCGCGCGGCTGGTAGTTCAGGCGGTCCAGCGCCTCGGCGAATGCGCCGGGCCGCAGGCCCAGCAGGCCCGCGAAATCATTCCCGGTGCCCAGCGGCACGACTGCCAGGGGCCGCCCCGTTCCGACCAGCGCGGGGAGCAGCGCCCCGACCGTGCCGTCCCCGCCGACCGCCATGACCGCCGTTCCCGCCGGCAGCGCCCGCAGCCGGGCCAGCGCCGCCCCGCCGCTGGCCTCGCGGATCAGTTCGTGGCTCAGGTGCCGGGCCTGCAGTTCACGTTCCAGTCGCGGCCAGGCGTGCAGTGCCAGGCCGTTCCCGGCATTCGGGTTGAGCACCACCGCGAGGTGCGGCGTGGCGTGCGCGGCGGGTGGGTTGCCTTCAGGAGTCACAGGCGATCAGCATAAGGCATCGGGCAGAACGCGCCTCTGCCGAAGGCGGGCGGGACGGGGCGCTGGAACGCCCGGCAGCGGGACCGGAGGCAGCGGGGAATCCTCTTTCCCCGCTGCCTCCGGTCAGAGAGCGGTTCTATTCCCAGTCGGCCGGGCGGTCCTGAAGCCCGAAGTGCCAGGCGACGGCCTGCGCGATGCGCCGCGCGGCCTGCCCATCCCCGTAGGGGTTGCGGGCTGCGCGCATGGCAGCCAGGGTGGGCTCGCTGTCCAGCAGGTCGTTCAGGACGGCTTCGAGCTGCGCCGGATCGTTCCCGGCGAGTTTCAGCACGCCGGCCTCCACGCCCTCCGGGCGTTCCGTGACGTTGCGCAGCACCGCGACCGGCACGCCGAGCGCCGCGCCTTCCTCCTGCAGGCCGCCGCTGTCGGTGGCGAGCAGGCGCGAGGCGGCCATCAGGGGGGCCATGTCGCTGTAGTCGAGCGGTTCGGTCAGTTCGAAGTTCGGCAGGTGCCCCAGCGCGGGCCGCACGGCTTCCTGCACGGCGGGCGACAGGTGCACGGGGTAGATGAAGTGATGGTCCGGGTGCGCCCGGGCCACGCGGGCCAGGGCCTGGGCCATCTCGCGCATCATGGGCTGGTTCTCGCGGCGGTGCATGGTGACGGTCACGAGCGGCTGGCCGGCGTCCACGCGCGCCTGCCACTCGGAGCGCAGCGGGACGCGGCCCGCGACCTCGCGCACGGCGTCCACGGCGGTCTGGCCGGTCACGAACAGGCCGTGGTCACCCTTGCCCTCGCGGCGCAGGTTCTCGCGGCTGCCGGGCGTGGGCGCGAAGTCCAGGGTGCTCAGCACGCCGGTCAGGCGGCGGTTGGCTTCCTCGGGGAAGGGTTCGCGCAGGTCGCCGCTGCGCAGTCCGGCCTCGACGTGCCCGACCGGGATGCCTTCGTAGAAGGCGCTGAGGGCCACGCAGAAGCTGGTGCTGGTGTCCCCGTGTACGAGGACCATGTCGGCGCCCATCTCGCGCAGGGTCCGCCCGGCCTGCGGGACGATGCGGGCGGTCAGGTCCGCCAGGGTCTGCCGGTCGGTCATGACGTTCAGGTCGCGGTCTGGGGTCAGCGAGAACACGTTCAGGGCGGCGTCCAGCATCTGCCGCTGCTGCCCGGTGGACAGGATCAGGGGCCGCAGGCCCGGCGTGGCCTGAAGCGCCCGGTAGACCGGGGCCATCTTCGTCGCCTCGGGCCGGGTTCCGAAGGCCAGGACGACCGTCCGCTCTGCGGGGTCCGCGCGGCCGGTGAGGTGGGTCACGGCAGGTGTGGTCATGGGTTCAGGTCCTCCCGGGCCGCGTCCGGGCCCGTGGTCGGGGTAGGGTGAAGGGTTCCGGCCGCGTCGGCCGCGTCACGTTCGGCCTGCTCGAGGTGACCGGCGCGGATGCGGCGGTACGCCACGAAGAACAGGCAGGCGGCGGCGCTCAGGACGGTGCCCAGGATCGCCGGGGGCCGCACGCCCTGCAGGCTCATGCCCAGCGCCCCGCAGGCCAGCGCGACCAGCCACAGGATCACGGCGGTCCGGCGGGCGCTGGAGGTGCGGGCCAGCACCCGGTGGTGAATGTGGGTCTTGTCCGGGTGGCCCAGCGGGTTGCGGATGCCGCGCGCCAGCCGGCCGATCACGACCTGGGTGGTGTCCAGCAGTGGGAGGGCCAGCACGATCAGCGGCACGAGCAGACTGGCCCCCGCGCTGAATTTCAGGGTGCCGAGCAGGCTCACGGCGGCCAGCGTGAACCCGAACAGGGTGCTGCCGGCGTCGCCCATGATGATGCGGCTGGGGTTGAAATTGTGCCGCAGGTATCCCAGCGCCGCGCCGGACAGGCCGGCCAGCAGCACCACGGCCGCCGCGCGGTCCGTGAACTGCGAGGCGGTCGCGAGCAGCACGAAGCTCGCGACGAAGGCCACGCCGCCCACCACGCCGTCCACCCCGTCGAGCAGGTTCACGGCGTTCGTGAGGGCCACGACCCACACGACCGTCATGAGGGTCGAGAGGATCATGTTCAGCGGTTCGGGCAGGACCGGCAGGAACGGAATGGCGTTGATGTCGATGCGCAGGTCGTTCACCAGCAGCAGTACGGCCGCCAGGGTCTGCACCAGCAGCCGCGACAGCGGTGACAGGCCGTACTGATCGTCGATGAACCCGACGAGCACCAGCATGGACGCGCCCAGCAGGATGGCCAGCACCTGGATGTTCACGATGTCCACTGCGATGGGCCGCAGCGCCCACGCCACGATGATGCTCACCAGGAACCCGCCGTAGATGGCCAGCCCCCCGGCGTTCGGCAGCGGCTCCTTGTTCAGGCGCCGCTCGTTGGGCTGGTCGGCCCAGCCGACCTGAATGGCGAACACCCGCAGGCGCGGAATGAACACCCACGTGAACAGCCAGGCGGTGAAGAAGGTGACCAGCACGCTGATGAAGCCGCGTCCGGTCAGGTCGGAGATGCCCAGTTGGGCGGCAAGAGCCTGCAAAGAATCCATAAACGGCCCCAAGTGTAAAGGCTGGGCGGGTGGGTCAGGTCACACCAAAGGAGGACATGCCGGCCGGGGCGGGGCGGGCGGGGGCGGCCGGCCGGTCACTTCGTGCCGTAGATGCGGTCGCCGGCGTCTCCCAGACCGGGAACGATGTACCCGTGGTCGTTCAGGTGCGAGTCGACGGCCGCGACGACCATCTCGACGTCCGGGTGCTCGCGTTCGATCAGGGCGATGCCTTCCGGCGCGGCGAGGATGCACATCAGCTTGATGCTGGTCGCGCCGGCCTCCTTCAGGCGTTCGATGGCGGCGACGGCGCTGCCGCCCGTGGCGAGCATCGGGTCGGTCAGGAACACGCGCCGCTCGGCGATGTCGGTGGGCAGCTTGTTGTAGTACGCGACCGGCAGCAGGGATTCCGGGTCGCGGTACAGGCCGATGTGCCCGACCTTGGCGGCCGGGACGAGCTGCACGATCGCGTCGGTCATGATCAGCCCGGCGCGGAGGATGGCGACCAGGGCCAGTTTCTTGCCGCTCAGCATCGGGAATTCGGCCTGGGTGATGGGCGTCTGCACGGTCTCCTGCACGGTCTCGAGGTCGCGCATGGCCTCGTAGGCGAGCAGCAGGCTGAGTTCGCCGGCCAGTTCGCGGAATTCCTTCACGCCGGTGTGGACGTCACGCATGACCGAGAGTTTGTGCTGGACCAGGGGGTGGGTAACGACAGTAACCATGCCCCCCACGATACCGGCTCGGGCCTGCCCGGAGGCGACCGACGCCGGACGGTCCTGCCGCCGCAGGGTCACGGCAGGGCCGGCAGCCGCGCCAGCACGTGCCGGGCGCGCGGCAGTTTCTCGGCGCGCTGACCGTCGAATTCGTAGGGTTCGTTCATCAGCAGCCAGTACAGGTCGTGCAGGGTGGTCAGTGCCAGGTACGCGCGGTAGCGGGTGAGCGTGATGGGCGCGTGGTCTGGCAGGAACTCCAGCGCGAGCCGCAGGCTCTCGTCCGGCGCAAGCAGGTCCAGCGTGCCGGTCTTGAGCAGCGCGAGGTCCCGCAGCGGGTCGTCCCAGCCGGATTTCGTCCAGTCGATCACCAGCAGCCGCTGGTCCGGCCCGGCCTGATCCGTGATCAGGATGTTGTCGTGCCAGAGGTCCAGGTGGCAGAACGAGGCGGGGCGGTCCAGCAGGCCGCGTTCGAGGGGAAGCTCGACCGCGTCGAACAGGTCCTCGAGCGGGTAGGCGGCCAGGGCGCTGCGGAAGCGCTGCAGACGCTCGCGGACGCGGCGCAGGTCCACCACGCCGCGCTGCTCACGGTGCAGGGCGCCCAGCACGGCGCGCAGCGGGCCGGCGGCGCGGGTCACGTCGGCCGGACGCAGCGGGCGGCCCGGGAACTGCCGCATGACGAGCGCCTCGATGCCGTCTGCTTCCAGCGCGTCGATCACCCAGTCGCCCAGCCCGGCGCGGCGCAGGTTGTCGGCCTCGGTGCGGTGGTCGCCCTGCTGGTTGCGGTAGACCTTCACGATCACGCCGTCCGCCGTGGCGTACACGCGGCTCTGCATGCCGGCGTCCAGGGGACGCAGCGGCCCGAAGCGCGCCTCGAGCACCGGGAAGCGGGGCGACGGCGCGTCTCCGTGCGGGGCGGACCTCAGGGTCAACGGGCGCTCCGGCCGGTCCCGTCGTGTGTCGCGGGCTCCCCCGCGCGGTCCCGGGCGGTCAACGGAACAGACGGCACGCGGCTCACTTCGGCAGTTTCTCCAGCAGGCCGACCAGTCGGGCGTCCAGGGCCTTGCCGGCGTGCGGTTTCAGGCGGTCCACGTCGCCCATGCGCACGAACGCGTTCGCGACGGCCAGGATGCGGGCGTACAGGGGAATGTCCTCGCCGGCCAGTTTGTCCGGTTCGCCCTGCCCGTCCCAGCGCTCGTGGTGGTGGCGGATGGCCTTCTGCGCCTCGGCGAGGTGCGGCACGCCATGCAGGAAGTTCGCGCCGACCAGCGCGTGCCCAGGCTCGCCGTGCAGCTTGCCGAGGTCGTGCAGGGTCGCCGCGAACCACAGTTCGTCCAGTTCCCGCCCGGCCAGGCCCACCATGCGCCCGAGCTTCATGCTGATGTCCGCCACCGACTGCGCGTGCCCCAGCGAATCGAACTCGCGGCTCTCGACCGCCTCGACCAGGGCGGCGGTCAGCTGCCGCGCCGCCTGCCGCCATTCCTCGCGGCCCTCCAGCACGCCCAGCAGCGGCGCGACGGCCGCCGCCCATTTCGTGACGGCCTCCTGCGCGCCGGGCGTCACGCCTTCCGGGCCGGTGCGGTCGAGGACCAGCGCGCCCAGGTTCCGGCCCCGGTCGCTGAGCGGCACGACCAGCGACACCGTCACGTCCCGCAGGCCGCAGCTGTCGAGCAGGGCCGTGACCTCCGGGCCGTTCTGCTCGTACAGTTCGCGGGAACCGTCGGCCAGCACGCGTGGCCGCAGGGCCGACCAGGGACCGCTGAGCGCCGCGCCCAGCAGCTCCTTCGGGTAGCCGAACACGGCCGCCACGCGGTCCTGGCCGCGCCGCACGACCGCGTACCCCTGCACGGCGCCGCCCAGCAGGGTCGCGGCGTACGACAGCGCGCCTTCCAGGATGCCCTCCTGCGAGGGTCGGGACAGCAGGTCCGACAGGACGCGCGTGGCGTCCAGCGGCTCTCCCGGCACCGAAATCCCGGTCTTGCGCGGGTCAGGAGTGCCTGGGGCCGGGGGCTGGGTACGGGGGCGTCGGAACACGTTGCCCGTAGTATACCCGCGCTACGCTGCGCCTCATGACCCAGGCACGCCCCTCCCCCCACGCCGCCGTGACCGATCCTGTCCGGGCCGGTTACGCCCGTTATGCCCAGCAGGCCGAACGCTGGCTGGGCCGCTACCAGCAGCAGGGTGGCCGCGTGTTCTGCGGCGCCGGCTGTTTCGCGTGCTGCAACATGCCCATCCGCGTCAGTCTGGCCGAGGCGCTGATCATGACGGCCGCCCTGACCCCCGAGCAGGCCCGCGCGGTCGAGGCGCACGCCCGCGCCGCCGTCGCCAACGCCCGCACCGCCCGCAGCGACGAGCAGTACGTGCAGCGCCACCGCGACGAGGTCGGCTACTGCCCGATCCTGAACCGCGAGACCGGCGGGTGCAGCCAGTACGACGCGCGCCCCACCCGCTGCCGTGACACCTTCAGCGCCTTTCCCGCCACGTACTGCGAGAGCGGCACCCTGGAACGCATGACGCGCCGCGAGCAGGCCGAGTACCGCCGCGAGGTTGCCCGCACCCCCGGCACCGACGGCGAACTGCACTTCATCGCGCCGCTGGAGCACCTGTCTGAACCCGTGTGGGTCGCGGCCTCCCGCGCCATGCGCCAGAGCTGGGGCCTGGAAGTCTGGGGGGATTTCTGGCTGCTGACCACCCTGGGGGCCGACTCCCGGTTCATGTCGGCCGTCTCGCAGGGCAACGCCCGCGCCGCGTGGCAGATCGCGTCCGGGCGGGGGCTGGCACACCGGATGCTGCTGGAAATGGAGTGATACGGACTCCGATTGAAGGGGCTGCAAAGCCCGTTCGATCCGAGCGGATGCGACTCGGAGAGCTTCTCCGCAGAGAAGGAGCAAATCGGGTTCCGGACGTGGAGCTGGCAATCCGGTGAAGTTCCGGATTGTCGGCGAAACAAACGGCAGTCTGTATGATACGGACTCGGAGAGCGGTCCCGCAGAGTGGGCGCACAGAGGACGGTCGGGCGTGGCGTTGGCAACCCGGTGCGCTGGCGGGGTGTGAACGAAACGCGTGGTGAGTGGAACAGCGTGTGCGCGGCGTGCGTGAGCCCGTCAAGCCCATCACACTCAAGTCCATCACCCATGGCCGACTCCCCGCTTCCTCGTCCCCGCGGCCCGCTCCCCTGCCCCAGCCGAAAGCAGCGTCCCCGGACCTTTCATCCGGGGACGCTGTGCGTGGTGGGCGGTGAGGGATTTGAACCCCCGACCAATCGCGTGTAAGGCGAGCGCTCTACCGCTGAGCTAACCGCCCGCTGCGGCCTGACATCTTAAGGGGCGTGGGGTCAGGCTTGCAAGGGGGCGGCGCGGCCGGGGCAGGGGGCATTGTGAGCGGCGGCGCGCGGGAGGCGGCGTTTCGGGTATACTGGGAGCGTAATTCCTCGAACGAGGGGTGGGTGGCAACCCACCTTTTTTCGTGGAGGGGGTGGTTTTCAGGCTGGATTCACAGCCGACACAATATGAATAACAACGGAAGCAACAATCAACTTGAGCAGATCGCGCAGTCGGCCCTTACTCCGCTGGGGTTCGAGGTGCTGGAAGTGCAGGTGCAGAACCTGGGCGGGCAGCCGATCGTGCTGGTCCGCATCGACCGGCTGGACGAGCAACCCGTCACGGTGGAGGACCTGACGAAAGCCAGCCGCGCCGCCGAGGCGGAATTCGACCGGGTGGACCCCATCACCGGCGAGTACCGCCTGGAATTCGAATCGCCCGGCGCCAAGCGTCCCCTGACGCGCGCCCGGCACTTCGAGCGGATGCTGGGCCTCAAGGCCCGCGTGCGCGGCGAGGGACACGCCTTCACGGCGCCCATTGCCGCGGTCGACGGTGACCTCGTGAGTTTCGACGTGGCCGGTGAGCGCGTGACCCTGCGCGCCGGGGAATTCCAGGCGAACCTCGCGGAGTTCCCGGACCGTCACCGTTAAGTCGGGCCGGGCCCGCCGCGCGGGACGCCCCGTTTTGCCCCCCAACAAGGAAGAGTGAGATGACCCAGCCAGAATTCAACTTTGCCGACGCCCTGCGAGAAGTGGCGCAGGCCCGCAACATCAACGAGATGCAGCTGATCGAGGCGTTCGAGCAGTCGCTCGCGCAGGCCTACACCCGCAACGTCGAGCCCGACAAGCGCATCGAGGTCCACCTGGACCCGCAGAGCGGTGAACTGGAAGTGCTCGTGGTGCGCGAGGTCGTGGAGAAGGTCGAGGACGAGCACCTGCAGATCTCGCTGGCCGACGCGCTGGAACTCGATCCCGGCGTGGAAGTCGGCATGGAGATGGAGTTCCCCGTCGACCGCGAGAAGTTCAGCCGCATCGCGCTGCAGGCCGCCAAGCAGACCCTGACGCAGAAGATGCGCGAAACGGAACGCAACGTGGTCTTCAACGAGTACAAGGACCGCGAGGGTCAGGTGCTGACCGCGCAGGTGGTCCGCAGCGACAACAAGGGCAACTGGTTCGTGGAACTCGGTGCCGGCGAGGCGATCCTGCCGCCCCGCGAGCAGATTCCGGGCGAGAAACTCACGCCGGGCAACCGCGTGAAGATCTACCTGAAGGAAGTCCGCAAGACCCCCAAGGGCCCGACCATCCTGGCCAGCCGCGCCGACGAGCGTCTGCTGGACTACCTGCTCAAGCAGGAGATTCCCGAGGTCGCCAACGGCATCGTGGAGGTCAAGGCGATCAGCCGCGAGGCCGGTCAGCGCTCCAAGGTCGCGGTGTTCTCCCATAACAGCAACGTGGACCCCATCGGCGCGTGCATCGGTCACCGCGGGAACCGCATCCAGGCCGTGACGGGCGAGCTGGGCCGCGAGCGCGTGGACGTGATCCTCTGGGACGCCAACACCCGCGACTTCATCCGCAACGCGCTCTCGCCCGCCAAGGTGGGCCTGATCGAGGTGCAACCCGACCGCCGCGAGGCGACCGTGACCGTCACGCCCGACCAGCTGTCCCTGGCCATCGGTAAGGGCGGGCAGAACGTGCGCCTGGCCGCCAAGCTGACCGGGTTCAAGATCGACCTGCGCGAGACGGCGGCCATCAGCGACCTGGACGCCGCGATGCAGCAGGCGCTGGCCGACGAGCAGGAAGGCCGCGACAGCGGCAACGCCCAGTCCGCATTCGACGCGCTGTTCAAGGACAGCAAGTCGGTCGCGACCGCCAGCCCGGACGACGTTCAGGAGTAAGAGTTGACGGTCTCCCCCGCTCCCCGCAGCCCGGACCGGCACACGCCGGAACGGACCTGTGTCGCGTGCCGCCGCCGGCGTCCCCAGTCGGAATTCACGCGCCTGACGCGGACAGCCGCGGGATGGGCGCTGCGGCCCGGAGCGCGCGTGGGGCGCGGCGCGTACGTGTGCGCCGACTCCCCGGACTGCTGGCAGCAGGGGCGACTCCGCCGCGCGTTCGGCGCGCAGGCACCGGCCATCGCGGCCCTCCTGACCGGACGGGGCGCATCCGACCGACCTGATCTCAGCGGCGCTGTACCGGCCGCACCAGAATCAACCCCGCACGCACCCGCACGGGTCCGTGACGGGTCTCACCGGAGGTGAGCATGTCGAAAGTTCGAATCTATACCCTCGCCAAGGACCTTGGCGTCGATAACGCCAAAATGCTGGAACTGCTCGACGGTCTCGGCGTCTCCTACAAGAGCGTCAGCAGCACCATTGAGGAAGACACCGTCGAGCTGATCAAGCAGCTGCTCGCCGAGGAAGCCGCCTCGGGCGCCCCCGCCGAGGCGAAGGCCGCCGCACCGGAAACGGCCGCCGAAACCGTCACCCCCGAAACGCCCGCCACGGCCAGCGCCCCCGCCGAGAGCGCCGCGAGCGAGATCCCGCACCGCGCGCCCGTCGTGACGATCATGGGTCACGTCGACCACGGCAAGACCAGCCTGCTGGACTACATCCGCAAGACCAAGGTCGCCGCCAAGGAAGCCGGGGGCATCACCCAGCACGTCGGGGCCTTCGAGGCGCAGACCAGCAAGGGCAAGATCGTGTTCATCGACACGCCCGGCCACGAGGCCTTCACGACCATCCGCGCGCGTGGCGCGAACGTCGCGGACATCGCGATCATCGTGATTGCCGCCGACGACAGCCTGATGCCGCAGACCCGCGAGGCCATCGCGCACGCGCAGGCCGCGAACGTCCCCATGCTGATCGCCATCAACAAGGTCGATCTGCCGCAGGCCGACCCGGACCGCGTGAAGACCGACCTGACCCAGCTGAACCTCGTGCCCGAAGAGTACGGCGGCGACCTCGTGGTCGTGCCCGTCTCCGCCAAGACCGGCGAGGGCGTCGAGGACCTGCTGGAGTACATCAGCCTGACCGCCGAACTCGAGGACCTGCGCGCCGACCCCAAGGGCACCTTCGGCGGCGTGATCATCGAGGGCAAGGTCGACAAGCAGGCGGGCGTGCTGGCCACCGTCATGGTGCAGGAAGGCACGCTGCACGTCAGCGACTTCCTGGTTGTCGGTGAGAACTACGGCAAGATCAAGGCCATGACCGACAGCAACGGCAACCGCATCAAGGAAGCCGGACCCAGCACGCCCGTGCAGGTCCTGGGCTTCAGCGAGGTGCCCAGCAGCGGCGAGAAGGTCCAGAGCGCCAAGAACGAGCACGCCGCCCGCGAGATCGTCGCCGCGCGCGCCAGTGACCGCCGCGACGCCGAGAACGCCCGCGTGCAGCGCCGCCTGACCCTCGAAGAGATGATGGGGCCGCTCGGCAGCGTCCGCACCGTGAACCTGATCCTGCGCGCCGACACGCAGGGCAGCGTCGAGGCGATCCAGGGCATCCTGGCCCGCAAGGAAAGCGACGACGTCAAGATCAACGTGATGCTCGCCGGCATCGGCGCGCCCACCGAGGGTGACGTGCTGCTGGCCAGCACCGCCGAGGCGACCATCCTGTGCTTCAGCGTCACCGCGTCGGGCGGCGTGAAGAAGGTCGCGGACACCAAGGGCGTGGATATCAAGTCCTTCCGGATCATCTACGAGCTCATCGACGAGGTCGACCGCCTGATCAAGGGCAACGTCGAACCCGTGTTCGAGGAGCAGTACCTGGGTCGCGCCGAGGTGCGGATGCTGATCAAGCACCCCAAGAGCGGCACCATTGCCGGTTCGTATGTCACCGACGGTCTCTTCAAGCGCAACGCCAAGGCCAAGGTCACGCGCGGCAAGCAGGTCGTCTACGAGGGCACCATCGTGGGCCTCAAGCGCTTCAAGGACGATGTGCGCGAAGTCAGGACCGGTTTCGAGTGCGGCATCAACCTCGACTGGAACGACGTGATGGAAGGCGACATCATCGAAGCCAGCGAGATGGTGGAAGTCGAGCAGAACTAAGCTTCACCGTGAAAGCCGGAACCTCCGCGTGGGGTTCCGGCTTTTTCGTGGCGGCGGTCACTCGTTCGCGGCGGGCGTGACGAACAGTCGCCAGTGGTCGTCCCGCAGGCGGGTGTCGCGGGCAGGTATGGGTTCCAGGATGACGGTGAAGGGAGCGCCGTTCTCCTGGCCGGTCAGGGTGAGTTGCACGCCCTGACGCGCCCAGCGCAGACGTTGCGGGGAGCCGCCCGCCTGGGTCAGCGTGAGGGTCTGACCGCTGACCTCGTAGCGTCCGGCACCTGTGGCGGGGTCATCCGGGCAGTTCATCCGCTCGGTGCGGTACAGCGGAGCGAGGCTGGTGCGGTGGGCGTTCAGGGCCAGGGTGCGCCAGCGGCAGTCGTCCGCGATGTCCGGGGCGGGGCGGGAGTCGGCCGTGACGCGGTACACGCCCGCAAGATCGTGGGGAACGGGACGGGGGGACCACTTCTGCACGGAGTCCAGGGTGGTCAGGAGGGGCGCACAGGTGACGTACCCCAGAACCACCACCCGCGCGAGTGCCCGCAGCGGGCGGGAGCCGGGCAGTCCAGGCGGGGCGGGCAGCGGCCGGGTGGGTTCGTTCCGCAGGGCCCGCCAGAGGTTCGGCAGGTGCGGCCACAGGATCGCCACGGCCAGCGGCGCGGGCCGTCCAGCCCCGGTCACCCTCGGCGCGGCCCCAGGCGAACGCGACGCTCAGGGCCAGTCCCGCGTTCAGGCCGAACAGGATGAAGGCGCTGGGCGGCTCTCCGGTCAGGGGCGGGCCGGTCTCTGCGGCCAGGGGGCGGGCCAGGGGCATCAGGGTCACGCCGTACCAGCCGAGCAGGGTCAGCAGCACCCAGCATGCCAGCCAGCGGAGGCCCAGTCCGGGCGGCGTCTCGGGCAGGGACGTGAAGGCAGTCACCCTGCCGATTGTGCCTGCCCGCTGACGGCGTGGGCGCCTCACATGACCAACCCCCCGCCACGGGGACGGGGGGCTTCTGGGGGGGGCAGGGTGTGGGGTTCAGGTGCCGCTGGTGGTGTCGCTGGCGGCCGCCCCGCCCTGGTCCGTGCCGCCTTGGTACGTGCCGCCCTGGTCCGCGCTGCCCGCCGGGGCGCCGGGCTGCTGACCGCGTGGGCCGCGCTGACCGTCGCGGGGGCCGTGGTCGCCGCGCATGCCGTGGCCGCGTCCGCCGCCGAAGCCGAAGGGGTTCTCGGCGAGGCGCGCTTTCATGTCGGCGGCGCGGTCGGCGGGGATGTCTCCGGCCTTCACGGCGGCGTCGATGGTGGTCGTGCCGGCCTTCACGGCGGCCGCCCTGAGTTTCTCGGGGGTGGTGTTCAGCTGCGCGGCGAGGTTCTTGATGAAGGTGTCGGCGTAGTTGGTGCCGCTGCGGGCGGCGCGGTCCTGCTGGCCCTGGGTCTGGCTGTTCTGCGCCGGTCCGTTCTGGGTCTGGCCGGGCTGGGCGGGTTTCACGCGCTGCGGGGCAGCGGTGGTATTGCTGGCGCTGGTGCCCGCGCCGCCCTGCTGGGCGAACACGAGGCCGACCGTCAGGGGCAGGGTGGCCAGGGCGATCAGGGGCAGGCGGGTCTTCAGTGGGGTTCGCATGGGGACGCTCCGTGGTGGTGGGATGGGTGGCCCGTGGCGGCGGGAGCCGGACCGTTCATGACGCGGTGCGGGCGGCCGGGGGCCAGGCGTTGAACATTGCGTGCCGCTGTGGACTGAGCTCCGGAGTTCAGCCACGCCGGCAGTGTGCAGGACCGGTGTTAAGGGGCGGCTAACAGGCGCGGTGCCGGCCGGTGACCCGGGTGCCCGGGGGTGGGGCGGGGTTCTGCTATGCTGGGTCGCTTTGATCCGTCTGCTGTCCCTCCCGCCCGCGTGGCTGGCCCGCCTGAGCGCGTGGCCCGGGGTGCTGACGTTCCTGTCGCTGCTGGCCGTGGGCTTCTCGACGCCTGCGCCGGCCCCGGACGTGGGCGGGCGGGTGTCGTCGGGGCGGGTCACGCCGGTCCTGCCGGAATTACGGCCCGCGCCGGGTGCGCCGGTGCCGGTGCCGTTCCCGGCCTCACCGCCGCCCGCGCCGTTCCGGGTGCCGGGCCTGCGGGTCCGCCTTGAGTCGCCGTCTGTGCGCTGGTCGCCGCCACTGCGCCGCCCGGTCCTGAGCGTGCTGGGCAGGCGGCAGTCGGACGGGGGTTGAGGGACCGCTCCCGGCCAGCCGGGAAGGGGCCGGTTCTGTCCCGCCCCTTCTCCGGCAGACCGCCCGGTCTTCAGTGGCTCCCGCGTTGCGGGGAAGCTGGACGGGCCCTTTCCTCCTCTCTCTCTCTCTTTCTTCTGGAGTTGTTCCTGTGACCTACGGTAATAATCGCAACAAGAACGGCCGGCGTCCGCCGCCGCGCCGCGCCGCACCCACGGCGTCGAAACCCAACCTCTGGACCGGGCTGCTGCTGCTGCTGACGCTGCTGGCGTCCCTGGCGTTCATCTGGCGTCCCTGGGAGCACCAGAACAATCTCTGGAGCGTCTGGAACGACAAGTTCCAGTTCATGACGCTGGGCCTGGACCTCAAGGGTGGCCTGCGCGTGGAACTCGCCCCGGAGTCCGGCAAGGCGACCAAGGATGACCTGGACCGCGTGAAGACGGTCATCGAGAACCGTATCAACGCGCTGGGTGTGGCCGAACCGACCGTGACGGTCGCCGGCGGCAAGCGCGTCGTCGTCGAGATTCCCGGCGCGACTCCGGCCGTGCAGCAGCGGGCGCTGGAAATCATCCAGCAGACCGCACGCCTGGAGTTCCGTATCGTGCAGCCCAACCAGCAGCCCGATCCCAAACTGGCGGCCGAGAAACCCCGTTCGGGCGGCTACACCCTGGCGCAGCTCGGGCCGGTGGAGGCGACCGGTGAGGTCATCCAGAATGCCCAGGCGGCCACCGATCCCCAGTCGGGGCGCTGGATCGTCACCTTCCAGAACACCGACAAGGGTGCCACCACCTTCGGGGAGTTCACGGGTAAGAACGTGGGCAAGCTGATGGCCGTGGTCCTGGACGACCAGATTCAGAGCGTGGCGACCATCCAGCAGCGCCTGTTCCGGGACGTGCAGATCAGCGGGAACTTCGACGCCGAGGAAGCTGGCCAGCTCGCGCTGGTGCTGAAGTCCGGGGCGCTGCCCATCAAGATCAAGACCGAGGCGCAGCGCTCCATCGGGCCGACGCTGGGGGCCGACGCGATCCGCAGCGGCGCCATTGCGGCCGTGGTGGGGATCGCGCTGGTGTTCGTGATGCTCTTCGCGTACTACGGCCTCTGGTTCGGGCTGGTGGGTGCGCTGGGCCTGCTGTTCTCCAGCGTCGTGATCCTGGGCATGCTGGCCGGCTTCGGGTCCACGCTGACGCTGCCGGGCATCGCGGGTCTGGTGCTGACGATCGGCGCGGCCGTGGACGGGAATGTGATCTCCTTCGAGCGCATCAAGGAGGAGCTGTACCGCGGGAAGGGCATCAAGAACGCCATCGGGGCGGGCTATCAGCACTCCATGGCCGCGATTCTGGACGTGAACGCCTCGCACCTGCTGTCGGCGCTGGCGCTGTACAACTACTCGACCGGTCCCGTGAAGGGCTTCGCGGTGACGCTGATGATCGGCGTGATCGCGGCGACGTTCTCGAACCTGGTGTTCGCGAAGTGGTTCATGGAGTGGCTCGCGCAGCGTCGGCCGAACATGAGCGCCCCGCAGTGGATCAAGGACACGAAGATCGACTTCATCCGGCCGGCGCCGATCATCACGACGCTCAGCGTCCTGCTCGCGATTGCCGGTGGCGTGGTGCTGGCGACCCGCCCGCTGAACTACGGCGTGGACTTCACGAGCGGCACCACCCTGGCCATCAAGACCTCGGCCGCCACCGATACCGAGGCCGTGCGTTCGGCCGTGGCGGGTGCGGGCGTGGCGAAGGTGACGGAGCAGAGCGCCAGCATTCAGCGGGACGTGGTTCCGGGCATGAGCGGCGCGACGTACACCATCAAGGTGCCGGAACTGACGGTGGCCGAGACGCAGCGCCTGAGCGCCGCCATCACGAAGCTGCCGCAGGGTGAGGTGCAGTCGACCGAGACGGTGGGGCCGGCGGTCGGGAAGGAGCTGACCGACAAGACCGTGAAGGCGGTGCTGCTGGGGATGGCCCTGATCCTGGTGTACGTGGGCTTCCGCTTTGACTTCATCATGGGACTGGGCAGCATCCTGGCCGTGCTGCATGACGTGGCGATCGTGATGGGCCTGTACTCGCTGCTGGGGCTGGAGTTCACCATCGCGTCCGTGGCGGCGCTGCTGACCCTGATCGGGTACTCGCTGAACGATTCGATCATCGTGTCGGACCGTATCCGCGAGAACATCCGGGAGATGCGTGGGCGGCCGTACCGCGAGATCGTGAATGCCAGCATCAACCAGACGCTGTCGCGGACGGTGATGACGTCGGTGAGCACCATGCTGCCGCTGATCAGCCTGCTGGTGTTCGGTGGCCCGGTGCTGCGTGATTTCAGCCTGGTACTGCTGGTGGGGATCATCATCGGGACGTACTCGAGCATCTACATCGTGGCGCCGCTGGTGGTGTACTTCGAGGAGTGGAACCGTCGCCGCAAGGCGGGGGCGCAGGCCGCGAAGGCCTGAGCATTCCTGCCTGAACGCTGCCTCCGGGTCACTCCGGGGGCGGTTTTCATTTGATACACCAAGAGCCGTCAGACGTGTCACTCGACAGGCCGGGGCGGGGCGGGGTATGCTGCCAGTCGATGAGCATGCACGACCAGAAGACCGTCGCCATTGTCGGCGGAAGCGGCTACGCCGGCGGGGAATTCCTGCGCCTCGCCCTGAACCACCCCCACCTGAACGTCACGCAGGTCACCAGCGAACGCAACGCCGGGGCCATGGTCAGCATGGTTCACCCCAACCTGCGCGGCCGCACCAACCTCAAGTTCCGCCGGGGAGCCGAACTGGACGAGGCCGATATCATCGTGCTGGCCCTCCCGCACGGCCACGCCGCCCACCGCATCGCGGAATTCGAGGCCAAGGGCAAGGTCATCGTGGACCTCTCGGCCGACTTCCGCCTGAAAGACCCTGAGGTGTACCGCGCCACCTACGGCGAGGCCCACCCCGCGCCCGACACCCTGGGAGACTGGGTGTACGGCAACCCGGAACTGCACCGCGAGGACCTGCGCGGCGCGACCCGCATCGCCTGCGCCGGGTGCTTCGCCACCAGCGTCATCCTGGCGCTGTACCCGCTGCTGAAACTGGGCGTGCTGCTCCCCAAGGACATCATCGCCACCGGACTGGTCGGCAGCAGCGCCGCCGGGGCCAGCGCCAGCGACTCCTCTCACCACCCGGAACGCGCCGGGAGCCTGCGGGTGTACAAACCCGTCGGGCACCGCCACACCGCCGAGGCGCGGCAGGAGTTGCCCGGCCACTTCCCGCTGCACCTGACGGCCATCAGCACCCCGCGCGTGCGCGGCATCCTGACGACCGCGCAGGCCTGGATTCCCGACGGGTACAGCGACCGTGACGTCTGGAGCGCCTACCGCGAGGTGTACGCCCAGGAGCCCTTCATCCGCATCGTGAAGGTCGCCAGGGGGATTCACCGCTACCCGGACCCCATGCTGCTCGACGGCACCAACTACTGCGACATCGGCTTCGAGATGGACCAGGACACCGGCCGCGTCGTCCTGATGTCCGCCATCGACAACCTGGTGAAAGGCACCGCCGGGCACGCCATCCAGAGCCTGAACATCGCCCTGGACTGGCCCGAGACGACCGGGCTGGAATTCGCGGGACTGCACCCGGCGTAAGCGGGGAGGGGGAAGCGGGGAGGGTCATACGGACTCGGATTGAATGGGCTGCAAAGGCCATTCAATCCGAGCGGAGCGACTCGTCGAGCTGCCCCGCAGAGCAGGAGAGAAACGGGTTCTGAACGTGGAGTTGACAGATCAGTGGTGTTCCGATCTGTTAACGAAACAAACGGAATCCGTATCGGACCACCGACCTGCTTCCCAGGCTTGCAGCGAACGGCCCGCCCGGAATATCGGGGCGGGCCTTCTGCTGCCTGCCTTCAGCTGTCCGCTTGCAGGGTGAAGCCCCCCTTGGGGTTCTCGTGCAGGCGGGCGAAGGGCGCGTCCGGGTCGTGGGGGGTGCAGATGGTCGCCTGCTGCTCGAACCACGCGCCCAGGTGGGCCTTGCGGGTCTCCAGGGTGGTGACCGGGTACAGGTCGTAGCCCATGATGTACGGCGTGGGCGCGTGCGCCAGCGTTGGGATCAGGTCCGCGACGTACACCAGCGTCTGGCCCTCGCTGCGCAGCACCACGCCCTGCTGCCCGAGGTTGTGGCCGGGCAGCGGCAGGACGCTCAGGCCGGGGCGCAGTTCGTGCTCGCCGTCCACGACGTCGAACAGCCCGGCGTCACGGATGGGGTCGATGTACGCGGGAATGTAGCTGGCGCGGCTGCGTTCGTGGGTGTGCCGGGCGTCGTGGAGTTCCTGCTTCTGCACCACGTACCGGGCGTTCGGGAAGGTCGGGTCGCCCAGCAGGGTGACGTTCCGCCCGGCGTGATCGAAGTGCAGGTGCGTGTTGATGACGAGGTGAATGTCGCCCGGGGTCAGGCCCAGGCGGTCCAGGCCCCGGAAGACGGTCTCGTCGCGGTCGAGGGCGTACATGCCCTCGAACTTCTCGCCGCCCTGGTCCCAGAAGCCGGTCTCGACGAGGATGTTCTCGCCGCCCAGCTGGATCAGCAGCGGGTTGATGCGCAGGCGGATGCGGTTGAGGTCGTCGGCGGGCGCGGCGCGTTCCCACAGGACCCTGGGGACGCTGCCGAACATGGCGCCCCCGTCGAGGCGGAACTGTCCGTCGGTCAGGGAGTGGACCTGCGCTTGGCCGATCTGGCGGGTGTGGTTCCAGGACATGCGCCAGAGCCTAACAGACGTTCGTTAGGTGTGTGCCGGGAGGGGCGTTTACCCGGGCGGGAACAGCCCTGATCACGGGTACAGGTGCGGCTGCAGGAACGGCGCGAGGGTCAGCGCCAGCGCCTGCCGCCACACGTCCGGGCGGGTCACGAGACCGCCGCTGAGTGCCCCGACCGTGCCCACACCGCGCTTGAGGTCACGGGTGCCGAGCAGGCTGTCCATCAACGTCCCGAGTTCCTGACCGGCCAGCACGCCGGGCAGGATGGCGGGCGGGACCGGCAGCTCCGCCGTGCGGCCCGCGTTCACGCCCGACACGTGCGCCACGGCCACCACGCCGAACAGCCAGCCTCTCCCCCCCTCATCCAGGCGCACGCCGCCCTCCAGCCCCACGCCCCACAGGGCGCCGGGCTGCGCGAGGGCGGCCGCGGCGCGGTTGGCGGCGCCCCGCGCCGTCTCTGGCACGCCGATGGGCTGGTCCGGCACGCCGCTGGGCACCTCCACGCCCTGCACGGTCGGGGTCGCGGGCAGGCCCAGGTCGGCGGCCAGCGCCGTGAAGACCTCGCGGACCGGCTGGACCTTGCCGGGGTTCAGCGAGCCCACGAACACGCTCACGCGCCGGCCCCGGCCGGGGGCAGCGTGCCGCTCAGGCGGCGCAGCAGGGCCACCTGACCCCAGTGGTACGCGCTGTGCACGGCCAGGTCGGTCAGCACGTCGCGGGCGCGGCTGCTGGGGTCGCGGGCCAGGGCCTGCGCCTCGGCCAGTCCGGCCCGCAGTTCGGCGAGCGCCTCCAGGAACCCGGCCTCGGTCAGGGGGCGCTCCGGCCAGACGTTCAGGCCCTCGGGCCAGCCGTCCGCGCGGCCGGACGCGATGTTCAGGCTGGCGCGCTGCGTGACGCTCAGGTGCCAGATCACGTCGGCCAGGGTGTGCGGCAGGCCGGCGTGCGGGGCGTTCGCCTCCGCCCAGGTCAGGCCGGCCAGCAGGCCGTCGGCCGCCCGGAACGACGCGCCGCCCAGCAGGGACAGTTGCAGCAGGGTCGGTTCGGTCATGCCCGGAGGCTAGCGCACCGGCGCCTCCCGGTTGCACACTCCTTAACTGACCGGTGGGTCATTCATGATCAAGGGAAGCTCAAGACCGCATGGCGGCTGCGTAAAGTCCCCCCGGGTCCACGTCACACCCGCCACTGTCACACTTGACAGGACAGCGACGACAAGCCGCCCCGGCCGTCCCCCAAGGAAACCACCATGCAGACAGTCCACACTCCACCCTCCCTGACGCCCGTCCCCATCGAGATCCTGCTGGTCGAGGACAGCGAGGCCGACATCGTCCTGACCCGCGAGGCCTTCGCGGACGCCGGCGTGCTGAACAACCTGCACGTCGCCCGGGACGGCGTGGAGGGACTCGAGATGCTGCGCGCCGCCGACGGCCTGCCCCGCCCGGACGTGATCCTGCTCGACATCAACATGCCGCGCATGAACGGCCTGGAATTCCTGCAGGAAATCAAGCGCGACCCGGACCTGATGACCATTCCCGTGATCATGCTGACCACCAGCCAGGCCGAGGAGGACATTCTGCGCTCCTACCAGGCCTTCGCGGCCAGCTACGTGGTCAAGCCCGTCGAATTCGGCCGTTTCTACGAGGCGATCCAGGCACTCGGCCGCTACATGCTGACCATCGTGCGGGCGCCCCTTCCCCCCCACTGACCGGCGGCGGCTCCCCAAGGCACCGGAGTGTCAACGAAACAGCCCGGAATCCGTATGATCCGGACCCCGATTGAATGGGCTGCAAAGACCATTCAATCCGAGCGGATGCGACCCGGAGAGCTGCTCCGCAGAGGAGGAGCTGGGCGGGTTCCGGACGTGGAGTTGACAGATCGGTGCTGTTCCGATCTGTGAACGAAACAGACGGAATCCGTATCAGTCGCGGCGGCGGGCGCTCACGGCAATCAGTGCGTCCCAGCGGTCCGGTTGTTCCGGGTCGTCCAGGGCGGCGCGGTTGCGGCCCTCGAAACCGCAGGCCGAGCAGCGGTGAGTGATGACCCAGCCCTTCTTGCCACTCTGCTCGACCGCAACCGGCACCATGTCCCCGTGACAGGTGCAGGCACGGTCACCGGGCAGCACGTCCACATGCCGGCTGTGCAGGCACTCCGGGCAGTGGTTGCGCACACTGCCGTTGCGCAGCGGCTGCACCTGCGCGCCGCAGAAGCCGCAGGTAAAGGCGTTGTTCGTGCCGACCACCGTGAACCGCCGTCCGCTCACCCACGCCTCCTGGCCCGCCGCGCGGCGCTGCGGGCCTCCCAGCGGCTGTCCAAGAACGCCCGGATGGACGCCGTGCCGACCAGCGCCGTTCCCAGGATCAGGTACACCAGCCCCGCCGCGCTGACCACCCATCCCTGCCAGGCGGCCGTGCCGGTCAGCATGCCCACGATGAACACCAGCAGGCCCGCCACGAACGAGAACCCCACGGTCAGCCGCCACGCCAGGACGCTGCCCCGCCACACCATCCCCAGCAGGAACACCGTCAGGCACATCGACAGGACGCCCTGCCCGACGTTCTGCGCGCGCCCCTGCACCAGGGACGCCACGAACGGCAGGGAACTGGTCATCAGCAACCCGGTCAGGACCGCCAGGGTCGGGACGCGGCCCGCCGGCGCCAGCGCCGGATCGAAGGGAGAAACCCCAGCGGGCGGCGGGCCAGCCGGCGCAGGGGACGGGGAAGGACGCTTCGAACTCACGGTCCGCATTCCATCACACCCCACCGCGGGAAACGAGGGCGAAGGTCACGCCCGCCCGGCATGCCGTAGCCTGCGCGCATGACCTTGATCCAGAGCGTGAACGTCGGACAGGCCCGGCCCCTGCAGGTCGGGACGCGCAGCACCCGCAGCGGCATCGACAAGCACCCGGTCAGCGGTCCCGTGCAGGCCGGACCGCTGGGCCTGGAGGGAGACCAGGTGCTGAACACCCGGCATCACGGCGGCCCGGGACAGGCGGCGTACCTGTACACCAGCAGCGACTACGACTGGTGGACGCAGCAGGGTCTGGCGGTCCGGCCCGGACTGTTCGGCGAGAACCTGACCCTCAGCGGTCCCCCCAGCGCCGACTGGCGGGTCGGGGACCGCCTGCAGATCGGCGGGCCGGGCGGCGTGACGCTGGAGGTCAGCGCGCCGCGCATTCCCTGCGCCACGCTGGCCGCGCACCTGGGCGACCCCGGCTTCACCCGCCGCTTCGCTCAGGCGGGCCGGCCCGGCCTGTACGCCCGCGTCCTGACGCCCGGGCCGGTGCAGGCGGGTGACCCCGTGACCCTCACGCCCGCCGGGCCGGACGCGCCGAGCATCGGCGAGCTGTTCGAACTGGACCTGCACGGCACGTACCGGGGTCAGCCGGTCACGGCGCACGCCCTCGTCGCCCTGCTGACCCACCCGCTGGCCGAACGCAGCCGCGCCGACCTGCAGCGACGCCTCGCGAAACTCCAGGCGGCCGGGACGCCCTGAAGCGGGCGCGGGGCCGCGCGCCGCTCAGCCTTTCAGGCGGTCGGCGTAGTGGGTGCGGAGTTTCGCGACCTTCGGGGCGATGACCGCCACGCAGTACGGCTGGCGCGGGTTGTTCGCGTAGTAGTCCTGGTGGTAGTCCTCGGCCACGTGGAACTCGGTGGCCGGTTCGATGCTGGTCACGATGGGCCGCCCGAACACGCCCTGCGCGTCCAGGTCCGCGATCACCGCGCGGGTCTGCGCGTCCTGCTCGGGCGTCAGGGGGAAGACCGCGCTGCGGTACTGCGTGCCGGTATCGGCCCCCTGGCGGTTGAGGCTGGTGGGATCGTGCGTGGCGAAGAACAGGCCCAGCAGGTCCCGGAAGTCCACCTGCGCCGGGTCGAAGGTCACGCGGACCGCCTCGGCGTGCCCGGTGGTGCCGCTGCACACGCTGCGGTAATCGGGGTTGGGGGTGTGCCCGCCGATGTAGCCGCTCTCGATCTTCTGCACGCCGCGCACGTCCTTCAGGACCGCCTCGGTGCACCAGAAACAACCGCCGGCGAGAATGGCCTGCTGCGCTCCACTGGGATTCGTCATGGGTCCATGATGCCGCGCGCCGGCCCGGCCGACGGGAAGCGGCGGCACGGTTGCCGCTTCGCTCAGCGGATCAGGAACAGGCGCGCGGCGACCAGCAGCACGATCAGGCCGTACATCCACTTCACGAAGGCGCTGCCGCGCAGCATCGCCATTCGTGCGCCCAGCGTGGCGCCCAGCGCGTTGGCCACCCCCATCGGCAGGCCGATCCACCAGACCATCTGCCCGCCGATCAGGAAGAACAGGAACGCGCCCAGGTTCGTGGCGAAGTTGATGGTCCGGGCGTTCCCGCTCGACCGCACGAGGTTGAAGCCCGCCAGCGCGAACAGGAACATCAGGAACGTCCCGGTGCCCGGCCCCAGGAAACCGTCGTACGCGCCGATGATCAGCGCGCCGGGCAGCGTGAGGGCCAGCGTCCGGCCCGTCAGGCCGGGGTAATGGTCCTCCAGACCGAACCGCTTGTTGGCGAGCACCAGCGCGCCGACGCCCAGGATCACCACGCCGATCAGCGTGCGGAAGGCGTCGGGGTTCACGAACTGCACCAGGAACGCGCCCACGGCGCTGCCGGTCAGCGCCAGCGGAATCAGGCGCAGCACCAGGGCGCGCTCCACGTGCCCCCTGCGCCAGTACTGCACGGTGGCGCTCCCCGACCCGAAGATCGCCAGCAGCTTGTTCGTGGCGACCACCTGCGCCGGACTGAGCCCCATCAGGAACAGGGTGGGCAGCGTGATCGTCCCGCCGCCCCCCGCGACCGCATCGATGAAACCGGCCAGAAAGGCGAGCGGGAGGCCGTACAGCAGCACTTCAGGTCCAGGCACCAGCGGACTCTAGCAGGGGGCGCCGGCACTGTGGAGCGTGGTCGGGGCGGGCCTGCCCCGCCCCGGTCCTTCCCGGGTCGCCCTTCCCGCTCCCGGCTTGCCTCCTGCGCGGCCCTCACGTGTTCAGACGCCCGGCCAGGAGGACACCCGGGCCCGTGCTAGCCTCGCCTTTATGACCCGAGATTCCTCCGGCACGCCCCCCACGTCTCCTGCCCTGTTCGATACGGCGGTCGTGGCGGGCGTCGGCCTGATCGGGGGAAGCGTGGCGCTGGGCTTACGGCAGCGCCTGCTGGCGCGGCGTGTGATCGGCCTGGACGCCAGCCCCGACGTCCTGCGCGAGGCGCTGGCCCTGGGCGTCGTGGACGAGATCCAGACCGCCCCGGGCGAGTGGCTGCGCGCGGCGGACCTGGTGGTGCTGGCCGCGCCCATGCGGGCGCTCGCGCCGCTGGCCCGCGACCTCGCGCCGTTCCTGAACCCGCAGGCCCTCGTGACGGACGTGGGCAGCGTCAAGGGCGGCATCGCCGCCGAGATGGAACGCCTGGGCGTCCGGCACTTCGTGGCAGGGCACCCCATGGCGGGCAGCGAACGGGGCGGCGTGACGCACGCCCGCGCGGCCCTGCTGGAGAACGCCGTGTGGGTCCTGACCCCCACCGACCACACGCCCCTGACCGCCCTGAGCCGCGCCCGGACACTGGTCGAGGGGCTGGGCGGCGCGCCGGTCGTGATGCCCCCCGACGCGCACGACGCGCTGGTCGCGACGATCAGCCACCTGCCGTACCTGGCGAGCCTCGCCATGACGCACATGGTGGCGCGCGACGAACGGCTGAGCCTGCTGGCCGCCGGCGGGTTCCGGGACCTGACGCGCGTGGCGAGCGGTGACCCGCGCATGAGCCGCGACATGGTCGTCGAGAACCGCGAGGCGCTGCGGGAAGCCCTGGCCCGCTTCCGCCGGCAACTCGAACGCCTGGAAGCCGACCTGGACGAACCGGAAGAACTGCTGGCCGCCGCGCTGGAAGGCAAACGCACCCGCGACAGCCTGCCGATCGTCAAGCGCAGCCTGCTGCCGCAACGGCACGACCTGGTCGTCGCCGTCCCGGACCGACCCAACCAGCTCGGGGCGGTCACGCAGACACTCGGCGCGGCGGGCGTGAACATCAAGGACATCGAGGTCCTCGCCATCCGCGAGGAGGGCGGCGCGATCCGCCTGGGCCTGGAATCGCCCGAGGACGTGCAGCGCGCCGCCGGCATCCTGAGCAGCGAGGGCTTCGAAGTGCGGGGCCGCTCCTGACCCGCCCCTCCCGGTCCAGATGACCGCGCCGGCGCACATCCGGCCGCGCGGCACGTGCGCTACGGTGGGACGCTGATGTCCGATCCTGCCACCCCTGTTCCGCCGGCCAGTCCGGCGTCCCCGGCCGGGACCGGAACCACCCGCGCGGCCCGCACGCCGCTGACGATGATCGACGTGTTCCGCGGGCTGACCATCACGGAGGTCGTGCTGCACCACACCACCGGCATGACCCTGCGCCACCTGACGCCCGGCTCGCTGTCGCACGAGGCGGTCATGATCCTGAACCGCACCCTGCACTTCGCGGTTCCGGCGTTCGTGTTCCTGTCGGCCGTGGTCCTGACCCGCAGCCTGCTGCGTCACTTCGAGCCTCGCCGGTACTTCTGGCGCCGCCTGACCCGCGGCGGCTGGCCGTACCTGCTGTGGAGCGCCCTGTACATGCTGTGGTACGTGTGGACCGGCCAGCGCGCACCGGAAACCCTGACCGACCCGGCCCGCTGGTGGTCCTACCTGGCGTACGGAAAGGCCAGTTACCACCTGTACTTCCTGCTGGTCGCGCTGGAGGTCTACCTGATCCTGCCGCTGCTGCTGCCGCTGGCGCGGCGGCGGCCCAGCATCACGGCGGCGCTGCTGGTCGGCCTGGGCATCCAGCTGGGACTGTACCTGCTGAACCGCGAACTGCTGCGCCTGCCGTTCCCCGCCAGCACGGTCCTGTGGTACCTGCTGCCCGTCACGCTGGGCGCGGCGGTCGGCGCCCGCCTGGACGAATTCCCCGCCTGGTGGCGGCGCCGGCGGCCGGTCCTGCTGCCGCTGCTGGGCGCCACGTACCTGCTGTACCTGCCGGCGGCCCTGGCGTACGTGCGGGGAGAGCCGGTCACGCCGCTGCTGTACAGCGGTCTGAGCTGGGTGTACACCAGCCTGATGGCCCTGACCCTGCTGGGCCTCGCGCACCGCGTGCAGCGCACGGCCCCCCGGGCGCAGCAGGTCCTGGCGACCCTGGGCAGCGTGAGCCTGCAGGTGTACCTGCTGCACCCGGCGCTGCTGCAGGCGCTGGAGCGCTGGCATCCGCCCGGCGGCACCGCCGCTGCGGTCGTGCTGATGTCCGGTGGCTACGCGCTGCTGGCCCTGCTGCTGCCGGCCCTGCTGGGACGCGCCCTGCTGAACACCCGCCTGAGCACCCTGCTGTTCGGCCGCTGACCGGCCCCGCCCGGCGGGTCGCATCCGTGACCGGTCCTGGCACCCCAGTCAATCGGAGGGCGTCTCCGTCAGGTTGCCGTCCGCCGGGCGCGCTACAGTGCCGCTCCGTGAAGGTGCCTTTCCCTGTTCCGGCGTATCTGCCTCCGTGTGCCGCGCGGCCCGGTTCGCTGCTCTCCCGCTCGTTCCGCGCGGCGCTGCTGACCCTGAGTGCCGGGCTGGCCGCCCATCCTGCCGCGGCGCAGGCCGCGCCGGCCCGCCCGGCGGCCGCGGCACCCGGTTCCACGGGCGCCGCGGCGGGCCGTCCGGGCGGGACGCCCGAATGGGTCCGTCCGGGCGAGTGGGTGTCCCTGGGGGGCGTGCGGCCCTCGCTGCTGCAGGCGCCGGCCGGGTGCGCGGCGCGTGCATGCAGTGTGGTCGTCGTGTCGCACCCGCGCGGGCAGGACGCCGAGCGGCTGCGGGACAGTCCGCAGGTGCAGGTGCTGATCCAGGCGCTGCTGCGCGCGAATTTTGCGGTGCTGCTCGGCAGTGACGGTGGCCCGGACAGCTGGGGCAGTCCGGCCGGCCTGGGGCACCTGGGCGTGGCGCACGCGACCGCCACGCGCCGCTTCCACTGGAACGGCCACACCTACGCGCTGGGCCTGAGCATGGGGGGCCTGATGGCCCTGCGCAGCGCCCTGCCCGGCGCGCCGTACCCGGTGCAGGGAGTGGCGCTGATCGACGCCTGGACGGATCTGGAGGTCGCGTGGGGGTCGGCCCTGTCCCGCCGCTCGGAGATCGAGGCGGCGTACCGCAGCGCCACGCGGCCCGAACCGGGCCTGAACCCCCTGCCCGCCGCGCTGCGCGGCGCTCCCCTGCCGCTGTTCGTGGTGAGCAGTCTGGACGACACGACCGTGAAGGCCAGCCTGAACAGTGACCGCCTGCTGGCGCACGCGCTGCCCGGCGTGAGCGAGTTCCTGCCCGTGACCGGCCCGCACCTGGGCGGCAACCGCTTTACCCCCGCCGTCGCGCAGCGACTCGTGAAGTTCTTCGAGCGGCTCGACACGCTCGAAAGTCCGCCCGCCACGCCCGAGATTCCCAGTCTGCCGTCCGCCCGGCCCGGCCATTGAACCCGCGCGTCCGGCAGGGGGGCAACGCCGCGCGGGAAGTGACCGCCGGTTCAAAGTGTGCCTCCCCCCTGCATACACCCGGACGAGTGTGAAAGACTTTACGCCAGTGAGCTTGATGCAGGAATTCCCCACCACTCAATCCCTGACGGACCGGGCGCCGCTGGCCGAGCAGCCCGGCGTGTACAGCGAATCGGCCCTCTGGAACGGCCGGCGCGTGTTCGTGAAGACCCTCGTCGCGGACGACCCGGACTCGCTGGCCCGCTTCCAGCATGAGGGCCGGGTCGCCGCCAGCCTGCACCACCCGCTCGTGGCGTCCCTGCTGGCCCTGACACCCACGCAGCTGATCTTCGAGTTCGTGGAGGGCGGCACGCTGCGTGAACGGCTGGAACGCGGCCCGCTGGGCGAAGCCGAGGCGACCGAGGTGGCGTGCGGCGTCCTGAACGCCGTGACGTACCTGCACTCGGTGGGTGTCACGCACCACGACCTGAAACCCGAGAACGTGATGCTGCAAGGCGGCCAGCCGGAGTGGCACAGCGTCCGCGTGATCGACTTCGGCATGAGCCACTCGCGGTCCCTGCCGCTCGACATTCACAGCGGCACCCGCATGGGCACGCCGCACTTCATGGCGCCCGAGCAGTTCCTCGGAGTGCGCGGCGACCCCCGCAGCGACCTGTACTCGGTGGGCGTGCTGCTGTTCGACTGCCTGGCCGGACACCCACCGTACGAGGACGCCCTGGGGTGGCTGGCCGGCATCCGCGAGCGGCGCGAGGCCCTGCCCGGCCCGGAGCCCCTGCACCCGCTGATGCGCTCGGCACTGTCCCGCGACCGCTCCCAGCGGCCCCTGAGCGCCGCCGAGATGGCCGGACAGCTGCGCGCCGCGCGGCTGGAACTGGGCCTGCCGGACCTGCCGCTGCCCGCGACCAGTGGGCTGGAGGCCAGCGCTTGACGCTGCTGGCCTTCACCGGCAACCGGTTCCTGGCCGACGAGACCCTGCGCGACACGCTGGCCGGGCGCGGCATGAACGCCCGCGACCTGCCCCGCCTGGCCGGCGAGGACGTGACGCCCGACACGCTGCGCCCCCACCTGTCACCGGGCCTGTTCGGGGACGGGGGCCTGATCGTGGACCTCGAGGGCGTGAAACCCGACAAGGCCCTGCTGGAACTGCTCGCCTCGGCTGCCGTCACGGTGGCGGTGCTGGACGAATCGCCGCCCGCCACGCGCCTGAAGGTGTACGAGGCGCGCGGCGAGGTGATCCCGTCACCCGCGCCCAGCAAACCCGGCGACGTGACCGGCTGGGTCGTGCAGCGCTGCAAGAAACAGAAACTCAACCTCGACCGGGACGCCAGCGCCTACCTCGCCGAGGTGTTCGGCGCGGACCTCGCGGGCATCGCCGGGGAGCTGAACAAACTCGCGCTGCTGGACGGCCCGTTCACCCGCGAGACCGTGCAGCGCGTCGTGGGCCGCGAACCGCCGGGCGACAGTTTCGCCATGCTGGGCGCCGCCACCGCCGGCCGCCCCGGCGAGGCCGTCACGCAACTGCGCCGCCTGCTGGCCTCCGGCGAGGACCCCTTCAAGATGATGGGCGCCGTCGTCTGGCAGTACAGCCTCGTCGCCCGTTGCGTCGCCCTGCAACAGCAGGACGGCCGCGTGACCGAGGCGGTCGCCGCGCAGAAACTCGGCGTGAAACCCTACCCCGCCAAGAAGGCGCTGGAAGTCGCCCGCCGCCTCAACGAAGCCAGGATCCGCACGCACCTGGAACGCATCCTGGCCGCCGACCTCGCCATGAAACGCGGCCTGGACGCCAGCGTCGCCCTGGAACGCCTGATCGTGCAACTGAGCGTCTGATACGGACTCGCAGCGCAGCGCCGCAGAGCAAGCAGCAGAGAAACGCCCCTCCGGGCGTGGCGTTCACAGATCGGAACACCACCGATCTGCGAACGAAACAGACGGCAGTCCGTATCATACGGATTCCGTTTGTTTCGCCTGCACACCGGATTGCCGACTCCACGTCCGGAACCCGCCCAGCTCCCACTCGCTTCGCTCGGACCCAGCGGGCCTTGCAGCCCATTCAATCGGAGTCCGTATCAGGCTCCGAGGGCCGGCAGGACGGGTTCGAGTTCGTCCGGGTGGAAGCGCTGCCCGGTGGCGTGGGCGAGCTGCCGCGCGAGACGGATGAGCGGCAGGCGGCTCAGGTCGACGGTGCTGGCGCCGCTGCTGCGGGCGTCGGCGCGGCCGGTCAGGTCGATCAGGGTGTGGTAGGGCTGTACCAGGCTGCCCGGCAGGGGCCCGGCGGTCAGGACGATCAGGTCGGCGCGTTCCGCGTAGGCGAGGCAGCTGGGGTCGCGGCGGCTGAGCGGGTAGCTGCGCAGGCCGGCGGGCAGGTTGCGGGCGGCGGCTTCCGCTTCCGGGAGGCTCTCGGCTGCCACGCCGATCTCGGTGAATCCCAGCCGGGCCAGTGGCAGCGCCAGCGCGAGATCATGGGCGTCCAGGCCGATCATCAGGGCGCTCGCGCCGCGCGTGGCGTACCCGCTGGCTTCGAGCGTGTCGGTCAGGGCGTCGCTCAGCGTGAAGGTGCCGTGCAGGGTCCCGGCGAACGACACGGCGTCCACCCGGCCCACGCGCCGGGCGGTGGTGTCGGGCGTGACCGCGTCCAGCAGGTGGGTCTGCTGGTCGTCGTGGACAAGTGCGCCCGTGAAGTGCAGGGTGCGGCAGGCGTCCATCACGGCGCGCGGGTCGTCGGTGGGGACGTTCACGGCGATCAGGCCCAGGTCCCGCAGGGCGCGGGCGGCCGGAGCAGGGTAGCCGATCAGGGCGAGGGGCGTGTCGGACGCAGGCATTGACGCGCAGTCTACCGGCTGCGCCGGCAGGAGGTGGGGGGCGGACCGGAAACCGGCGCGCCCCCCCACCCCCTGCCCGGGTCACATCAGGGGTCGGCGTCCGCGCAGGCTCAGGAGTGCGCCGAGGACAACGGTCACGGCCGCCACCGCGACGCCCGTGGCGACGGTGCCGGCGTCCGGGCGGGCGACGTACACGCCGTAGAAGGCCCACAGCAGCACGGCCGCGAAGGCGTAATCATGGAAACGCGCCAGGAAGAACACCCCGATGGCCGCGGCGATCACGACGAGCAGCGCGGACCAGACCGGGGCGCTGAGGCCCAGCGCGCCGCCCGTCACGCCAACGCTCACGAGGAACGCCGTGATGTTGGCGATGGTGGCGACGCTGATCCAGCCCAGGTACAGCGAGGTGGGCAGCGCGAGCGTCCAGCGTTCCGCACCCCGGGGCGGCAGGCCGCGCACCGTGAGGTACAGCCACACGAGGCTGGCGAGCAGGGCCAGCATGATGATCACGCTGGGGCCGAAGTTGAGGCTCTGGAAGGCCAGCAGCCACGAGACGTTCAGCAGGTTGGCCAGCAGGAATGGCCAGAACAGCCGGTCATGGCGGGGGCCGCGCTGGGCGGGCAGCGCCTGGTACACGGCGAAGACCAGCAGGCCCAGGAAGATGGGGCCCCACACGGCGAACGTGAGTCCGGCGGGCGTGAAGGCGTTCGGGAGGGCGTCGCTGACCTCCTTGTTGGAGTTGCCGAAGAGCGGGAGGGCGTTGCTGAGGTAGTTCATCACGAGCGTGAGGATCGTGACGAGCAGCAGCGTGACTTGCCTGGGAAGTCCGGTCATGCGTTCAGCGTAGGAGTGGACGGCCGGGACAGGGTGTCAGAACGCTGACCGTTTCGTGAACGTCGCGGGCCACATGAAGATCGGATCAAGGTGCGCTGCTCATACGGACTCCGATTGAGGGGGTCAGAAAGACCGTTCATACGGGTTCCGTTTGTTTCGTTAACAACCCGGAACAGCACCGGGTTGCCAACTCCACGTCCGGAACCCGCCCAGCTCCCACTCGCATCCGCTCGGATTGAATGGTCTTTGCAGCCCATTCAATCGGAGTCCGTATCACTCCAGGCAGATGCGACTTGGAGAGAGGCACCTGGGAGTACGGAGGATTCCGGGCGTGCAGTTCACCAACCGGTGCCGTGCCGGGTGATGAACGGAACAGACGGCCGTCCGGGTCAGGGCTGCTGGCCCGCGCGCCGCGCCGCGACGGTCAGCAACGCGGCGGCCAGCGGCACGAGTCCCCGCGTGCGGCGGGTCAGCAGGCCGGCGCCCAACGTGATGACGGCCGCGTGGCGGGCCAGTTGCACCTCGGCGGCGCGTACGGGCCGGGAGGCGCGGTCGCAGACGCTGGTGACTTCCTCTGGCATGGTCAGGGTGCGGGCCAGCGGCAGGACGGCCACGGCCAGCAGCGCCGACCCCCACGAGAACCCCGGCGGTCGGTGCAGGGTGGGCATCAGCGCCCCGGCGGCCGGGAGGGTGCTGTGCGCCTCCGGCGTGAGGAGCGGCGCGGCCCCGACCAGCAGCGCCGCCGCCCGCTCACCCGACGCTCCGGCCAGCAGGCTCTGCAGCAGCAGGCCCGCGTGATCGCCCGGCGTGGCGGGTTCGCCGGTGGTGCCTGCGATCAGGCGTAGCCCGCTCAGGACTGCCAGTCCCGCCAGGGGGTTACCCGCGCCGCCCAGCAGGGCCACGGCCGCCGCGACCGGCAGCGCCGCGTTCGCCGTGACCGGGTGGTCCGGGTCGAGTTCCCGCGCGGTCGCCCACGCCAGGAACGCCGCTCCTCCCACGCCTGCCGCCTGCGCCCAGGGGCGCCCGAGCGCCAGGGCCAGCAGCGCCGCCCCGGCACTCCCGGCCGCCGCGACGCGGTTCGACGGGTACGAGAAATCCAGCGGACGCGCCAGCGCCGAGCCACGGACGAGGGGAGCAGCGGAACCTGACATGCCTGCACCCTACGCCGCGCGGCCGTGCCGGCCGCGTGACGGGTAAGAAACCGTGAACGCCTTCCGTTCAGGTCGTGTAGTCGGCGTTGATGCTGACGTATTCGGCGCTGAGGTCGCAGCCCCAGGCCTCGCCGTGGGCGTCGCCGACGCCGAGGTCGATGGTGAAGACGACCTCCTCGGCTTTCATGCTGGCGCTGACCTGCGCGTCGTCGTACGGGAGCGGTTTGCCGCCGAAGACGGGGTGGCCCTGCACGCTGACGCGCAGTTTCTCGATGTTCACGCCGGCGCCGCTGCGGCCCACCGCCATGATCACGCGGCCCCAGTTGGGATCGTTGCCGTGCACGGCGCTTTTCAGCAGGGGGCTGACGCAGCAGGTGCGGGCGGCGGCGAGGGCCTCGGCCTCGGTGCGGGCGCCGCTGACCTGCACGGTCAGGAGTTTGGTGGCGCCCTCGCCGTCGGCGGCGATCTGGCGGGCGAGGTCGCGCATGACGCCTTCCAGGGCGGTCAGGAATTCGGTCAGGTCGGCGGGGCCGGCCTCGCCGTTGCACAGGACGACGGCCATGTCGTTGGTGCTGGTGTCGCCGTCGACGGTGACGGCGTTGAAGGTGCGGTTCACGATGGCGGGGAACGCCTCACGCAGCGCCGTCTGGTCGATGGCTGCGTCGGTGAAGGCGAAGGCGAACATGGTGGCCATGTCCGGGTGGATCATGCCGCTGCCCTTGGCGGTGCCGACGATACGCGCGCCGCTGCTGAGGGTGACGCTGGCGGTCTTGGGGTGCGTGTCGGTGGTCATGATCGCGGCGGCGAAGGGGTCGGCGGCGCTGCCGAGTTCGTCCGGCAGGTGCTCGATGCCGCTCAGGACCTTATCCATGGGCAGCAGGTGCCCGATGATGCCGGTGCTGGCGGTCAGGACTGCCTGGGGTTGCACGTTCAGCACACTGCCGAAGGCGTCGGCCATGTCGGCGTTGTCGTTGGCGCCACGCGTGCCGGTGGCGGCGTTCGCGTTTCCGGCGTTGACCAGCAGGGCGCGGACGGGGGCTCCGTGCGCGTACAGGTCGCGGTTGCGGGTGACGCACGCGGCGGCGGTGGTGCTGCGGGTGCCCGCGAAGGCCCAGGTGCAGTCGCGGCGGCTGGTCACGCCGCTCAGGTCGGTCTTGCCGCTGGGTTTGATACCGGCCGCCATGGCGGCGGCGGTGAAGCCGGTGGGGAACGTCAGGCCACTCATGCAGGGGAGTGTAGCGGGCGGCGGGCGGCGCGGGTCGGGGGCGGGTCTATACTCGGTGCAAATGAAACCGAATTCGCTGGAGTCGCGCGGGCGCGCGGATGTCGTCATTGTGGGGGCCGGGTCGGGCGGGTGCGTCGCGGCGCGGCGGCTGCTGGACGCGGGAGCGCGGGTGCTGCTGCTGGAGGCGGGCGGGCCGGACACCAACCCGCTGATCCGCGCGCCGGGCGCGTTCCCGAAACTGTTCCGCAGCGCCGTGGACTGGAACCTGACGACCACCCCGCAGGCGCACGCGGGCGGCCGGGCGTTCTACTGGCCGCGCGGGAAGGTGCTGGGCGGCAGCAGCGCCATCAACGCGACCATCTGGATTCGCGGTTCCAGGCGGGATTTCGACAGCTGGGGCGAGGGCTGGACCTGGGAGGACGTGCTGCCGGAATTCCGGGCGCAGGAATCCTACCGGGGCGAGGCGTCGGCGGCGCGCGGCACGGACGGCCCCATGCCGGCGGGCGCGCGGGCCGGGTCGCACGCGCTGAGCGAGGCGTTCGTGCGCTCGGCGGCGCTGGGGCTGGGCGTGCCCCTGGTCAGTTCCTTCAACGACGGAGTGCTGGAGGGCGCGGCGCTGCTGGAGAGCAACCACCTGCGCGGCGAACGGTACAGCGCGTTCCGGGCGTTCCTGAAACCCGTCCTGAACCACCCGAACCTGACGGTGCTGACCGGCGCCCACGCGCTGCGCATCCTGTGGTCGGGCAGCGGCGGCACGCGGCGCGCGGCGGGCGTGCGGCTGCGCTGGCAGGGGCGCACGCTGGACGCCCCGGCGGGCGCGGTCCTGCTCGCGGCGGGCGCGGTGCAGACCCCGCACCTGCTGATGCTCTCGGGCGTCGGGCCGCGCGCCGAACTGGACCGGCACGGCCTCGAGACGCACGTGAACCTGCCCGGCGTGGGTGGCGGCCTGCAGGATCACCTGGCGGTGCCGGTCATCACCCGCTCGCGCCTGACCTCGCTGGACCGCGTGCCACAGGCCGAGGCGCTGGCCCGCTACCTCTGGAACCGCAGCGGTCCCCTGAGCAGCAACGTGGCCGAGGCGAGCGCCTTCTCGCACGCGCGGCCCGGCCTGGACCCGCGCACGGACGACCCGGACATCCAGTTTCATTTCGGCCCGGCGTACTTCCGGAATCACGGAGACACGACCGAACCCGGCAATCACTTCTCGGTCGGGCCGGTCCTGGTCGACCCGCACAGCCGCGGGCGGATCACGCTGGCGTCCGCCGATCCGCTGGCCGCGCCGGTGATCGACCCGGCGTACCTGTCGGACGAGCGGGACATGCAGAGCCTGCTCGCGGGGGTGCGGCAGGCGCGCGAGGTGGCGGCCGCCTCTCCCCTGTCGGGCCTGCGCGGCGCGGAGGTCCTGCCCGGCGAGGGCGTGCGCACCGACGCGGGCCTGCGCCGCCACGTGCAGCAGGAGTGCGCCACGCTGTACCACCCGGTCGGGACGGCCGCGCTGGGCGACGGTGACGGCGCGGTGGTCAGCCGGACGCTGGCTGTGCACGGCACGCGGGGCCTGTGGGTGGGGGACGCGAGCGTCATGCCGCGCATCATTCACGCGAACACCAACGCCACGAGCATGATGATCGGCGGGCGCGCCGCGCAGTTCCTGCTGGCCGGCCTGGAGCGGACGTGACGGCCGTGCGCCCGCCGACCTGGCCTGACCGGCAGGTGACGCCACCCGCACGTTCCTCATGTTCAGTTCATGAGGTCCAGTGGGGGACCGCGTAGGGTGACAACGACATGAAGCCCCGCTCCCTGACCCTGACGCTCGCCGCCAGCCTGCTCACCGCCGGCGCCGCAGTCGCCGTGCCCGTGAAGCTCGGCAACGTCCCCGTGACCGTCGAACCCAACGCGAAACTGCTGACCCTCAGCGCCGCCGGCATCCGCAGCGCCTTCCCCAGCGCCGCCGGCCGCCCCGACGCGGTGTTCCTCACCGAGGACCGCAAGGTCAGCGTCGCCTTCGAGTGGCGCGCCAGCAAGCTCGCCGCGAACGAGGTCTCCAAACTCGTCGAACAGTTCCCCGGCGTGATCCGCGCCCAGGTGCCGAACGTCAAGAGCCTCAAGGCCAGCCTCGTCACGCTCGGCGGCTCTCCGTGGGCGCAGTTCGTGTTCACCACCCCCAGCCAGGGCGACGAGCTGCGCCGCGAACTGATGGTCACCAGCGTCGGCGGCCGCATGCTGGTCATGACCATCGCCGGGAACGTCAAGGACTACAGCCGCAACGAGGCGATCGTGCGCAATCTCGCCAACAGCGTCCGCGTGAACTGATACGGACTGCCGTTTGTTTCGCCTACAATCCGGAACTTCACCGGATTGCCGACTCCACGTCCGGAACCCGCCCAGCTCCCACTCGCTTCGCTCGGACCCAGCGGGCTTTGCAGCCCATTCAATCGGAGTCCGTATGAACCCGGCCTGAAAGCAGCTGGGCGGCCCCGGTTCTGCGCGGGGCCGCCCAGCTCATCTCTGCAGGGTGGCGTGGTCCCTGAAAACCATCCCGCCCGAGTCCGCTCGGATTGAACGGCTTTTGCAGGCCGTTCAACCGGAGTCCGGATCACATCGCGGCGGGAATCTCGATGCCGATCAGGGCCAGGGTTTCCTCGAAGGCCACGCGCAGGCGGGCGACCAGGGCGAGGCGGGCTTCACGCAGGCCCTCGGGGCTGGCGAGGACGTTCGTGGCGGGCTTGCCCTGCTTGTCCCTGGCGTTGTACCAGGCGTTGAAGGCGGTGGCGAGGTCCAGCGCGTACTGCGCGACCACGTGCGGGGAGTGCGCGCGGACACTCTGCGCGACGATTTCCGGGAGTTTCGCGACCGTCTTGGCGAGCGCGAGGTCGATGTCGGGCAGGGCGTCCCAGGCGGCGCCGGTGCCGTCGGTGGCGTATCCGGCCTCGGCGCCCTTGCGCAGGATGTTCGCGGCGCGGACGGCGGCGTACTGCACGTAGGGGGCGGTGTCGCCGTTCAGGGCGAGGGCCTGCTCCCAGCGGAAGTCGATCTTGCGGGTGGGTTCGGCCTTCAGCATCGCGAAGCGGATGGCGCCGATGCCGATGCGGCGGGCGATCTCGGCGGCGTCGTCGCGGGCGGCGAGGGCCGGGTTGAGTTCCGCGAGGGCCGCCAGGGCGCGGGTCTGCGCCTCGTCCATGGCGGCGTCGGCGCTGACGGTCACGCCCTTGCGGCCGCTGATGGTCTGCCCTTCGAGGGTCACGAAGGCGTACGACAGGTGAATGGAGCGGGCTTCCTTCTCGGTCTCGCCCGCCACGCCCAGGGACGCCTTGACGATCTTCTGCGGGTGTTCCTGGCGGGAGTCGATCACGTTGATGACTTCCTGCGCGTGCCCGAAGCGGCCTTCCGTGTCGGGCTGGCCGTCGGGGGCGCTGGTCCAGATGGTGTTTCCCTCGGGGTCGGTGGTGAAGGGCTTGAATTTCATGCCCTCGAACAGCCCGAACTTCCAGAACTGGTAGCCCACGTCCTTGGCGACGTACATGGCGGTGCCGTCGCTGCGGCGCAGCACGACGTTCGATTCCTCCAGGTTGGGCATGAAGGCGGAGACGTCCATCACGAACGCCCCGGCGAACTTGCCCTCGGTGGGGTGGCTGGTGTAGGGGCTGCCCTCCAGGATGTTCAGGCCGTGCCCGAGGAAGCCGCTGCCGACCACGTCGGACTCCCAGGCGAGCAGGTCGTAGCGGGCGCCCAGGCGGAAGCAGGTCTGGAGGTGCGCGTGGACGATCTTCTCGACCTCGCCGCGCAGCTCACCGGCTTCCAGGCGGTGCATGATGGCCGTGATGCCGCTTTCCAGTTCGGCCTTGGCGGGGTCGGCGTTCAGGCGCACGTAGCCTTCGCCCATCCAGTGGTCGTACTTCTGGATGCCGTCCCAGGTCAGGCCGTAGTGCGCGGCGGCGAACAGGCTCTCGGCGGCCTGACGGCCGGTGTCGTCGATGTAATTCTGCACCTCGACCGTGTGGCCGGCCGCGCGGAAGATGCGGGCCATGGAGTCGCCCAGCACCACGTTGCGCAGGTGCCCCACGTGCAGTTCCTTGTTCGGGTTGACGCTGGTGTGCTCGATCACGACCTTGCCGCCCAGGGCGGGCATGGCGAAGGGCTGCTCGACCACGCCGCGCACGAAGGCGCCCACGTCCACGAAGAAGTTCAGGAACGGCCCGGCGGCCTCCACGCGGCTGATCCCGGCGGGCAGCACGACCGTCTGCGCGAGCTGCTGCGCGACCTGCGCGGGGTTGCCGCCGATCGCCTTGGCGATCTGGAACGCGGCGGGCGTGCCGTAATCGCCGGGTTTGGTGGCGGGTGTCTCCTGGATCGCCACGTCGAGCGGCGCGCCGAGGGCAGCGGCGGCCGTCTCGACCGCCTGTTTGAGTTGAGCCTTGAGGTCCATAACCTGGGAGTTTACCAGTGGGCGGCCCCCCTGCGGTCCGGTCGGCGGCCAGGGTTCAGAACACGCGCGGGTTGGGCGGGTCGTCCAGGGTCATGCTGTCCGGGGCCTCGTCGGCCCAGACGGTCATGCTGGTCAGGCGGGCGTTGCCGAAGGTGGTGGTGAAGGCCACGTCCGAGGCGTCGCGGCCCTGCGCGATCACCACGCGGCCCGCGCGTGGGCGGTTGTGCCGCGCGTCGAAGGTGCGCCACTGGCCGTCCAGGAACGCCTCGAACCACGCGTGGAAGTCCATGGGGACCGGGTCGGGCTTGATGTCGATGTCGGGCAGATACCCGCAGACGTAGCGGGCGGGGATGTTCAGGGCGCGGCAGTACGCGACGCCCATGTGCGCGAAGTCCCGGCACACGGCGCGGCCGCTGCCGAGCGCCTGACTGGCGGTGGTGCTGCTGGTGCTGCCGGCGCCGTACACGCATTCGCTGTGCAGGTGGTCGCAGATGGCCTGCACGGTCGCCCAGCCGCCCTGGATGTGCCCGAAACGTGCCCAGGCGTCGTCGCTGATCAGGTCGCTGTCCACGTAGCGGCTGGGCAGCAGGTACGTGATGGTGTCGTCCGGCAGGGCCTCGACCGGCGTTTTCGGCAGGGCCGGCAGGATGGGGTCGGCGTGGCGGGTGATGCGGGCGATCAGGTCGTGCCCGACCGTGAAGGTCCCGGCGGGCGCCAGGGCGCGCCAGACGGTGTTGCCGTGCGTGTCGGTGTAGGTGTGCAGGCCAGTGGCACCGAGGGACCGCTGGTCGAGGATGCGCTGGCGGGTGCCGGTGGGCTGCAGGCGGTCGCTGGGCTGCACGACGAACAGCATGGGGGTGGGGTACGGCACGTCGAAGGTCAGGCGGAACCCGGCGCGAATCCGGATGGGGGTCTGGAACCGGTCAGGGTCGGGGAGGGTCGCGCTGGGGGGCTGGGCCATGCGCCCCAGTGTGCCGCCTGTGACGGCTGAGGTCTACGCGGCGCGGCATTCATGTTGTTCCGCCGCCGGGTCGCCGTTTCCGGCCCTGCCCGGCGGGTCGTCCGCCGGTTGCGGTGCGGGCCGGGGCCGGTGCTCTAGGGTGGGGGCATGAACCGACTTGCCCGGGAAAGCAGTCCGTACCTCGCTCAGCATGCCGGCAACCCGGTGGACTGGTGGCCGTGGGGCGAGGAGGCGTTCGCGGAGGCGGCGCGGCGCGGGGTGCCGGTGCTGCTGTCGGTGGGGTACTCGACCTGCCACTGGTGTCACGTGATGGCGCACGAGAGTTTCGAGGACGAGGCGACGGCGGCGTTCATGAACCGGCACTTCGTGAACGTGAAGGTGGACCGCGAGGAACGCCCGGACGTGGACGCGGTGTACATGGCGGCCACGCAGGCGCTGACCGGGCAGGGTGGGTGGCCCATGACGGTGTTCCTGACCGCGTCGGGCGAACCGTTCTACGCCGGGACGTACTTCCCGCCGCAGGACGGGCACGGCCTGCCGAGTTTCATGCGGGTCATGGGCAGCGTGGAACGCGCCTGGCGTGAGGAACGCGACAAGCTGCTGGGGAACGCGCAGGCGCTGACCGCGCACGTGCGCGAGGCCGCCCAGCCCCGCCCGTCCGTGGGATCGTTCGGGCCGGAGTTGCTGGAGCGGGGAGTGGCGAACCTGCGCCGCACCTTCGACGCGGACCGGGGGGGCTTCGGCGGGGCGCCGAAATTCCCGGCGCCGACCACGCTGGATTTCCTGCTGACCCGCCCGGACGGGCGACTGATGGCGCTGCACACGCTGCGGCGGATGCTGGCGGGCGGCCTGCACGATCAGCTGGGCGGCGGCTTTCACCGCTACAGCGTGGATGATGCGTGGCGGGTGCCGCACTTCGAGAAGATGCTGTACGACAACGCGCAGCTGACGCGCACGCTGCTGCGCGCGTATCAGGTGAGCGGCGACGGGACGTTCGCGCGGGCGGCGCGCGGCACGCTGGCGTACCTGCGCCGCGAGATGCTGTCACCGGACGGCGGGTTCTACAGCGCGCAGGACGCCGACACGCCCACCCCGGACGGCGGCGTGGAGGGCCTGACCTTCACCTGGACGCCCGCCGAGGTGCAGGCCGCGCTGGTGGGCGGGCCGGACCACGAGGACGCGGCGCTGATCGCGCGGTACCTGGGCATCACGGACCCCGGGAACTTCGAGGACCCGCACCAGCGCTCGTTCGGGCGGCGCTCCGTGCCGTTCGTGGCTGCGCCCGTGCCGGACCTGGCGGCCGAACTGGGCCAGCCGGAGGCGGAGGTGCAGGCCCGCCTGGACGGCCTGAAGGCGCGGCTGCTGGCGGCGCGGCAGGCGCGGACGCAGCCCGGCACGGACGACAAGGTCCTGACCTCCTGGAATGGGCTGGCGCTGGCGGCCTTCGCGGACGCGGCCCGCATCCTGCGCGAGCCCGCGTACCTGCACATCGCGCGCCGCAACGCCGACTTCGTGCGCACGCACCTGCAACTGCCGGACGGCACGCTGCGCCACACCTGGAGTGGCGCCCAGGCGCGGGTGGAGGGCCTGATGGAGGACCACGCGCTGTACGCGCTGGGACTGGTCGCGCTGTTCCAGGCGGGCGGCGATCCCGCCGACCTGCACCGGGCGCGCGAGCTGTGGCAGATCGTGCAGCGGGACTTCTGGAACGCGGAGGCGGGCGTGTTCATGGCGTCCGGCGGCCGGGCCGAGGCGCTGCTGACCCGGCAGGCGCAGGGCTTCGACAGCGCCGTGATCAGCGACAACGCCGCCGGGGCGCTGCTGGCCCTGTGGATGGACCGTTACTTCGCGCTGCCCGGCGCCGAGGACACGGCGCGGCGTGCCGTGCAGAGCTTCCGTGACGACATGCTGGCCGCCCCCGGCGGCTTCGGGGGGCTGTGGCAGGCCGCCGCGTTCCTGCACGCGCCGCACACCGAGGTCGCCATCATCGGCACGCCGCCGGAGCGGGCGCCGCTGGAGGCGGTCGCGGCCCGTCACGCGCTGCCGTTCACGGCGCTGGCCTTCACGGTAGCGGGCGGTGACCTGCCGGTGCTGGAGGCCCGGCCCGGCGGGGGCCTGGGCTTCGTGTGCGTGAACCGCACCTGTGACCTGCCCACCCGCGAGGAGGCGGCGTTCGACGCGCAGCTGGCCCGCCTGGACTGATACGGACTCCGATTGAATGGCTTACAAAGCCGTTCAATCCGAGCGGATGCGAGTAGGAGAGAAACGGGTTCCGGACGTGGAGCCGGCAATCCGGTGAAGTTCCGGATTGTTGGCGAAACAAACGGAATCCGTATGATCCGGGGCGTCGGGGGGGCGCGGCTCTCCCCTGTTCGCGGCAGGGACACATCGCAGGAAGGGAGGCCCCGGACTTCGGTCGCCGGGGCCTCCCTTCCTGTCTCCTGCCTGTAGGCCGTTACTGGGGGCGGAGTTCCTGCACGCCGTCCGGCGCGGCGACGAACGCCACCTGTGCCATGCCCAGGAACAGGCCGGTGTCGATCACGCCCAGGGTGCCTTTCAGCTGCCGTTCCAGCGCGTGGATGTCGTGCCCCTCGGGGATCTGCGCGTCGAAGATCAGGTTGCCGTTGTCGGTCACGTAGGGTTGCGCGCCGTTCTGGCGCAGGCGGCCGGCGGGCAGCACGGCACGCAGGCGTTCGATGGTGCTCAGGAAGCCGAAGCGGGCGATCTCGATGGGCAGCGGGGCCTTCTCGCCGATGCGGGTCACGAGTTTGGTGTGGTCCGCGATGATCACGAGCTGCCGGGCCTGCACCTCGGTGAGTTTCTCGCGCAGCAGCGCCCCGCCCAGGCCCTTGATCAGGTTCAGGGCCGGGTCGATCTCGTCGGCGCCGTCGATGGCGATGTCCAGCGGGCGCGGGTCGAGCGGCTCGACGGGAATGCCGACCTGCCGGGCCAGGGCGTCGCTGGCCTCGCTGGTGGCGACGCCGGTCACGCCGCTCAGTTCACCGCTGCCCAGGCGGCGGCCGATCTCCTCGATGGCGTACTTCGCGGTGCTGCCGGTGCCCAGGCCCACGCGCATGCCGCTGCCGACCAGGGCGACGGCGCGGATGGCGGCCTCCTTTTTCAGGGCTTCCAGGTCGGTGGTCATGCGGCCCCCTGCGCGCGGTGTTTCTCGATGGCGGCGGCCACGTGGTCGGCGTGCCCGTCGACCTTCACGGCCAGCCAGGATTTCACCAGGGTGCCGTCCGGGGCGATCAGGAAGGTCTGGCGTTTGATGCCCTCGGTGACCTTGCCGTACATGTTCTTGGTGCCGTACGACCCGACCTGGCGCAGGAAGGCGGCGCCGTCGTCACTCAGGAGCGGGAAGGGCAGCGAGTACTTCTCCGCGAAGCGGGCGTGGCTGCCGGCGTCGTCGGCGCTGACGCCCAGAATGGCGGCCCCGTGCGCCTTCAGGGTGGCGTTGTCCCGGAAGTCGCAGGCTTCCTTCGTGCAGCCGGGCGTGTCGTCCTTGGGGTACACGTACAGCACGACGTACTTCCCGGCGTAGTCGCTCAGGGTGTGGGTGTGGCCCTGGGCGTCGGGCAGGGCGAAGGTGGGGAACGGCTGGCCGACCTGCGGCGGGGTGTTGGGTTCGGTCATGGCGTTCACAGGGTAGCGTGTGCGGCGCCGGAGCGGGCGGCCGGCGGCAGCGCGGCGCTGTCGGGAGGCGGGGGCGGCGCACGGCGTTCAATCTTCTTAGCCTTCACTGCGTATGCTAGGGGCGTGAAGCTTGCGCCGTACATTGACCATACCCTGCTTAAACCCACCGCCACCGCTGGCGATATTCAGAAATTGTGCGCCGAGGCCCGTGAGCATTCGTTCTACGCCGTGTGCATCAACCCGGTGTTCATCCCGCTGGCGAAGGCCGAGCTGGAAGGCAGCGGCGTGAAGGTCGCGACCGTGTGCGGCTTCCCGCTGGGGGCGGTCAGCCCGGACCAGAAGGCCGTGGAGGCCCGCCTGAGCGTCGAGGCCGGCGCGGACGAGGTGGACATGGTGATCCACATCGGCGCGGCCCTGGCGAACGACTGGGACGCCGTGCAGGCCGACGTGCGCGCGGTGCGCCGCGCCATTCCGGACTCGGTGCTGAAGGTGATCATCGAGACCTGCTACCTGAACGAGGAGCAGAAGCGCGGCGCGACCGAGGCGGCCGTGCTGGGCGGCGCGGACTTCGTGAAGACCAGCACGGGCTTCGGCACGGGCGGCGCGACCCTGGACGACGTGCGCCTGATGGCGCAGGTCATCGCGGGCCGCGCGCAGATCAAGGCGGCGGGCGGCGTGCGCAGCGCCCAGGACGCGCTGGACATGATCGAGGCCGGCGCGACGCGCCTGGGCACGTCGGGCGGCGTGGCACTCGTGGCAGGCGAACAGAGCGGCGAGGGGTACTAGGTGGCCGGCAGTGCACACGGCGCGGCAGTGACCGCGCCGCGGGTGGTGCTGGCGTCCGGCAGTCCCCGGCGGCGTGAGCTGCTGGGCGGCCTGGGCGTGACCTTCGAGGTGATCGTCAGCGGCGAGGACGAGGACAGCAGCCAGAGCGACCCGCACGCGCTGGCGGCGGAGCTCGCGCTCCTGAAGGGCCGCTCGGTGGCGCGCGCGCACCCGGACGCGGTGGTGCTGGCGGCCGACACGGTGGTCGCGGTGGGCGCGGACCTGCTGGCCAAGCCCGCCACGGCCGCCGAGAACGAGGCGTTCCTGCGCCGGCTGTCGGGCCGCACGCACGACGTGTACACCGGCGTGGCGGCCCTGCGCGGCGCGGCCGAATCGGTCGAGGTGGCCCGCACCCGCGTGACCTTCCGCACGCTGGACGACGCCGAGATCGCGCATTACGCCGCGACGGGCGAGGGCCTGGACAAGGCCGGCGGGTACGGCGTCCAGGGCCTGGGCATGGCGCTGGTCGAGCGGCTGGACGGCGAGTACTCGAACGTGGTGGGCTTTCCGCTGTCGGTCGTGATCCGGCTGCTGCGCGGCTGCGGCGTGCCGGTCTGGGGCAGCCTGGGCAGCGCCGCGGGGGCCGCCGGGGCGTGAGCGAGGGCCGCAGACTCCTGCTGGTCACGCTGGGCCTGCTGGGGCTGAGCATGGTCACCACCCGCTTTCAGGTGGTGGCGCCTTCGGCGTGGCGGGCGTGGACGGCGCCCATCACGCGGGCGTCGGTCGTGACCGCCGACAACGTCCGCCGGGCCTACGTGACCCTGGTGCACGAACGGGAACTCTCGCGCGAGGTGGGAGCCCTCGGGAAGCAGAACGACCTGCTGCGCCAGCAGAACGAACTGCTGCAGCGCGAGGTGTCGCGCCTGAGGCAGGTGATGAACATCACGACCACGCAGGCCCCGAACGCCCTGGGGATCGCGCAGGTCATCGCGGTGGACCCCAGTCCGCTGCTGGCGCGACTGGACCTGAACCGCGGCTCGGCGGACGGCGTGCGGCTGCGCATGCCGGTCACGGTGCCGGGCGGCCTGGTCGGTCAGATCGCGGAGGTCTCCGAGCACCGCTCGACGGTCGTGGCGCTGGTCGATCCGGAAAGCAGCGTCGGGGTCACGCTGCAGGGCAACCGCGGCGGACGGGGCCTGGCGCGGGGTGTGCCGCCGGACCGGCTGCGCGCCGAGTTCTCGCGCAGCGTGCCGATCAGGGTGGGGGACGTGCTGGTCACGAACAGTCTGGGCGGGGTGTTCCCGGTCGGGATCCGGGTGGGAACGGTCGAGAAGGTCATGCCGCTCGGCCCGAACGACATCAGCCGCACCGTGATCGTGAAACCCAGCGTGGACGTCGGCGTGATCGAGGACGTCACGCTGCTGGAGGGCCTGTGACGCGGCCGCCGTCCACGCGTGCCGGCGGCCATGAGTGCGGCGGGCGCCGGGGGCCGCCACCTGCGGGGGCGTCCCGTCCCGCTCCGGAGACCGTATGAGAAGCATCTACCCTGCCCCGCGCGGCCCGCTGCGCTGGGTGAAACTGATCGTGTACGCGGCCCTGCTGACCGCCGCGCAGGGAATCCTGTCGCGCCTGTCGGACGCTGCCGGGATTCCCGCACCGGACCTGTTCCTGCTGACCGGCGCCGCGCTGGTCTGGCGCCTCCCGCCTCCCTGGGCGGTGCTGGCCGCGTACGGCGTGGGCCTGGGCCAGGACCTGCTGGGCAGCGGCACGCTGGGTCTGCACGCGGCAGGTGTGGCGGGAGGGGCGCTGTTCACGCTGCTGGTGCGCCGCTACGTGGCAGATTCCGGGCTGTTCCAGTCGCTGCTGACGGTCCTGATGGCCGTGCTGGGCGAGTGGTTCACGTTCCTGATCCTGAACTACTGGCTGCGCGCGGACCTGATCACCGCCGACCTGCTGCGCACCACGGTCCCGCTGGTCTTCGCGGGGACGCTGCTGCTGTACCCGCTGTGGGACCGGCTGGTGTCGTGGACCTTCGGGTCGCGCAGCGGACCCGAGGAGCACCTCGCGTGAGCCGCGCCGGAGCGGCCATGGACCGCCGGGACCGGCTGCGTCGACGGGCCGGGGCGCGCGGCCGGGGCGCCCGCGCCACGCACGAGGGCGCCACCCGCGTGAAGTGGTCGGCGCTGGCCTTCAGCGTGGGACTGCTGGCACTGGGGGGCCGGCTGTACCAGTTGCAGGTCGTGCAGTACGACCAGTACGCGGTGCGCTCGGCCAGCAACTACCAGCGTGATGAGGTCATCCCGGCGCTGCGCGGCGAGATCCGCACGCGTGACGGCGTGCTGCTCGCCACCAACCGCCTGGCAGTGGACCTGGTGTACACGGGCCGGCGCGATCCCAGCGATCCGGCGCAGGCGATTCCCTCCTGGGACAAGATCGTGTACCTCGCGGGCATCAAGGCGGACGTGCTGGACGACGGGCAGCCGCGCGAACCGGACCGGCAGCGCGAGGCCGAGACGGTCCTGGCGCGGAACATTCCGCAGGAGAAGCTCTCCGCGATCTACGAGTACACCGTGCTGGTCCCCAGCCTGGAACTGCGCGAACGGCTCGAACGGGTGTACCCGCAGGGCAAGATGGCCGCGCACCTGCTGGGGTACGTGCAGGAAGCCAGCCAGAAACAGGTCGAGGAGGACGGCTACACCCTGGGCGACCTGGTGGGCCGCAGCGGCCTGGAGTACAGCCAGCAGAAGACCCTGCAGGGCAGGAACGGCCTGAAACGCCGGGAGGTCACGGCGGGCGGCAAACCGCAGACCGAGCGGATCATCACGCCCGGACAGAAGGGCCAGGACCTGACCCTGACCATCGATTCCACCCTGCAGCGGACGGCCGAACGGGCGCTGCGCGAGGGGCTGGCCGACGTGAACCGGGGCCGCGCGAAGTACGGCAAACCCGCCGAGCCGTACACGCGCGGCGCGGTGATCGCCATTGACCCGCGCACGAACGAGGTGCTGGCCATGGCCAGCAGTCCCGCGTACGACCCGAACTGGTTCTCGCGGGTGCCCAGCCCGGACCCGAAGGCCAAGAACTGGGCGTTCGACCCGAACCGGCCACTGGCCGAGCTGGACGCCGTCACCACCAACCGCGTGGTGCAGGCATACAACCCGGGCAGCGTGTTCAAGATCGCCACGACCCTGATGTACGTGGAGAAGTGGGGCAACTTCACGACCAGTTGCGTGCCGTCGTACTTCTACGGGCGGGCGCGCTTCAACAACTGGGCGCACTACAACCTGGGGCCGGTGGACGGGCGCAAGGCCATCGCGTTCTCCTGCAACCCCTGGTACTACGATTCGGCGGCGCGGGTCGGTCCGGTGGCGTACGCGCGGCAGCTCAAGTCCCGCCTGACGGAACTGGGGTACAACAGCGAGACGGGCGTGGAACTGGTCGGTGAAAAGACCGGCCTGCTCGTCGACGCCGACGACTACACCAATCCGCAGGCACCGTGGTACCCGGGCTTCGGCCTGAACATGAGCATCGGTCAGGGAGACGTGCTGGTCACGCCCGCGCAGGTGGTATCCGTGATGTCCACCATCATCAGCGGCGGGCAGAAGCGCCCACTGACGGTCCTGAAGGCCGTGAACGGCACGCCAGTCCCGCGCAAACCAGCCGTGGACGTGGTCCACAACGGGAACACCGCCGCCTTCGATCTGGTCAAGGAAGGCATGACCTGGACGACCAGCATCCCGACCGGCACGGCACGCCACGAGATCGGCCCGCTGCTGTTCCCGGTGCGGACCGGCGGGAAGACCGGCACCGCCGAGAACGGCCTGAGCCGCCGGGGCGGGTACGCGTACACGCACGCGTGGTACGAGGGGTACGGGCCGCTGTCCAGTCCGAACTTCGCGGTCGTGGCGTTCTTCCAGAACGGCGGCGAGGGTTCCGGGCCGGCGCTGAAGGCCGTGAAGAAGATGTTCGCCGCCCGCTGGTGCGTGACCCTGGACGAGAAGGGCAGCGCCCTGCCGCTCAGCGCGCAGCAACCCTGCACCGGGGAACTCGAGGAGATGCACCGGGTGTACAAGGTCCGGGCGCAGCGGGCGGCTGCGGCGGCCAGGGCGGCCGGCAGCGACGCCCAGCAACCCTGATACGGACTCCGATTGAATGGCTTACAAAGCCATTCAATCGGAGTCCGTATCACTCCACGCGGGTTTCGACGGTGATCTCGCTGTTCAGGGTCGCGGCGACCGAGCAGTACTTCTCGTGGCTGAGGTGCGCGGCCTTGCCGAGCGCCTCGTCGGTGACGCCCTCACCGCTGGCGATGTGACGCACCGTGATGTGCGTGTAGCGTTTCGGGTCGGTGTCGGCCCGCTCGCCCTCGACCTCGATGCGGTACGAGGCCAGCGGCGTGCGGCGCTTTTTCATGATCTCGACCACGTCGTAGGCGGTGCAGGTGGCGAGCGCGCCCAGCAGGGCCTCCATGGGCGAGACGCCCACCTTGGTGGGGCTGTTGTCGATCAGCAGCTGGTGGCCGCTCTCGCTGACGCCCAGGTACCGCTGTTCTCCGAGCCAGGTGACGTTCAGGGTCTTCTTCATGCCGCTCACGCTAGCGCGCCCGGGGCGTCCGGAGTGTTCCCTGTCCGGGCATCTGCCGCGTCGTCCGGATCGACAGACGGTTCGAGGTCCCCGCCGGTCTCGTCGTCCTCCTCGGGCAGCGGCAGGCGCACGCGGAAGGTGGCGCCGCCGCCGGGCGTGTCGACCACGTCGATGGTGCCGCCGTGCGCGGTCACGACCTGCTGCGCGATGGTCAGGCCCAGGCCGGCGGACCCGGCCTCCTTGCCGCGGTAGAACTTGTCGAAGATGCGCGGCTTGACGGCGTCCGGCACGCCGGGCCCGTGGTCGACCACCCGGACTTCCAGTTCGCCGGGGCGTGGGGAGATCTCCAGGGCGACCTTGTCGGGACTGCCGGTCACGCGGATGGCGTTCGTGACGAGGTTGATGAACACCTGGTTCAGGCGGCCGGGGTCGCCGACGATCTCGAAGACCCCGTCCGGGGCTTTCACGCCGTAGTCGCGACCCACCTGCCGTAGCAGCTGCCCGAGGTTCATGAAGTGCATCTCGATGCTCTGCACGAGTTCGCCGCGTGAGAGTTGCAGCAGGTCGTTCACGAGGCGGGTCATGTTCTCCGCGACGCGCTGCGCGTCGAGCAGGGTCTGGCTGCCCCCGGCCTCGCGTTCGGCGCGGCGCAGGTAGCCGTGCAGGGCGGTCAGCGGGGTGCGGAGTTCGTGGCTGGTTTCGGCCAGGAAGGTCTTCTGGAGGTTCAGGGCTTCCTCGAGCTGTTTGGCCTGGATTTCCAGGCGCTGGCTCTGGCGTTCGGCGGTGTTGCGTAGCCGCTCGACTTCCTCCAGGCGGGCCTGCAGCGAGAGGTTCAGCTGCCGGATTTCCTGCTCGGCGCGTTCACGGCGGATGCGGGACTCGACCTCGGCGATGGCGCGGCGGATGCTGGGCGCCAGCCGCTCGAGGCGCTGCTTGAGGATGTAGTCGGTGACGCCCTCGCGCAGGGTGTCCACGGCGGTCTCCTCGCCCATCGCGCCGGTCACGATGATGAACGGCACCTTCGGCAGGCGCTGGTGCGCGGCGCGGTAGGCGCTCAGGCCGTCGTAGCTGGGAAGCGCGAAGTCGCTGAGGATCAGGTGCGGGGGCGAGCTGCTCAGGGCGTCCAGGAAGCCCGGTTCGTCCTCGACCCGGGTGATCTCGACCGGCCAGGGCAGGTCGGTCTCGACGTGCATGGTGACGAGCTCGTGGTCGAGTTCGCTGTCTTCCAGGTGCAGGATTCGCAGGGCTTCGCCCTCGCCGGGGACGCCCTGGGTGGCGGGGTGGGTCACAGGTCCTCCGGGGTGGTGGGCAGCGTGACGGTGAAGGTGGCGCCCTGGCCGGGAACGGCGTCGGCACTCACCTGTCCCCCGTGACGCGTGACGATTCTTCGCACGTTGGCGAGGCCTATGCCGATGCCCTCGAACTCATCGGCGCGGTGGAGACGCTGAAACACACCGAACAGTTTATCCACGTAACGCGGATCGAAGCCCACGCCGTTGTCGCGGACGGTGACCGTCACCGAGTCCTCATGCTGTTCGGCGCTGATCCACACGTCAGCGTCGGCGCGGCCGCGCGAGTACTTGATGGCGTTACTCAGCAGGTTCGTGAAGACCAGGCCAAGGAGTCCCTCGTCGGCCGGGACGGTCGGCAGGTCGTCGGGCAGGTGCAGCGTGATGTGCCGCCCGGCCCGGTCGGGTTCCAGGCCGCGCCAGCTTGACTCCGCCAGCGCGCGCAGGTTCACGGGCACGCGCCTGAGTTCCTGGCGTCCCATGCGGGAGAAGGCCAGCAGGTCGTCGATCAGCTGGCTCATGCGCCCGGCCGAGTCGGTGATGACCTTCAGGTAGCGCTGCCCCTTGCCGCTGAGGTGCTCGCCGGTTTCCTTGTGCAGCAGTTCGCCGAACCCCACGATGTGCCGCAGCGGCGTGCGCAGGTCGTGGCTGACGCTGTAACTGAAGGCCTCCAGTTCCCGGTTGGCCGCCTCGAGTTCCAGGGTGCGGCGCTGCACGCGGTCCTCCAGCGACTGGTTCAGGGCCTGCAGGTCCGCCTGCGCGGCATTCACCCGCTCCTGCAGCAGGTCGTTGCCGAGCGCGGAGGCGAAGCGCTGCGCGAGGTCCTGCGCGAGGTCCTGGTCGCGGTTCGTGAGCGCCTGCCGGTACAGCAGGCCCAGCACGCCCACGAGCGCCCCGTCCCGCCCGACGAGCGGATAGAAGAGCGCGCCGGTGGCGTTCACGCGGTGCAGCGCCGGGTCCGAGTCGATGAACACCGGGTCCTCGGTGGCCAGGACCCGCTCGATGGCCTGACCGGCCACGACCTGGAAGGCCGCGGCGTGCCAGGTGGCGGCCGGGGAGGACACCGCGAGCAGGCTGGTGGGCTGCACGCTCCAGAGCGCGGCGCTGTCCGCGAAACGGCTGGGCAGCAGGGCCAGCGCGGCGCGGTAGCGGTCGTGGCGCAGCGGGGCGGCGTCGGCGCTGCGGGCGGTGAGCTGCTCGGTCACGTCGGCCAGCAGGCGCGCGGCGTTCTCGGCGTACACGGAATCGTCCACGTCGGTGCTGGTGCCCACCCATTCCAGCACGCGGCCCGTGGCGTCCCGGACCGGCAGGCCGCGCGTGACGAAGGTGCGGTACTGGCCGTCCTCGCGGCGCAGGCGATGTTCGGACTCGAAGGGCCGCGCCGAGCGCAGGGCGTCGGCCCAGCGGCGCTGGTAGTCGTCGCGGTCTTCCGGGTGCAGCAGGTTCAGGAAGCCGCTCTGGGCGTGTTCCGCTCCGACGAACTCGCTCCAGCGGCGGTTGAAGTACACGGGCTGGCCTTTCGGGTCGGTCAGCCACACGATCTGCGGCATGCCCTCGATCACGCCGCGGTAGCGTTCCTCGTTGCGCTGCGCGAGCCGCTCGGCGGTCACGCGGTCGTGAATGTCGGTGGCGCTCGTGACCCACTCGCTGATCTCGCCGCGCTCGTCGCGCAGCGGCACGACCTTCACGACCACCCAGCGCGGTCCGCCGGGCAGGTGCAGCTGCACCTCGCACTGGGCGCCCTCGCCCCCGGCGGTCGCCTCGCGCCACATCTGCCCGTACGTGGCCCGGCCGACCGGGTCGAGGAAGCCGCTCAGGCCCGCGCTGCCCAGGCGGGCGCTGAACTGCCCGTTCGTGAAGGTGACGGTGCCGTCCGGACGGCCCACGCTGATCATGTGCGGGATGGCGTCGAGCACCCCGCGGGAGCGGCGTTCCCCGGCCTGCACGGCCCGCTCGGCCCGCACGCGGTCCGTGACGTCCCGCACGACCTCCAGCAGGCCCAGCAGTTCGCCGCTCTGGCCGCGCACCTCGCCGCGCTGCGCCTCGCCCTGGAAGACGCTGCCGTCCAGGCGTTCCAGGGTGGTGGTCAGCGTCTGGAAGGTCAGGCGGTTGTCCAGCCGCCGGTCGAGGTGCAGGGTGCCCAGCAGGCGGCCGTTCAGGTCGTTCGGGTCGGCGCGGAACTGCTCGGTCAGGGCGCGGTTCACCATGCGGATGCGGCCGCTGTCGTCGGTGAAGGCGGCGGCGTCCTGCATGGACTGGAAGATCGCCTCGAATTCCGCGCGGGCCTGTTCCTGCCGGACGCGGGCTTCGGCCAGCGAGACGTTCAGGCGTTCGGCGCGGGTGCGGGCGTCCACCTGCGCCTTGACCAGCAAGAAGGCCATGCCGGCCGTGCCGAGGCCCAGCAGCACCACCAGCAGGGGGATCAGGGCGCCCAGGTCGCGGGCGAAGGAGCTGTCCGCGCCGAAGTGCATGGTCCACTGCTGCCCGGCCGTGTCGAGGCGGGTGGTGTAACGGAAACTCAGGCCCTGCAGGTCCGGGGCGCCGGGCTGCAGCGGCGCGTCTCCCAGCAGCACCTGGGCGCGCAGGGGCAGGACGCCCTGCAGGGGCGCCAGGTCCTCCACAAACTGATCCGCCCGCACGGCGAGGTACAGGTAACCCAGCAGGTCGCCGGTGCCCCCGTCTCGCCAGACCGGCAGGGTCATCAGGAAGCCGGGCAGCAGCTCGCCACTGTCGCCGCGCTGCAACAGGCGCAGCAGGGCGGTCGCCTGGGCACTCCCGCGCTGGCGGGCGTTCTGCAGGGCGGCGCGGCGGATGGGTTCGCTGTTCAGGTCGAAGCCCAGCGCGTCCACGTTCATGCTGTTCAGCGGCGCGATCAGCGAGATGACGACCCGCTCGGGCTGCCGGGTCGTCGCCGGGCGCACCGTGACGGGCCGCCCGACGCTGCTGCGCAGCTGCGCTTCGAGCGCGGCGCTGCGGTCCGGCGTGATCCGCTGTCCGAACCCGACCGCCTGAACGCCGGGGTAGCGGCGCGCGAGGTCGATGCCGTCCACGAAGCGCGCGAAGGCCGCCTCGTCCCGCGCAGGGCCCTGCGCTTCCCAGGAAGCGCGGACGGTGTACAGCAGCCGCTCGTACACGGACAGTCGGTCACGCAGGGCCTGCGCGTACACGGTCGCCTCTCGCTCGAAGCGGCTCCGCTGCTGCGCGTGCACGAAGGCGTTGATGACCAGCGCGGCGGCCAGGGCGAGCGCTGCGACCAGGATCAGGACCGTGACGGGCGCCCGCTGGCCCAGGACGCGCCGGGGAATCAAGTGTCCTGCCCCTGCGCGGCGGCCGGGGCGCCGGCGCGGGTCAGCGCGTCGAGGAACACGCGCACGGGGACGTCCGCGCCGGTCCAGGCGTGGAAGGCCAGCCGGGCCTGGTGGGCCAGCATGCCCAGGCCGTTGTGGGCGCTCAGGCCGGCGGCGCGGGCCTCGCGCATCAGGCGGGTCTCGGCGGGTTTATAGACCATGTCGTACACGAGCGTCCCGGCGGGCAGGCGGGTCAGGAACGCGGCGTCCAGCGGCGTCTGGTCCGGGTCGTTCAGGCCGGCGCTGCTGGCGTTCACGACGAGCGCCGCCGACTCCCACGGGGCCGCGTGGGCGGGCAGGGCCGTCACCTGAACGTCGGCGTCCGGGTCGTGCCAGTCGGCGGCGATGGCCTGCGCGCGTTCCAGGGTGCGGTTCACGACCGTCACGTTCTGCTGGGCGCGGATCAGGGCGTGCACGGCGGCGCGGGCGGCCCCCCCGGCACCCAGGACGATCACCCCGGCCCCCTGCTCCCAGATGTACCCGGCGTCGGACAGGGCGTCGCGCAGGCCCGGCGAGTCGGTGTTGTCGCCGTGCAACCGGCCGTCGCGGTGAACGACGGTGTTCACGGCCCCGACTGCCCGCGCCGCGCCGCTCAGGCTGTCGAGCAGCGGCAGGGCGGCCTCCTTGTGCGGCAGGCTCAGGTTCGCGCCCAGCACGCCGGGCGCCCGCAACCCCGCGATGGCCGCCGCCAGATCGGCCGGCGGGACGCGCCGCGCCTCGTACGTTCCGGGCTGGCCGGCGTGCGCGAAGGCCGCGCGGTGCATCTGCGGCGACAGGGAATGCGCGGCCGGATCGGCGAACAGGAAGGCGCGGGGGGCAGGGGTTCCGTCCGGCAGACTCACCCGGTCAGTTTAGTGCATCGCTCCGGCCGGGACCGGGGCAGGCTGCGGGCCGGGCCCCGCCCCCGGCCTTCACGTTCGGGGCAGAATGTGCTGCGGGACACGCCGGGGGTCGGCGTTCCTGCACAGAATGGAGGCATCCAGATGACCCCTCGACCCCTTCCCTCCCCCGCCCGTACCGGGGGGAGGGTGCGCCACGCCGCGCGACTGGAGAACACTTGACACAGCCCAACAACGAGTCCGGCCAGCCTGTTCCGGCCGCGACCGCCCAGACCAGCGGCACCCAGACATCCGGCCAGCCCCTCAGCACGGCCGCCGTCACCCTGGAAAACCAGCGTGAGGCCTTCGCCCTGCTGGGTGCCGGGGACGCCAACCTGCGCCGCATGCGCGAACTGACGAAAGCGAAGCTGATCGCGCGCGGCGAGACCATCACCATCACGGGCGACGAGGCCGACGTGCGGAGCGCCGAGCGGATGGTCCGCGACGCCCTGGACGTGGTGCGCGGCGGCGGGGAACTCACGCCCGACAGCCTGCTGCGCTCCGCACGCCTGAGCGGCGAGGGCCGCAGCCTGGCCGCCGAGACGCAGGTGACGGGCCTGAGCCTGCCGCGCGGCCTGAAACCCAAGACGCCGGGGCAGAAACTGTACCTGGAGAGCATCGAGCGCAGCGACATCACCTTCGGGGTGGGACCGGCCGGGACCGGCAAGACGTACATGGCGGTCGCCATGGCCGTGCAGGCCCTGAAGGCCAAGCGGGTCAAGCGGATCATCCTGACCCGCCCGGCCGTCGAGGCGGGCGAGAAACTCGGCTTCCTGCCCGGCGACCTGCAGGCCAAGATCGACCCGTACCTGCGCCCGCTGTACGACGCGCTGCAGGACATGCTGGACCAGGAGAAGTTCGAGTCGTACCTGACGAGCGGCGTGATCGAGATCGCGCCCCTGGCGTTCATGCGCGGCCGCACCCTGAACGACGCGTTCATCATCCTGGACGAGGCGCAGAACACCACGGGCGAGCAGATGAAGATGTTCCTGACCCGCATGGGCTTTTCCAGCAAGGTCGTGATCACGGGCGACGTGACGCAGATCGACCTGCCGCGCCACATCACGAGTGGTCTGGCGGTCGCCAAGCGCGTCCTGAGTTCCATCGACGGCATCGCCTGGCACGAGTTCACCGAGGTGGACGTCGTCCGGCACCCGCTGGTGGGCCGCATCATCAAGGCGTACGAGACGGCCGAGAACGCCGAGCAGGACAAACGCGCCGCCCGGCGCGGCGAGTTCGCCAGCATCCCCGAGGGCGACGGGGACAACGCCGTTGACAGTTGAAGGTTGACGGTTGACGGTTGATGGCAGCAGAGGCCCGGCGAGCAGGTAAGCCGGGCCTTTCGCCATCTGCCATCTGCCATCTGCCATCTGCCATCTGCCATCCACTATCCTCTACGGAGTGATTGACCTGATCGTCCGTAAAACCCCGCCCGCCGGTCTGCGGCCTGCGCTGCGGGCCAGTCTGGAGGCCGTCATGGCGCATTTCGAGGTGCCGGACCGCGAGGTGACGGTCGTGCTGGTCGGCGACCGCACCATCCGCGCTTTGAAGCGCGAGCACTGGGGCGAGGACGCCGTGACGGACGTGCTGAGCTTCCCCACCTGGGAGCCGGGTGATCCGTTCGTGCCGCCGCACCTGGGGGACATCGTGATCAGCCTGGACACCGCGCAGCGGCAGGCAGACGCGCGGGGCCACTCCCTGACGCGTGAGGTGGCGCTGCTCGCCAGTCACGGCCTGACCCACCTCGTCGGGAACGACCACCCGCACGCGGAAGGGCTGGGGTTCGAGGAGGGCGCGCAGGGACCCGAGTGGGAGGTGTTCCACGCGGCGTGGCGCGCGGCGCAGTCGGCGCTGCCTGACGGCGCGTGAGCACGCCCGAACCGGGCGCGGCCCGGCGTCCGTCGGCCCGCAGTCCGCGCCGCTGGTGGCGTTCGGCCCGCTTCGCCTGGACCGGCGTGACCCGCACCTACCGCACGCAGGCGAACTTCCGCCTGGAATGCTGGGCGGCCCTGGGCGCCCTGGGCCTGACCGTGTGGCTGCGGGCCCCGGTCGCGCCGGTCGCGCTGGCCTGCGCGCTGGTCCTGAGCCTGGAACTGCTGAACACGGCGCTGGAAGCCGTGGTGGACCTCGTGAGCCCCGAGTGGCACGCGCTGGCCGGCGTGGCGAAGGACGCGGCGGCGGCGGCCGTGCTGCTCGGCAGCGCCGGGGCGCTGATCGTGGGCCTGAGCGTGCTGCTGCCGCCGCTGCTGACCCGCCTGGGCCTCACCTGAGCGTTCAGGGCCGGGGGCCGGCGCACATGGTCCATCCGCTGACGGTGTGGGCCGGCCGGAACGTGGCAGGATACCCGGCGTGACCGAGCCTCGACCCTCCCCCACGGCCCCTCCCGGCGGGCCGGACGCGGCGGCCGTGACCCTGCGGGGCCGCCGACCCCGCGACCTGCCCGTCCTGCGCCGCTGGTTCACGGACCCCACGGCGCAGTGGCGTCAGTGGGACGCCCCGTACCTGAACCCGGCCGACACGACCGCCTCGCTGGGCACCTACGTCCGCCACCTGGAAACGGCGCCGCCCACCCCGAACGAGCGGGTCGTGGACCTGGGCGGCGCGTGCATCGGCATGCTCAACCGCGCCGAGGACGCCAGTGACGTGTGGGACCTGGGCGTGATCATCTTCGACCCGCAACACTGGGGGCGGGGCGTCGGCAGCCGCGCCCTGGCCCTGTGGGTCGAGGCGACGCTGAACGAGACCGACGCGCACGTCCTGACCTTCAGCACCTGGAGCGGCAACGAACGCATGCTCCGCGCCGCCCACCGCCTGGGGTTCCGCGAGGCCGGCCGCATCCGCGAGGCGCGGCTGGTGGGCGGCCGGCGTTTCGACAGCGTGAAACTGGACCTGCTGCGCCGCGAGTGGACGCCCCGACCATGAGCCCCCCCGCCCGCGAGGGCCGGGAAGCGGCCCCCTCCAACCCGCCGGGCTTCCTGGCCACCCAGGACCTCAAGGAGCGCGGCTGGACCCCCACCCTGATCACCCGCTTCCTGGGTGAACACGACCGCACGCGCCCGAACGGCCTGAAGATGGGCCGCCGCCGCCTGCCGCCCGTGAAACTGTACGCCGAGGAACGCGTGCTGGACGTGGAACGCCGCGACGATTTCCTGGCCGCGCAGGCGCGCGCCGCCGACGCCCGCGACCGCGCCGCCCGCGCCCGCGAGACGCGCGAGCAACGCCGCGCCCTGCTGCTGGAGACGGCCGCCGCGTCGTTCGTGCCGGTCATTCACCCCGGGCCGCTGCGGCGCGGCGCGGTGCGCAAGGCCCGCGAACCGTACCTGCCGGCCCTGGACGCCGCGCTTGACCGGCTGGCCCGCGAACTCGGCCGCCTGAGCGACCCTGAACGCACGCGGCTGACCGGCTTGCTGCGCGAGCGGCTGGACACAGCCCTGGCCGCCACGTATGACTGGTACCCGGCGCCCGGCAGCCAGCCGGGCAGCACGAAGACGCCCCCTGTCACCGGCGCAGCCGGGGCGAGGGCCAGCGACTGGCGCGACTGGGACTGGGACTGATACGGACTCCGATTGAAGGGGCTGCAAAGCCCGCTGGGTCCGAGCGAAGCGACCCGGAGGGCTGCTCCGCAGAGTGGGAGCAGCACGCCCCTCCGGACTTGGAGCTGGCAGTCCGGTGAACTTCCGGATGGTCGGCGAGACAAACGGCAGTCCGTGTGACGTGCCCCAACAGGCGGGCCGCCCCCGTCGTTCAGGGGCGGCCCGCCGGAGATGAAGCGGCTTACTTGCCGAGCAGTTCGACGGCCTTTTTCAGGATGGCGTCGGTCTGGAGGTCCACGACGGCCTCGCCCTGCGCGGCGCTGCGGCTGGGGCGCTTGATCTCGCCGGTGTAGCTGAACTTTCCGTCCTTGTCGGCGGTGATGGTCACGGGTTTGCCCTCGATGGTCAGGGTGATCTTCGCGCCGGGCGTGACGCCGCTGCCGGTCAGGTTGGGCGGGGTGGTGTAGCGGGTGTCCTTGACGACCACGTCGGGCGTGATGCCCTTCTTGTGGATCTGTCGGCCCTTGGGCGTCAGCCACTCGTTGGCGACGATGGCGATCTTGCCACCGTCGGGCAGCGTTTCGGGAATCTGGGCGACGCCCTTGCCGAAGGTCTGCTCACCGATGATGGTGGCGCGGCCCGTGTCCTGCAGCGCGCCGGAGACGACCTCGCTGGCGCTGGCGCTGTTCTTGTTCACCAGCACCATCAGTTTGCCGGTGTAGTCGCTGGCCCTGTTGGTGGCGTTCCCGCCGTACACCTGGACCCGTTTGTTGCGGTCCCGCAGGCTGACGATGGGGCCACTCTGCAGGAACTGGTCGGCGACGTCGTGTCCGGCGCTCAGGAGGCCGCCGCCGTTGTCGCGCAGGTCGAGGATCAGGCCGCTGACGTTCTTCTTTTTCATGTCGGCGACGGCGGCGTTGAACTGCTCGCTGGCCTTCTCGTTGTAGAAGGTGTTCAGGGCGATGTAGCCGATGTTGCCGGGCAGGACGGTCTGTTCGACGCTGACGATCGTGACGGGCTGGCGTTCCATCCGGACGGTGTAGGGTTTGCCGTCGCGGGCGAAGGTGACGTTCACGGCGGTGCCCTTCTGGCCGCGCACGAGGCGCACGATCTCGTTCAGTTTGGCGCTGGTGACGTCCTTGTCGTCGATCTTCACGAACACGTCGCCGATCTGCACGCCGGCCGTGCTGGCCGCGCCGGTCCGGAAGACGTTGTCGATCTTGCCGCCGGTCCCGTCGGGGTTGGCCGCGACGAGCTGCACGCCGATGCCGTAGAACTCGCCGTTGAGGTTCTCGGCGTCGATGGCGTTGTCCTCGGGCTGGCTGTAGTACGTGAACTCGTCGTTCAGGCTGCCGACCGCGCCGGTGATGGCGCCACGCAGCAGTTTTTCCTGGTCGACCGGGTACAGGTACAGGCGGTTCAGGTCGTTGATGACCTGCAAGAAGGTCTTGCCGGTGGCGGTGCTGCTGAGGTTCGCCTGGGTGTACCCGCCGAGCTGCGCGTAGGCGACAGCGGCGGTGGCGGACAGGGCAACCCCGACGGTGGTCAGGCGTTTGGCGTTCACCCGGTCAGGATAGTGCCGGGAAGTGAAGTGCGTTTGAGGAATTCATCCCGTTCGCCTGGCGCCGGCGGCGTTGCGGGAGTCTTCATGCTGCGGGGGACGGCGCTGGGCTATGCTGTGCCGCGAGCATGACAGGTCCTTTCCTTCCGTCGCTGTCCGCCCTGTCAGGGTGGTCCGCGTGATTGATTTCAAGAACGTCTCACTGGAGTACCCCGTGACCCGGACGCTGGCGCTGGATGACGTGTCCCTTCAGATCGGAAAGGGGGAATTCGTGTACCTGGTCGGGCATTCCGGCGCCGGGAAGAGCAGTTTCATGAGTCTGGTGCTCAAGCGGGCGCTGCCCAGCCGGGGCGAGGTGCGCGTGGCGGGCGAACCGCTGGCCCGCTACCGGGGGCGCCGCACGGCGCTGCTGCGCCGCCGCATGGGCACGGTGTTTCAGGACAACCTGCTGCTCCCTCACCTGAACGCCTTCGACAACGTGGCGTTCGCGCTGCGCGTGACCGGCGTGCCGCAGCGGGAGTGGGCGCCGCGCGTGACGACGGCCCTGCGGACCGTGGGCCTGGAACACAAGAAGTACGCGCTGCCGCTGCAGCTGTCGCAGGGTGAGCAGCAGCGCGTGGCGATCGCGCGGGCCATCGTGAGCGACCCGCCGCTGCTGCTGGCGGACGAACCGACCGGGAACCTCGACCCGGACAACAGCCGCGAGGTGCTGAAGGTGCTGCAGAACGTGAACCTGCGCGGCACGACCGTGGTGGTCGCCACGCACGCCCGCGACCTGGTCGAGACCTTCCGGCACCGCACGCTGACGCTGCGCAAGGGCAAGCTGGTGCGGGATGACCCCTACGGCGGGTACGCGCTGTGAACTACCACTTCCGGCAGGCGCTGCTGGCGATGCGCGGGAACGTCACGGCGACCCTGGCGACCCTGATGACCATGACCCTGACCCTGCTGATGCTGGGCTTCGTGCTGCTGCTGACCCTGAATGTCAACCGCACGCTCTCGCAGCTGGAATCGCAGGTGGAGGTGGCGGCGTTCCTGCAGCCCGGCGCGCCGGGCGAGGCGCTGCTGACCCAGGTGCGGGCCCTGCCGCAGGTGCGCGAGGCGTCGCTGGTGACCAGTGAGCAGGTGCTGGCCGAGATGACGCAGGACTCCCCGTACACGCGGGACGCGGCGGCGCTGGTCGGCAATCCCTTCCCGGACACGCTGCGCCTGCGGGTCAGCCGCGTGCAGGACTCGCGCACGGTCGCGGCGGCCGTCTCGGCCCTGCCGGGCGTGGATGACGTCGAGTACGGCGCGGGGTACGTGGACCCGACCGTGAAGACCCTGACGGCCGTGCGCGGCGCGGGGTACGCGCTGGTGGGTCTGCTGCTGCTGGGAACGCTGTTCAACATCCTGAACGCGGTGCGTGTGGCGATGTACGCCCGCCGGGACGAGATCAGCGTGATGCGTCTGCTGGGGGCGACGCGCGGCTTCATCCGCATGCCGCACGTGATCGAGGGGCTGCTGGTGGGTCTGCTGGCGGCCGGGGTGTCGCTGGCGATCCTGGTGCCGTCGTACCTGGGGCTGGCGCGGCGCGTGCAGCAGCTCGCGCCGGTGTTTCCGGTCGTGCAGGACGCCGGGACGCTGGTGCCGCTGCTGGGTGGGGTGGCGCTGCTGGGCGTGCTGATCGGACTGCTGGGCAGTCTGTTCGCCACGCGCCGGTACCTGCTGGAGCTGGAATGAGGGCGGGCGGGTCGCGGGGTCGGGCGGCGCTGCTGAGCGCCGCGCTGCTGACCGCGCTGCCGGGTGGGACCGGGTGGGCCGCGCAGGCGCAGGGCAGCGCCCGGACCGGTGACGCCCCGGATCTCAGTACCAGTCAGCGGCTCGAGCAGCTGCAGCGGGAGTTGCAGCAGCAGCGGCAGCTGAGTGCGGACAAGGCGCGGGAACTGGAGACGCTCAGGCGCAGCATCCAGAGTCTCAGTGCGCAGCAGAAGGTCACGCTCTCGCGGCTGGACGCGCTGGCGGCCAGCGCCTCGCGGCTGGAGAACGAGGTCTCGGTCGTCACGGCGCGGGTGGCGCTGGCCGAGCGGGCGCTGGCCGACACGACCGCGCAGCTGAAGGTCACGCAGGCCCGCGTGGAACGCCTGCAGGGCGACGTGCGCGAGGTGCTGCTGCTGCAGTACCGGGACCGCAGCGGCCGCTACCTGCAGCTGCTCTCGCAGTCGCGCAGCCTCTCGGACCTGCTGATCCGCCTGCGCTACGCGAACATGGCGGGCGAGTACAACACGCGCGTGATCGCGTCCCTGTCCGGCGAGGTGAAGGTCCTGGCGGAGCAGCGCGCGCAGCAGACCCGGCAGGCCCGCGACCTGAGGACCCTGCAGGCGCGGCGCACGGCGGCGCTGCAGACCCTGACCGCGCAGCGGGCCGAGCAGGGCCGCCTCCTGGCGCAGTTGCGGTCCAGCGAGGCCGGCAAGCGGATCCTGGCGACGCAGCGGCAGGCTGAGCAGGCGCTCGCCGCGCAGACCATCGATCAGCTGGTCGGGCAGGTCGTGGCCGAGCGGTCGCGGCTGGAGGCCGAGCGGCAGCGCCGCCTGGAGGAGGAACGTCGGCGGCGTGAGGCGGAGGCCCGGCGGATCCGTGAGGCGCAGGAACGCGCCCGCCAGGAGGCGCTGCGGCTGGCGCGGCTGCGGGCCGAGCAGGCGCGGGTGGCGCAGCAGCGGGCCGACGCGCAGGCTGCCCGGCTGCGCGCCGCGCAGCAGGCCGCCCAGGCGCAGCGGGAGGCGCAGGTGCAGCGCGAGCAGCAGGCGCTGCAGCAGCGCAGCGAGCAGGTGCAGCAGGCGCAGGTGCAGGTCGAGCAGCAGCTGCTGCCCCTGCCGAACCTGAGTGGCCCGCTGGGGTTCCCGCTGCCGGGCGGGCGGGTGCAGTCCCCGTACGGGACGGGCGGGTCGCCGTGGGTGGTTCTCAGCGGTGGGGCGCAGGCGGTCGCGGCGCAGGAGGGCAACGTGCTGGCGGTCACGTACTACGCGTCGCTGGGGTGGGTGGTGCTGGTGGATCACGGGTCGAGCGTCACGGCGTACTTCGGGCTGCGGGACCCGCTGGTTAGCGTGGGCAACCGCGTGGGGCGCGGCACGCCGGTCGGGACGGTGGGGGGCAGTTCGATCATCGGGCCGGACAGCATGGCCTTCCAGTTGCGGCGGGGCGGCGTGCCGGTCCCGCCGGGCTTCTAGGCGGCGTGCGCCCTCTTGCCGAGTGGCGGCGCGGCTGATACTCTTGTTCGGTGCGCACCCCGGTTGGCTGCTGACGGGCGCATGAACCCCGTGATCCTAGCGGGAGCTGTACCCTCAATCACCCGATCAACCCGAGGTTTCCATCATGGTCAAGATTCGCCTGTCCCGTTTCGGTGCTACCCACAACCCCCACTACCGTATCGTCGTGACCGATGCCCGCCGTCCCCGTGACGGTGGCTACATCGAGAGCCTCGGCCACTACGATCCCCGCAAGACCACCGAGACGTACCTGAAGGTCAACGCCGAGCGCGCCGCCTACTGGATCGCCCAGGGCGCCCAGCCCACGCAGACGGCCCGCCGCCTGCTCAAGAGCCAGGGCGTCAAGGTCGCCTGAGCGTCCACACCCCCTGACAGGCCCCCACGTGGGGCCTTTTTTCATGTCGCCCGAGCGGCCAGCAGGGCAGGATTGTGCGGTCTGGACGCAGCGCACGGGCGCCCGGCGTTCCGGATGCTCTAGAATGCCCGGCATGAAGACCGATCCTGTAGACCTGACCCTGTTCCTGGCCCAGAGCGTGGTGGATCAGCCGTCGCTGGTGCGCGTGTCCCGCCGGGGACCGACCGTGGTCGTGCGGGTCGGAGCGGGCGAGGAAGGCCGCCTGATCGGCCGGCAGGGCCGCGTGATCCAGGCGATCCGCACCCTGGTCCGCGCCGCGAGCGACCCCCGTGACCGCCTGAACGTCGACCTGGACGCCCCCCGCAAAGCGTGACCGGCGCAGCTTCCACTGCCGGGGGCGGGCAGGACCGGACGCGCCTGGGGTACTTCCTGGGACCGCACGGCGTGAAGGGCGGCGTGAAGGTGTTCGTGCTGGGTGACCCGACGCAACTGGCCGCGCTGGGCCGCGTGTACGTCGAGAAACGCGGCTGGCTGAAGGTCCGCCGCGCCGAGATGCTCGCGCCGGGCGTGGCGCTGCACCTGGCGGGCGTCGTGACGCGCGAGGGGGCCGAGGACCTGCGCGGCCTGAACGTGTACGCCGCCGACGCCGACCTGCCGGAACCCGAAGACGGCGTGTACTACTACCACGAACTGCGCGGCCTGACCCTGAACGGCCCGGCCGGCGAGGTGCTGGGCGAGGTCGTGGACGTGCTGGACGCCGGGCATCAGGATCTGCTGGTGGTGCGCCACGCGGCGGGCGAGGCGTTCGTGCCGCTGCAGGCGCCGTACGTGACCGTGAACCTCGGGCCCCGGCGCCGGCCCGCATCACTGACCCTCACCGGGGACGCCCCGGCGGGCCTGCTTGACCCGGACGGGGCCGAAGAGGCGGGCCGGGCCGAATGACCGGTCTGTCTCCGCAGTTGACCTTCTCGTTCCTGACGCTGTTCCCGGAACTGCTCGCGCCGTTCGCGGCCGAGGCGATTGTCGGGAAGGCCCGCGAGCGCGGCCTGCTGGACGTGCAGCTCGTGAACATGCGCGACTTCGCCGGGAACCGGCATCACAAGGTGGACGACACGCCCTACGGGGGCGGGGCGGGCATGGTGATCCGCGTGGACGTCGCCGAGCGCGCCCTGGCGAGCCTGCCCCCGGCCGACGAGGTGATCCTGTTCAGTCCGGCCGGGCAGCCGTTCACGCAGGCGGTCGCGGAGGAACTCGCCGAACGCCGCCACCTGGTGTTCCTGTGTGGGCGCTACGAGGGCTTCGACGCCCGCACCGAGGGCCTCGTGACCCGCGAGCTGAGCATCGGGGACTTCGTGATGATGGGCGGCGAGGCGGCCGCCGCGTGCGTGCTCGAGGCGGTGGCGCGGCTGGTTCCGGGTGTGATCGGTGACCCCGAGTCGCATCAGGCGGACAGTTTCAGTTCGGGGCTGCTGGACTACCCCGAGTACACCCGCCCCCCCGAGTGGCATGGTCAGGGCGTTCCGGAGGTGCTGCGCGGCGGGAATCACGGCGCGGTGGCCGCGTGGCGGCGCGGGCAGGCGCTGGCGCGGACGCTGGCCCGCCGCCCGGACCTGCTGGTCAGCGCCCCGCTGACCCCTGCCGACACTGTCACCCTGGGAGCGCTGGGCGCCACGCCGGAGCAGTTGCAGGCCTGGGGTGCGCCCCCACCACCCCGCCCGAAACGCCGCAAACGGCCCCGCCCGGCCGACCCGGACCCCTCGCCCGGTTCCTGACCGCCGCAGCGGTAGGGCGCGACCTGGGCCCCCCTCTGCCGCCGCGCCGCCTCCCCCGCTGCCCCGCGTCTACTGTGGGGTTCGCTCAAGTTGCCGGGCGCGGATGGGCGCACCATGGCCGGGTATGCGCGTTCCACTGTTTCCCCTGCCTCAACTGGTGCTGTTCCCGGGCGTGGTCCTTCCCCTGTACGTTTTCGAACCCCGTTACCGTGAACTGCTGGCCGACGTGCAGGCCAGCGGGCAACCCTTCGGGATCGTGCGCATCGTGGAGTCCTCCGAAACGTCAGACCGTCCCTTTCACGAGCGGGTGTCGCGGGTGGGCACCCTGGCGCACCTGCGGCAGGCCAGTCCGCACGAGGACGGCACCAGCACCGTCCTGGTGGTGGGCGGGGACCGCTTCCAGGTGGACGCCTTTTACCTGGAACGGCCCTACCTGTCGGCGGACGTGACCGTCTGGCCGCTGGAACCGGACCCGCTGGACGCCGGGCTGGCCGCCGAGGCGGCGCGCGGCGCGGCGGCGCAGCTGCTCACGGCGCTGCTGCGCCTGCGGCCCGGCAACGCCGACGAGCTGCGGGAGGCGGCCCCCAGCGACCCGCTGCTGATGGCGAGTTTCGCGGCGACACTGCTGCCTGCCAGTCCGGAGCAGCGTGAGGACGCCCTGCGGGCCGTCACGCTGCTCGAGCGGCTGGAGCGGCTGCTGGGCCTCGTGCCGGGCGAGGCCAGAATCCTGAACTGATACGGACTGCCGTTTGTTTCGCCGACAATCCGGAACTTCGCCGGATTGCCGACTCCACGTCCGGAGGGGCGTTTTTCTCCTGCTGTGCGGCGCAGCTCTACGAGTCGCATCCGCTCGGATTGAACGGGCTTAGCAGCCCATTCAATCGGAGTCCGTATGATCCCGATTCCGGCCCAGCCGTCACAGCACGTCGTCGGCGCTGCCGCGCTTGCGCAGGTTGTTCTGCGTCTTGCGCCAGCGGAGCGCCCGGACGATGGCAGGCGCCGCCGGGTTCAGGTTCAGGTCGTAGGCGGGGTACCACACGCGCTGCTCACTGAACTTGAGTTTCATCTTGAACACCCCGTACGAGTGCTTGCTCTCGTCGAGTACACGCGGGATGCCCCAGAAGTCGAACAGTTCGTAGCCGCGGCGCTTGGCGTCCAGCATGGCGTTCCAGTAGAAGGCGTCCGGGGCCTTGGCGTCCTTGAGGGGGCTGCCCTGGCCGTCGACGCGGTCGTCGCGGACACTGCCGCCGAACAGGTAGTACGTGCCCTTGCCCATTGCCAGGAAGAACCCGCCGGCCAGCGCCCGGCCCTGGTAGCGCGACAGGACGATGTACGCCTCGCCGCCGTGGGCGTTGCCCTCGCGGAGCATGGTCTCGTAGTACGCGCGGGGGAAGGCCCCCAGCCTGGCGCGTTCGTTCGTGGCGGTGAAGATGTCCCAGAACGCGTCGAAGTCGTCGTCGCGGCCGGCGACCACGCCGAGTTTCTCGGCGGTGCGGACGTTCCGCCGGGCCATGCTGGACAGGCCCGCCATCATGTCCTGCTCGCTGCGGGTGAGGTCCGCGACGATGGTGTGTTCCGGCTGCTCGGTCTCGGCGCGGCGCAGCGGGCCGTACGCCTCGGGGAGGGTCACGCTGTCGTCCGCCAGGAACGGCACGGGCGGCTCGACCTTCAGCAGGGCGTCGGTGGGCCGCGCGACGCGCCGGACGGCCTCCGCGAAGGCGGGCAGCAGGTCCAGGGTTTCCAGGGCCGGGCCGCGCGGGGCGTACAGGGTACTGAAGCCCGGCACGAGGCGTTTGCGCAGCAGCTGCACGGCGCCGACGGTGCGGCCGTCCTGCGTGATCAGGTAGCGGGCCGGGGTCTGCCCCAGCGTTCGCCGCGCCTCGCCGTACCCCCAGCCCTGCAGGGCGCTGGTGATGGGCAGGTTCCGCACGGCGTCGTCGTACACGCGCGGATCGGTGGTTTCTACTAGGCTCAGGCGCACGGGGGGGATTGTAGCAGGCCCCGCCCCGCGCCGGTCACAGGAGACTGTCATGGACAGCGCCGCGCGGGACGCTAGAGTGCAGGACGTGAAACAACTGCTCCTGACCGCAGCGCTGCTGAGCGGCGTCGCCTTCCAGATGGCCGGTGCCCAGACCGCGCCTGCCACCCCGGCGCCCACTGCCCCGACGCCCACTGCCCCGGCGCCCACTGTTCCCGCGGCCGCGCAGGATCCCAGCACGCCCGTCGGCCGGGTCGGCCGGGAAACCCTGACGCTCGGCGAGTTCGACCGCGCCTTCCGCCTGGCGGCCGCGCGGGTCGTGAACGCCCAGGGCGTGCCGTTCGAGGAGTCCTACCTCAGCGAGTTCGTGGCCGCCCGTCCCGGGTTCCTCAAGCAGTTCCTGCGGGACCGGGCCGTGTACCAGCTGGCCCGCGCGGGCAACAAGGCGGACGCCGCCGCCCTGGACCAGCAGCTCGCGGACGCCCGCAGCGACTTCGAATCCGACGGGGAATTCCGGAACGCCCTGAACGCCACCGGATACGCGGACGCCGCCGACCTGCGGCGCGAACTGGAACGGCAGAGCGTGGTGGGCGCCTACCTGCAGGGCATCCAGAAGCGCTTCACGTTCGGGGACGCCCTGGTCGCCGGGTACTACAACCTGCACCGCGCCGACTTCATGCAGGACGCCCAGGCGTGCGTGAAGCACATCCTGGTGCCCACCCAGGCCGAGGCGCAGGCCCTCACGAAGGAACTCGCGGGCGGCGCGGACTTCGCGAAACTCGCCGGGCAGAAAAGCCAGGATCCGGGCAGCGCCGCGCAGGGCGGCGACCTGGGCTGCTTCGGGCCGGGCGAGATGGTCGAGACCTTTGACCGCGCCAGCTTCAGCGGACCGGTCGGGAAGGTGCAGACCGTGCAGTCGCAGTTCGGCTGGCACGTCCTGACCGTCACCAAGCGCACCGAGGCGGGCACGCTGCCCCTGGCGGACGCCGCGCCGCTGATCCGCGACCAGCTGAGCAAGGACGCCGCGCAGAAGTACCTCGACGCGCAGATCGCCCGCCTGAACACCGAGTCGTTCCCGGCTGTCGTGACCGTCGCACCCGCCGCGCCCGCCGACAAGTAACGCGGGTTCCGGACGTGCAGCTGGCAATCCGGTGAAGTTCCGGATTGCCGGCGAAACAAACGGCAGTCCGTATCAGGGGTGGCGGGACGGGCCGACGTCAACCGTCCCTTAACCGCGGCGGGTGAGGATGCCTGACCGGGCGCGTCAGACAGGCGCCGGCCCGGGAACCGGAGGACACCCCATGCCGCACGACCCGCACCGCCCGAACCTGAGCGCCCCCGCCCACACCCCCGAGGGGGACAACGACGACGAGATGATCGGCACGCTCCTGAGTCGCCGCCGCGCCCTGCGCCTGCTGGGCCTGGGAGCCGGGGCGGCCGCCCTGGGTGCCGGGGGGGTGCTGGCCCAGCGGGGCGGCGGGGCGGGGCAGGCGAGCGCCGCCAGTGGCCTGCCCGGCTGCGTGGTGCGGCCCGCCATGACCGAGGGGCCGTACTTCGTGGAGAGCGAACCGCGCCGCAGCGACCTCCGCCGCGACACCACGACCGGCAGGCTGAGCGCCGGGGTGCCCCTGACCCTGAACTTCGAGGTCAGCCGGGTCGCGGTGGGCGGCTGCACGCCGCGCGGGCAGGTGCTGATCGACGTGTGGCACTGCGACGCGCAGGGCGTGTACTCGGACGTGCAGGGCAACACCGGGGATTTCCTGCGCGGTTCGCAGGTCACGGACGCGCAGGGCCGCGCGAAATTCACGACCATCTACCCCGGCTGGTACCGTGGGCGGGCCGTGCACATTCACTTCAAGCTGCGGCCCCTGGACGCCAGCGGGAAGGCCACGGGCGAGTTCACGTCGCAACTGTTCTTCCCGGAAAGCGTGAACAGCGCCGTGTTCGCCCGCGCGCCGTACAACGCGCACGGCACGAGGGCCGACACGCCCAACGCGCAGGACGGCATCTACCGTAACGGCGGCAGCCAGCTCCTGCTGAACGTCAGGGGCGACCCGGTAAAGGGGTACGCGGCGACGTTCGACGTCGGCCTGAACATCGGCTGACCACCGCCCCGGTCAGTCAGGTAGGCCCGGTCAGGTGGGCCGCGTGGCCCCATCCGGCCGGAGGGTCGGCCCGGTCATGGGTAGGGAGGCGCGTACCAGGGACATCAGGTCGTCCAGGGTGCGCGCCTCCCTGACAGCCGCGGCACTCAGCCAGGGGCGCACCTGCGTGCCGTCCAGCACGAACGCCGCCGGGAGCGGGACTCCCTGCACCCCGTGCTGCGCGGCCAGTTCGTCGCGGTGCAGGAAGGTCACATCGGCCGCGAGGGACCGCACGAACGCCCGCCACTCGCGGCGCATGCCGAGCGGGCCGTACGTGACCGCGCACAGCTGGCAGTCGTACGTGGCGGGCGAGACCGTCTTGTGCCACAGGTCCTTCAGGGCGTTCAGGGGGCCGCCGTCGGCGTTGTAGACGAACAGCAGGTGCGGGCGGGTCATGCGGCACGCTAACGCGGGCCGGGTGCGCCTGTCTGTGCCTCTGCATGCAGGCGGGCGCGGCCGGGCGTAGGGTGAGGCATGACCGACACGGCGCAGAAGCGGAAACTGAACTGGAACAGCCACCACATCACGCAGGGCGATGAGCGCGCCCCGAACCGCGCCATGCTGCGCGCCGTGGGCTTCGAGGACGGCGATTTCGAGAAGCCCATCATCGGCGTGGCGCACGCGCAGAGCAACATCACGCCGTGCAACAACGGCCTGGGCGAACTGGCCGACCACATCACCGGGGCCATCCGCGAGGGGGGCGGGATGCCGCAGGTCTACGGCACGATCACCGTGTCGGACGGCATCAGCATGGGCACCGAGGGCATGAAGTGCTCGCTGGTCAGCCGCGAGGTGATCGCGGATTCCATCGAGACCGTGTCGCGCGGGCAGAGCCATGACGGCGTGATCGTCGTGGGCGGCTGCGACAAGAACATGCCGGGCGCCATGATCGGCATCGCCCGCCTGAATATCCCCGCGATCTTCGTGTACGGCGGGACCATCAAACCCGGCCACTACGACGGCAAGGACCTGACCATCGTCAGCGTGTTCGAGGCGGTCGGCGCGTTCGGGGCGGGCAAGATCAGCCGCGAGGACTTCACCGAGATCGAGAAACGCGCCTGCCCCGGCAACGGCTCGTGCGGCGGGATGTACACCGCGAACACCATGAGCAGCGCCTTCGAGGCGATGGGCATGAGCCTCCCGTACTCCAGCACCATGAGCGCCGTGGACGCCGAGAAGGCCGTGTCGAGCGCCGACAGTGCCCGCGCGCTTCTGAACCTCGTCGAGCAGGACATCCGCCCGCTGGACATCCTGACGAAGGAGGCCTTCGAGAACGCCATCACCGTCATCATGGCCGTCGGCGGCAGCACCAACGCCGTGCTGCACCTGATGGCCATCGCGCACGCCTGCGACATCGACCTGACCCTGGCGGACTTCGAACGCATCCGCGAACGCACCCCGGTCTTCTGCGACCTGAAACCCAGCGGGAAGTATGTGGCCACCGACCTGCACGTGGTCGGCGGTATCCCGCGCGTCATGAAGATGCTGCTGAAAGAAGGCCTGCTGCACGGCGACTGCCTGACCGTCACCGGCCGGACCGTCGCCGAGAACCTCGCGGACGAACCCGATGCGCCCAGCGAGGGGCAGGACGTCATCCGCGCCTTCAGCGACCCGCTGTACACCGAGGGGCACCTCGCCATCCTGCGCGGCAACCTCGCCGAGGAAGGCTCGGTGGCCAAGATCAGCGGCCTGAAGAGCATCAAGATCACCGGCCCGGCCCGCGTGTTCGACTCCGAGGAGGAATGCATGGAGGCGATCATGGGTGACCGCATCCGCGCCGGGGACGTGCTCGTCATCCGTTACGAGGGCCCGAAGGGCGGCCCCGGCATGCGCGAGATGCTCTCCCCCACCAGCGCCATCATCGGCAAGGGCCTGGGCGACTCCGTCGGCCTGATCACCGACGGACGCTTCAGTGGCGGCACCTTCGGTCTGGTGGTGGGGCACGTCGCGCCCGAGGCGTTCGTGGGCGGCACCATCGCCCTGGTGCACGAGGGTGACACCATCGAACTGGACGCCGAAACCCTGAAGCTCACCCTGCACGTCCCGGAAACCGAACTGGCCCGCCGCCGCGCCGCCTGGGTGCAACCCGAACCGCGCTACAGGCGCGGCGTGCTCGCCAAGTACGCCAAGCTGGTCAGCAGCGCGTCGGTGGGCGCGTACACCGACTGAACGACCCGCCGCCTTCCGCCTCTCCGGGCGTGAACGACCAGGGCCGCTGCACCTCGGGGTGGGCGGCCCCTGTGCCATCTGGGCGGTGCGGTACGGTGACGTCATGCACGCCCCCATTCTGACCACCCCGCGCCTGACCCTGCGCCCGCACCGGGCCGACGACCTGGATGCCTGCGTGGAGCTGTGGCAGGACCCGGTGGTCACGCGGCACACCAGTGAGCGGCCCCTGCCCCGGCAGGACGTGTGGAGGTGAGGGACGGGTGCTGTCACGGAGGCCCGGAGCGGCATGTGCGCCGCGGACGGTGGTCCGGGCAGGCTAGAGTGCACCTTCATGAAACACCGCATCTGGAGTCTTCCGTGCCTTGCCGTTCTCGCGGGCTGTGCGCCCAGCCTGTCGTCGTCCGACGCCCTTCCGCTGGTAGCGGGGCAGGTGTGGGACGTGACGGGTGTCGCCGGGACGGCCCGGACGACCGCTCAGGTCATGGTGAAAGGTCTCCTCAACCCGAATCCGGGTGTGTACAGCAGTTCGGACGTTCTGGGGATCCTGGGTGCCTTGAATGGCTCGCGTGACCCGGCCGTGACCCTGAACAGCAGCGAGAAGGTGTTGCGTTTCGTGTGGCGGGGCCAGGACGCGGAGGGTGCAGGCGTTCCGTACATGTGCCTCGTGCGACCATTCGATCCGGATGGAACGGTGTTCAGCGGCAGGCTGATGGTCCGTGACGACGTGGTGGGCACGTGTTCGGCCACCATCAGGTGAGCTGACGGATTCCGTGCGTTTCGCCCTCCACCCGCCCATGCGCCAGACCCGGGCGGCCGTGCGGCCGGTCAATGCTCCGTCGGCTCGGCCACCTGATCCCAGCGCCACTGGCCGGCGTGCGCCATGGCCTGCAGGCGGCGGCGCAGGGCGGCGTGGGTGTGCAGGAACGCGAGGAATTCCGCTTCGGGTTTCAGGTTCAGCCCGGCGTCCCGCAGGCGTGTCAGGTCCGGGGGCGGCGGGGTGGGTGGGTCGGGGTGCCGGTGGACCTGCCCGAAGGTGCGGCTCAGCGAGTCGATGCTGGCCAGGGCGCGCCCCAGTCCCTGGGGGCAGGGGCCGCTCAGGGTGCCCTGCAGGATCAGCAGGGCCTCGCCCAGCGCCGGCAGGTGCAGGTCCAGGGCGTCCTGCCGGTCGTGGTCGTGGAAGCGGTGCAGGTACGGGGAGGTCAGGTGCGCGGCGTCCACGTCGTTGAGCATGCTGTGCAGGTCGGTCGTGAGGCTCAGCAGGCCGCGGTCGTGGTCGGTGTGGGCGTTCAGGATCAGGGCCTGCGCGCCCGGACCGGCGCGGTGCAGGTGCAGCGCGAGGCGGCGCCGGTCCCCGCGGGCCTGCGCGATCGGCACGACGAAGGTGATGGCGAAGGTCAGCAGGAAGAAGCCGTTGATGGACGCCACGGCGGTCAGGATCCGCCAGAAGGGCTGTGGGGCGGTGATCTCGCCGAGGCCCAGGGTGCTGATGGTGTACCCGACGAAGTACAGGGTGCCGGCGAAGGTGGCGGGCTGCCCGCTGTCGGAGCCCAGCAGGCTGCCGGGCTCCGACCAGAACACGAGGGTCCAGCCGAGCCAGCACAGGACCGTCCAGGTGGTCAGGGTGCCCATGATCAGCAGCGGGGTACTCCATGACAGCAGCGGGCGGTGCCCGGTGGCGCGCGTGAGGGCCGTGAGCAGCGCGTACAGCGGTCGGTGGACGGCGCGGCTGAGGCGGCCCTCCCCGGACTGCAGGCAGGTGACGATCAGGTCGCCGAGCACGGCGAGTACCAGCAGGGCCCCGGGTATCCACAACAGTTGCCGGATCATCGTTCCGTATTGTGGTGGCCCGCTGGCCGGCGTGCCGGCAGGCGGCCTTGCGGGTCCCTGAAGGGTTGTGGCGCGTGGGGGGGCGGGCGCTCCCACGGACGGCCGTCTGTCTCGTTGGCGCCCCGGAACACCACCGGGTGGCCAACGCCACGGCTGTCCGTCCGCCCGGCTTCTCCTCTGCGGGGCAGGTCTCCGAGGCGTTTCCGCCCGGATGGAACGGGGTTGGTCAACCGTTCCATCCGAGCGAGGTGAGTGGGAGAAAAACGGGTTCCGGGCGTGGAGCCGGCAATCCGGTGAAGGTGCGGATTGTTGGCGAAACAAACGGAATCCGTATCAGTGGTGTTCCGATCTGTTAACGAAACAAACGCCAGTCCGTATCAGGTCAGTTCGCTGAACACGGCGCGGCTGATCACGAGCTGCTGGATTTCGCTGGTGCCCTCGTAGATCTCCGTGACCTTGGCGTCGCGGTAGAGGCGCTCGACCGGGTACTCTCGGCTGTAGCCGTTGCCACCGAAGATCTGGATGGCGTCGCGGGTGGCGTCCACGGCCGCCTCGCTGGCCAGGAGTTTGGCGATGCTGGCCTCCTTGCCGTACGGCTGGCCCTGGTCCTTGAGCCACGCGGCCTTCAGGGCGACCAGGCGGGTGCTCTCGATGCGGGCGGCCATGCGGGCGACCTTGAAGGACACGCCCTCGAATTCGCGGAGTTTCTTGCCGAACTGCTCGCGTTCGCTGGCGTAGCGGGTGGCGTGTTCCAGGGCGGCGCGGGCGATGCCGAGGGCCTGCATGGCGATGCCGATGCGCCCGGCGTCCAGGCTGGCCAGGGCGATGATCAGGCCCTGGCCTTCCTCGCCGACCATGTTCGCCTGCGGCACGCGGACGTCCTCGAAGGTGACGGTGGTGGTGTGGCTGGCGTGCAGGCCGAGTTTCTCCTCGGGGCGGCCGCAGCTCAGGCCCGGCGTGGCGGCGGGCACGATGAAGCAGCTGACGCCGCGCGCCCCGGGTCCGCCCGTGCGGGCCATGACGAGGTACGTGTCGGCCTGTCCGCCGCTGGTGATCCAGGCCTTGGTGCCGTTCAGGACCCAGTGGTCGCCGTCGCGGGTGGCTTTCAGGGTGAGGCTGGCGGCGTCACTGCCGGCCTGCGCCTCGGTGAGGCAGAACGCGCCGATGTGTTCGCCGCTGGCGAGGGGCCGCAGGAACGTGGCCTTCTGGTCGTCGGTGCCGTAGCGCAGGATCATCTGTTCGGGCAGGCCGTTCTGCACGCTGACGATCACGGCGACGCTGGCGTCGGCGGCGGCGATCTCCTCGAGGCACAGGGCGTACGTGACCGAGTCGAGACCCGCGCCGCCCCACTGTTCGGGGACGGTGGCGCCCATCAGGCCCAGTTCGGCCAGGCCGCGCAGCTGCGCGCGGGGGTACTCGCCGCTGCGGTCGAAGGCGGCGGCGTGGGGGGCGATCTCGGCGCGGGCGTACTCGCGGACGTGCTGCACGATCATGCGCTGCTCGTCGCTGAGGGCGAAGGAGAGGCCGGTGGCGGGGTCGGCGGTGGCGGTCATGGACTCAGGCTACCAAACGGTTGTTAGGCGGGCGTCCTGCGTGGCGGACCGGCCCCCCGGGCAGGTCAGGCCGAGACGGCCTGCGCCAGCGCTTCCTCGATGCCGCGCCCGCGCCAGCCGGTCTCGACGTTCGCGACCTCTCCCCCGTCCCAGCGCAGGTGCGCGCCGATCACGCTGCCACCGGCAATCGCGAGCGCCGCGCCGCTCAGGGCGCCGTGCGGCGCGTCCGGGCACAGGCGCTCGGCGGCGGCGCGCAGGGCCGGGGCCAGGGGCAGGAGGGGGCGGGTCACTCTCACGCGGGCAGGCAGGTTCACGGGCGCAGCATAGCGTCCCGCCCCGGCCCTGGGCGCCGCCCGGTCCTGCCGGATGTGAAAATCCTCACGGCGCGTGGCGCAGGCATCACTAGAATGCGCCGGATGACCGCCCCGTCACGATCCCCCGTTCCCCGCCGGGCCGCGCGGCCACGCCCGGACCCCTGCGGAGGACGACCTTGAGAGTCCTTGGCTGGCTGCTGAGCCTGCTGCTGTTTGCCGTGACGCTGGGCCTGGCGCTGCTGTCGCTGGGCACGTTTGCCTCACTGGCGGGCAGCGGCCCGCTGTGGCTGCGGTCCCTGGGAGGCCTGGAGAGCACCCTGGCCGGGGTGACCGGTCTCCGGAGTTTGAGTGGCGTGGGGCAGGCGCTGTCCCTGATGGTCCTCACGAGTCTGTGCGCGGCGCTCGCCACCTTCCTGAAACCACGCGCCTGAACGCCGCGCGCATGAGGAATGGTTTAAGCGCGCCTCATGCACCGTGCTACGATTGGGACGTTTTGACCGGAGGGTGAGTGTGAGGCTGTCAGAAGACATTGGAATTGACCTTGGAACGGCGACGTTCCTGATTTACAGCAAGAGCCGCGGCCTGGTACTCCAGGAACCCAGCGTGATCGCCATGGCCCGCGACAGCAAACAGGTGAAGGCGGTCGGCGAGGAAGCCTACCGCATGATCGGGCGCACCCCCGGCGGGATCGTCGCGGTGCGGCCCATCAAGGACGGCGTGATCGCCGACGAGGGCCTGACCGAGAAGATGATCACCATGTTCCTGCAGAAGGTGCAGGGCAGCGCGGGTCGCCTGTTCGGCTTCAAACCGCAGCTGATGGTGGGCGTGCCCAGCAACGTCAGCGACGTGGAAAAACGCGCCGTGCTGCGCGCCGCGCTGAACAGCAACGCCAAGCGCGCCTTCCTGATCGAGGAACCGCTGGCCGCCGCGATCGGGGCCGGCCTGAAGATCGCCGAACCCATCGGGTCGATGGTCGTGGACATCGGCGGGGGCAGCACGGACGTGGCCGTGATCTCGCTGGGCGGCATCGTCGTCAGCGAGAGCATGCGCGTGGCTGGCAACGAATTCGACGAGAGCATCATCCGGTACGTGCGGCGCAAGCACAACGTGCTGATCGGTGAACGCACCGCCGAGGAGATCAAGGTGAAGGTCGGGGCGGCCATGCTGCTCGACGACGCCGAGAACCTGACCGCCGAGGTGCGCGGCCGTGACCTCGTGAACGGCCTGCCCAAGACCATCAGCCTGGACAGCACCGACGTGGTCGAGGCCCTCTCGGAGCCCGTCACGAAGATCGTGGACGGCGTCAAGCGCGTGCTGGAAATCACCCCGCCAGAACTGGTGAGCGACATCATCGACCGGGGCATCGTGATGACCGGCGGCGGGTCGCTGCTGCGCAACTTCGACGAACTGCTGCGCCAGACGACCGGCATTCCGGTCGCGGTGGCCGAGAACGCCGTCGAGGCCGTCGCGGTCGGCACCGGCATGGCGCTCGAAATGATCCCGGTGCTGGGCGACTCGCTGGTGTCCAGCGACAACTACCTGCGCCGCTGACACATTCGGGACGCCCGGCGCGTGGCGCTTTTCCGGGAATGGATGGGAGACGGCAAAGCCTCTCCCATCCTCTTTCCTTCCTGCCTTTCCCCCTCAAGGAGACCCCCATGGACCCCATCCTGATCCAGGACGTTCTGAAGACCCTGCCGCACCGCTTTCCGTTCGTGATGGTGGACCGCGTGCTGTCCATCGAAGGCGGCGCGGTGCACGCCATCAAGAACGTGACCGTCAACGAACCGTTCTTCCCCGGTCACTTTCCTCAGGAACCCGTGATGCCCGGCGTGCTGATCACCGAGGCGCTGGCGCAGGCCAGCATGTTCTGCCTGCACGGGCAGCTGGAACCCGGCACGGTCGGGTACCTCGCCGGGATCGAGGGCGCGCGCTTCAGGCGCAAGGTGATTCCCGGCGATCAGCTGCACCTGCACGCGAAACTGGAGTTCCTGCGCCGGGGCCTGGGCAAGACCACCTGCCGCGCCGAGGTGGACGGCGTGGTGGTGGCCGAGGCGACCATCCTGTTCGCGGTCGCGCAGGGGTGAGCGTGGCGCGCGCGCCTCAGGGGAGCGCGGCGTGACGCGCCTGACCCGCTACGTGACGGCGGAACTGCTGCCGCCGCTGCTGGCCGGCACGCTGCTGTTCACGGCGGTCCTGAGCTTCGGGTACTTCTTCATCTCCAGTCAGTGGCTCAGTGGGGTGCCGGTGGGCCTGATCGCCCGCTGGATCGGGTACCAGATGCCGGACACGCTGGTGAAGGTCTTCCCGATGGCGGTGGTGCTGATGACGGTCGTGGCGTTCGGCCGCATGAGCACCGAGCGGGAACTCGTGGCGGTGCAGGGCGGCGGGATCAGCCTGGGCCGCGTGGCGCGTCCGGCGGCGGCCCTGGCGCTGCTCGTCACGGCGCTGTCGGTGTGGCTGAGCCTGTGGGTGGCGCCGCGCGCGAACGTGGAGACGCGCGGCCTGTACTGGGACGCCCTGACCGGCGCGGGCCTGTCGCAGCTGGTCGGCAAGACCGTGGACCTGGGCAACAACCTGACGCTCTCCATGGGCGGCTACGACGCCGCGAAAAGGGAATTGCGGGACGTGCGCGTGCAGAAGTGGCAGCCGGGCCCGGCGGGGCGCGGAACGGTCATCCTGGCCGAGCGCGGCACCTTCGAGAACAACCGCCTGAGCCTCAGCGGGTACTCGACGTTCGTGGTGAATTACGGCGCGGTCGCCGCCCTGACCCGCGTGCCCGAGAATGACCCGGCCGCCTTCCGCGCGGCGGTGCAGGACGTGTTCCCCAGCGTGGTCGTGCCCGAGAAGAGCACGGACACCCTGAACGTGGATACCGGCCTGAGCCGCAAGCAGACGCTCGCGCAGTACGCCGACGCGATCGGCGCGGACGCCGAGGGCTGGCCCGAACTGATCACCAAGCTGACCGCGCCGGGCGTGAGCGCCGCCGACCGCGCCGGGGCCCGCGTGAACCTGAACCGCAAGCTGGCGCTGCCGTTCGCGAACCTGGTGCTGGTCCTGGCGGCCCTGCCGTTCGCGCTGCGCTTCGGGCGGACGCTGGGCGTCAGTCTGGGCGTCGCGCTGATGATCGCCGTGGCGTACTACCTGCTGTTCTTCGTGGGCCTGACCGTGGCGGGCCTGATCCCGGCCTTCCCCGAGGCGGGCGTGTGGCTGGCGAACGTGCTGTTCGCCGGGGCGGGCCTGTGGCAGCTGAGGCGCACTTGAACGCACCCACCCCGCCGCCCGTCCCCCCGGCCGGGCCGGTCCTGCGGACGCTGATCATGTCCACCGGTTTCGGGCGCGGGCACCATCAGGCGAACCGGGCGCTGGACACGGCGCTGCGGGCGCGCGGCGTGAACCTGCACGCCCGGCACGCGGATTTCCTGACGTACCTGAACCCGGTCGAGCGGACCGTCACGGCCGGCACGTACGACCTGTGGCTGCGGTACGCGCCGGGCATCTACCGGGCGTTCTACAACTGGACGGACCGCGAGAGCGAACCGCGCGCCGTGGTGGGCACCTTTCACCACATGGGGCTGCGCGGCACCCTGCGCGACGTGCGCGCCGTGAACCCCGAGGCGGTCGTGAGTTCCTACCCGATTCCGGTGGCGGCGGCGGCGGCGGCCCGGACGCGCCTGCGGCTGGACTTCCTGAACGCCCTGATCGTCACGGACTACCGCGTGCATCACCACTGGGCGCGGCCCGAGGCGGACCTGCTGATGGTCGCGACGCCCGAGGCGGCCGGACAGATGGCCGACTGGAAGATCCCGCCGGAGCGGGTGGTCGTGACCGGCATTCCCATCGCGCCGGTGTTCCGCACCCTGATCGGCGCGGACCGGGCGGCGCTGCGGGAACGCCACGGCCTGCGGCCCGACCAGCCGGTGATCCTGATCTCGGGCGGCGGGACCGGCACGTTCCGGGCGCTGCGTGGCGTCCTGAACGAACTGTCGAACCTGGGGCGGCCCGTGCAGGTCCTCGTGCTGGCCGGCGCGGACGGGCAGGGCGTGGAGCGGGTGGGGGGCGCGACCGTTCACCGGCTGGGCTTCACGACCGACTTTCCGGAACTGCTGGCCGCCTCCGATCTGGTGGTCGGCAAGGCGGGCGGGCTGACGGTGGCCGAGGCGACCACGCTGGGCGTCCCGATGGTCATTCACGAACCCATTCCGGGGCAGGAGGAACACAACGCCGACCTGCTCCAGCGCCACGGCGCGGCGATCTGGGCGCGGCAACTGCGTGAGGTGCGCCCCGCCGTGCTGCGCGCCCTGGATCCCGACACGCACGCCGCCATGAGCGCCGCCGCGCGCCGCCTGGGCATCCCGGACGCCGCCGACCGGGTGGCGCAGGCGGTGCTGGGTCGCCTGGGGCGCGCGTGAAGTCCACCCTGAACCGCGCGGCGCTGGGCGTCGCGGCGGCGGGCCTGCTGGTGATCGGCGGGCCGTTCCTGCTGTGGCAGCGCGCGAACCTGGGCCTGCTGCGCGCCGGGCCGCAGACGCGCCGGGTGGTGGCCCTGACCTTCGACGACGGCCCGGACCCCCGCAGCACCCCGGCGGTGCTGGACGCCCTGGGCGCGGCGGGCGCGCACGCCACGTTCTTCGTGCTGGCCGCGCAGGCGGGGGCGCATCCGCACCTGATCGCGCGGATGCTGCGCGAGGGGCACGAGGTGCAGGCGCACGCCGTGCAGCACCGGCACGCGTGGCTGCGAACCCCCTGGGGCGCGTACCGTGATCCGGGAGACGCGGCCGCACGCATCGGCGCGGTCATCCGGCAGGTGGGCGGCACGCAGCCCGTGACGCTGCACCGCCCGCCGCACGGCGCGTACAGCCTGTTCACGTGGCTGGGTCAGCGGGCCGCCGGGCTGACCGGCGCGCACTGGAGCCTGGAAGGGCAGGACTGGCGGGCCGGGCAGACCCCGGCGGGCCTGCGCGCCCACCTGCGCCGCGCGCTGCAACCGGGCGCGGTCATCGTGCTGCACGACGCGGGGCCCGGCGCGCGCGTCACCGTGCCGGCCCTGCCCGGCGTGCTGGCGGACCTGAAGGCGCGTGGGTACGCCGCGACCAGCCTCGCGCGGCTGGAGGGCCTGCGTGCGGAACGGCCCGCCGACCTCCCGCCCCGCCTGATGGGCGCCCTGGACCGCCTGCTGGACCGCCTCACCCGCACCGAGCCGGCCGGGGGCCTGAGGGACTCGATCCTGCGGGTCTCCCCCACCCGTTTTCCGGGGCCGGACCTGACGCTGCGCGGCCCTGCACCGGGCGGCGGCCTGACCCTGCGCGCGGGCGTCCCGGCGGCCGAGTACCACGCGAACAACGCGCTGATGTCGCAGCTGGGTCCGGTCGGCACGGTGCGGGTGGCCCGGCAGGACTTCCGGCGGGTGGCGGCCGACCTGCAGCGCCGCCCGGAACTGCGCGGGGCGCAGGCCGTGTACTGCCAGTCGGCGGTCACGCCCATCCTGGAGCGGCTGGGGTTCGAGACGCACGACCTGCCGCCCGCCACGGGCCGCCGCCTGCGTGTCTGGGCGAACGTGCTGCGCCGCGCGTACGGCAGCCGCGCGCCGGCGCAGGAACCGAAACTGAGCGTCCTGAGCCGCGAGGACTTCCTGCGGCGGTACGGCGAGGCGCCGCAGTAACGCCGCAGGCACCGGCACGCGCCACCGCAGGCGACGTGATTGCCAGGCCCGCGCTACGCTGGGCGGCGTGAATTACGACGAGTTCGCCGACCTGTACGACCACCAGTACGACGTGTACCGCGACGACCTGCACTTCTACGGCGGGGTGGGGGAACGCGCGGGCGGCCCGGTGCTGGAAGTCGGGGCGGGCACCGGGCGGGTCACGTCGTTCCTGGCGCGGCGCGGCGTGACCGTCACGGGTCTGGAACCCAGCGCCCGCATGATCGAACGCGCCCGGGAACGCGCCGCGAAGGACGGCCTGACCATGCGCTTCGTGCAGGGCGACGTGCGGACCTTCCGCCTGGATGAACGCTTCGAGACGGTGATCGCGCCGTTCAACGCGCTGATGCACCTGTACACCCCGAACGAGCAGTTGCAGGGCCTGGAGAACATCCACGCGCACCTGAAGACCGGCGGCAGTTTCGTGTTCGACCTGTACGTGCCGCGCTTCGGGAAGGCGAACACCGTGCGGCACGAGGGCGAGACCTTCCACGCACCGGACGGAAGCCGCACCGACGTGTTCCTGGTCCAGCGGCACGACCGGCCCCGGCAGCACATCACGACCGAGTACCACGTGGACACCACGCACGCGGACGGCACCCTGAAACGCCGCCACTACACCCTGACGCAGCGCTACTACACCCGGTACGAGGTCGAGTGGCTGCTGCGCTTCGCGGGCTTCGAGAGTCCGCGCGTGACCGGCTCGTTCCAGGGCGGCCCGCTGGAGGCCGGCAGCGACGTGATGGTGTTCAGCACGCGGGCGCTGTAACCGCCCGGCCGGGCAGACCGCCCCTCACCACACGGCGATGTGACCGTCGGTGCGGCTCTCGGTGCCGCCCTCCAGCACGCCGGTCGCGGGGTCGCGGCGGATCATCTGGCCGCGCCCGAAGGAGCCGGGGTCGGTCTGCAGCGTGACCGAGTGGCCCAGGCGGATCAGTTCGCGGGTCAGGTCGGCGCCCAGGCTGGCCTCGACCTCGATGCGGGTGCCGTCCAGCCACTGCCAGCGCGGCGCGTCGAGCGCCTGCTGGGGATTCATGCCGTGCGTGACGGTGTTCAGCACGACCTGCAGGTGACCCTGCGGCTGCATGAAACCGCCCATCACGCCGAAGGGGCCGACCGGGGTGCCGTCCGTGCGGCCCAGGAAGCCGGGGATGATGGTGTGGTACGGGCGTTTGCCGGGCGCCAGGGCGTTCGGGTGGGCGGGGTCCGTGTGGAAGTTGTGCCCGCGGTTGTGCAGCGCGACGCCGGTGCCGGGCACGACCACGCCGCTGCCGAAGCCCATGTAGTTGCTCTGGATCAGGCTGACCATCTGCCCCCCGTCGTCGGCGGCCGCGAGGTACACGGTGCCGCCGGTGCTGGGCGCGCGGGTCTGCGGGTCGTGGGCGCGTTCGCCCAGGCGAGCGCGGTGCGCCTGCGCGTTCGCCTCGGACAGCAGGTGGGTCACGTCCACCGGGGTGTGGCGCGGGTCCGCGACGAAGGCGTGCGCGTCGTGGAAGCCGCGTTTCATGGCCTCGATCTGGAGGTGCAGGCCGAGCGGGTCGTCGCGGCGTTCCGGGAGCGGCTGGCCGCGCAGGACGTTCAGGGCGATCAGCGCGGCGACGCCCTGCCCGTTCGGGGGGATCTCGTACACGCGGTGGCCGGCGTGGTCGGTGTGGATGGGCGTGACCCACTCGCTGCGGTGCGCGGCCAGATCGTCGGCGCGCAGCAGCCCCCCGCCGGCCCGCGCGTGCGCGTCGATGCGTGCGGCGAGGTCACCTTCGTAGAACGAGCGGCCCTGCGTGGCGGCGATGTCGCGCAGGGTGCGGGCGTGCCCCTCGCTGCGCCACAGGGCGCCGGGGCGGGGCGTGAAGCCGTCCGGGGCGAAGGTGCGGAACCATTCGTCCATCTCCGGCAGGTTCAGGCGGCGGTAGATCTGAGTGGCCCGCGCCCAGTTCGCCGCGAGGACCGGCGAGAGCGGGTAGCCCTCCGCGGCGTAGGCGATGGCCGGCGCGAGCACCTGCGCGAAGTCCAACCGTCCGAAGCGGGCGTGCAGGTCGGCCCAGCCGCGCACCGCGCCGGGCACCGTGACGGGCGTCCAGCCGTGGCGGGGCATCTCGCCCGCGTGCCGCCCGTGCAGGGCGTCCAGGCTCAGGGCGGCGGGCGCGGCGCCGCTGGCGTTCAGGCCGTGCAGCTCTCCGCCGGCCCATACCAGCGCGAACAGGTCCCCGCCGATGCCGTTGCTGGTGGGTTCCACGACCGTCAGGGCGGCGGCGGTCGCGATGGCGGCGTCCACGGCGTTCCCACCCTCCTGAAGGACGCGCAGTCCGGCCTGCGCGGCGAGCGGCTGACTGGTGGCCACCATGCCGCGCCGGGCGTACACGGGGCGGCGCACGGTGGGGAAATCGGGGTTGTATGTCACGGCCCGCAGGCTAACGCATCCGGGGGCGCCGCGCTGGAGACTGCCGGGGAAACTACCGGGGAGGTTACCGGGACTGCGCGAGGAACAGGCGGCCCACGCCCTGGATGAACGCCTCGCGCCGCTCGAGTTCCTGCGGGGTGTAGCGGGCACGCAACGCGCGGTCCTTGAAGGCCGCCACGCTCTCCCCTTCCGGCACGGCCCAGGTCTCCAGGGGGGTGCAGGCGATCCCCTGATCCTGCCCCCACTCCCACGCGGCGTTCACGGGCAGGCCGGCGGCGGCGGCCGCGAGCGGCCAGGTGGCGTCCACGGTCATGTCGCCCTGCGGGGCGTGCACCACGAGGTAGGTGTGGACGTCCACGACGGCCTGCCCGCCGCTCAGGGCCAGCAGTTCGGCCGGGGCGCCTGCGGGCGGGCGGATCTCCTGCGTGCAGGCCATGACGGTGCTGCGCAGGCCCGCCTCGGCCAGCAGCGCGGCCAGCAGTTCGTGTTTGGTCGAGCAGGTGCCGCGCCACCCGGCGATGATCCCGGCCGGTTCGTGCGTGTCGGCGCGGGCGTACGGCATGTCCCGCACGAGCGCGAACAGTTCCGGCACGTCCGGTAGGGTGTCGCCTCCTCGCAGGCCCCGTCTGGCTGCCGCCGCGTGCAGCGCGCGGGTCAGGGGCCGGTCGGGGGCAGTGGGGGGGCGCTCGGTCATGCCCCCAGCATAGGGCGCGGCCCGCCGTCCAGTCTGGACAGGCGGGCCGCGCGGGGGTGAGCAGGCGGGGCAGAGCTCTCATACGGACTCGGATCGAAGGATCTTTGCAGCCCCTTCAATCCGAGTCCGTATCAGCTGGCGCTGGACTTGCGGGCGCGGGTGGTGCGCGCCGGCGCGGCGGGGGTCGGGGCGGGGGCGTCGGGCGTGGGGGCGGCCATGCCCGGCACCACGCCGGCAAGGTCGGCGGCCGTGATCGGGCGTTCCTGCGCGCCGATGCCGGTCGCGGCGAGCGCCCCGGCGGCGTTGGCGGCGCGGGCGGCGCCGGCCATGCTCGCGCCGCCCAGGATGGCGTGCGCGAAGGCGGCGGTGAAGGTGTCGCCCGCGCCGGTCGAGTCGATGACCTTGCCCTCGGGACGCACGGCGTCGACGAGTTCGGTCTCGGTGGGCGTCCAGGTGATCGAGCCCATCTTGCCGACCTTCACGACGACCTGCTGCGCGCCGGCCTCGCCGAGCTGCGCCAGGGCGGCGCTGATGGAACTCGTGCCGGTGAGGGCCTGCAGTTCGTGCTGGTTGAGCATCAGGTAGTCGGCGCCCAGCACGTCGGCTTTCAGGCTGGTGCCGGCCTTGTTCACGGCGCCGGTGCCGAGGTCGATGAAGACCGGCACGCGGGTCTTGGCGCCGCGGGCGGCCTCGATGGCCTTCAGGGCGTACTCGCGCTGGGGGCCCTCGATCATGGCGTAGGCGTTGATGATCAGCGCGTCGGCCGACTCGATGTCCTTGGCCTTCAGCTTGGCCGGGTCGAGCTGGCGGTTGGCGGCGCCGTCGCTGATCATGGCGCGTTCGCCCGCGCCGGTCTGCATGACCGTGATGGTGCTGGTCAGGCGTTCCGGGTCGCGCTGGATGGCGCTCTCGCTGACGCCGCTCTCGCGCACGCGGCTCAGGGCGTACTCGGCGAAGGGATCGTCCCCGACGCGGGCGGCCAGGGTCACGCTGTGGCCCAGGCGGGCCAGGGTGACGCTGATGGTGCCGCCGGCCCCGCCGGGTTTCATGCTGGCCTGTTTCGGCGTGACTTCCTCGCCCGGGACGGGCAGGCGGTCAAGGTGGTAGAGGTGGTCAACGGTCACGTCGCCGATAACGTAGAACTTCACGGGGGTACCTCCAGGGCGTACGGGCGGCCCTTGTCAGTGGACATTCGGGTGGGGCTTGGGGGTGCGGAAACGCTGCGCTTACCGTATCACGCCGAGTTTCACAGCCATGTCACGCAGGTCACCCAGCGCGACGTCCTCGGCGCGCACGTCGGGGCGGATGTTCAGGGCGGCGAGCGCGGCGTCGATGGCCCCGCCGTCGTGGCCGATCATGCGCAGGTTGTTGCGCAGCGTCTTGCGGCGGTGGTGCAGGGCCGCCTCGATGAACTTCAGGAATTCGGGTTCCGGGGCGGGGCGGGTGCGGTCGAAGTCCAGGCGGATGACGCTGCTGGTGACGTCCGGGGCGGGCAGGAACGCGCCCTTGGGCACGTCACGCACGTGCCGGACGCTGCCGTACAGCGCGGCGATGGCGCTCAGGAAGCCGTAGTTGTCGGTGCCGGGTTTCGCGGCGAGGCGCTGCCCGACCTCCTTCTGCACCAGCACGGTTGCGGACACGATGCCCGGGGCGCGCATGAAGCGTGAGAGCAGCAGGCCCGTGATGTAGTACGGCAGGTTGGCGATCACGCGCGTGCCGGCCGGCAGGCCAGCGTAATCGAAGTCCAGGGCGTCGCCCCAGATGATCTGCACGTCGGTGTCGCCCAGCGTCTCGGCCAGCACGGCGCGCAGCCGCTCGTCCTTTTCCAGGGTGGTGACCTGCGCGCCGCGCGAGTGGATCTCGCGGGTCAGGACGCCCAGGCCGGGGCCGATTTCCAGGACGGGCACGCCGGGCGCGGCCCCGCCGGCCTCGGCGATGGCGCGCAGGATGTTCCCGTCGATCAGGAAGTTCTGCCCGAGGCTCTTGGTGGGTTTCAGGCCGTGGCGGGTCAGGAGTTCGCGCACGCGGGCCGGTGAGTACAGCGGGGCGGTGGGCGTGCCGGCGTGGGGGTGGGGGGCTGGGTCGTTCAAGGTTACTCCGGTGGGGGCTGCCGGCGCCGGCGGCGGGGTGCGTGGCGCAAGCCGCGTCCGGCGGGTCGTCGCGGGGGGCGGTGACGGCTGGGGCGGGGCCGGTCCTGCGCGGGGCAGGGGCGGGCGTCTGGGAGGGGGCCGGCGGGGGGGGCTGAACCCCGCGTTCCCGGCCCGCGCGCCCGCACGGAGCGGGGCACGCGGGCCGGAGACGGGGTCTGCAACGCGTCAGTATACTCGTCGGGTGAGTGTTTCGTCCCGTCCGAGTGTCACCCGCCTGCGTGAACGGCCCCTGCCTGCACGCTCCCGCGCCGGGAGTGCCGCGTGAGCGGCCCGGCGGTGCCCACCGACCGGCCGGTCTCGCTCGTGGAACTGATCGGGGCGGGTGACTGGTCGCGGGCGCGCGGCGCGGCACGCGCCCAGGGCGCGCCGCTGGACCTGGAGGAGGCGCTGGACGCCGCGCTGGCCTTCCGGGACGAGTTGCGGGCGCGGCGCTACCCGGCGGTGCGGCGCGCCCTGGCCGACCTGACGAGGCTGCTGCCGCTGCTGACCGGCGAGGAGGGCGTGGCCCTGCGGGCGGCGCTGGACGCGCCGGCGCTGTCGGTGGCGGTGGAGGCGCTTGAACGCTCCCAGAAGATCACGGAACCGGACGCCATGGCCGCCGCGCTGGCCGGCGCGCTGGCCCTGCCGGCCACCCGCGCCGAGGCGCTGAACCAGCAGGGCGTGCTGCTGGCGGTGCTGGGCGAACCGGACCGGGCGCGGGAGGTGCTGGAAGCGGCGCTGCAGGCCGATCCCGGTCATTACCGCGCCCTGACGAACCTGGGCAACCTGGACATGGAGGCCGGACGGTACGCGCAGGCCGAGGCGATCTACCGGCGGGTGCTGATCCTGAACCCCGAGTACGACGGCGGGCATCACAACCTGGGTGTGGCGTTGCGGCGTCAGGGCCGGGTGGCCGAGGGGGTCCGCTCCATCCGGCAGGGTCAGCGGCTGAGCATGAAACGCTCAAAGACCGACACGGAGGCCGAGATGAAAGAGCAGTTCGCGCGGAGTCCGGCGATGCGGAACCTGCGCTGGGTGCTGCTGGCGGTGGCCGCGCTGATCGTGTTCCTGGCCGTGCGCGGCGTCGGCTGAGATGCCCTGGGTCCTGAACGGCGAGGGTGCGCGGGCAGTCGACGCGCGGCTGGACGGGGCGGGACTGCTGGACCTGGCGATGGAAGAAGCCGGGCGGGCCGTGGCGGACGCCGCGCAGGCCCTGGCGCCGCGGGGGGTGGCGCTGCTGCTGGCGGGCGGCGGCGCGAACGGCGGGGACGCCTTCGTGGCGGCCCGGCACCTGCGGGCGCTGGGGCGCGAGGCGCTGGTGCTGGCCCTGCCGTCCCGGCATCCGCTGACGCGCCTGAACCGGCGGCGCTGGCGGGCGGTGGGCGGCGTGACCCGGCCCCTGAGTGCCGGCGCCCTGTCTCACCGCGCGCCGGGGGCGGGCGTGGTCGTGGACGGCCTGCTGGGCACCGGATTCCGGCCGCCGCTGCGACCCGCGCTGGGCGGGGTGATCGCGGCGCTGGCGGCGGTGCGCTCGCGCGGTACGCCGGTCGTGGCGATCGACCTGCCCAGCGGACTGGTCGAGGGTTCGGCGTGGGTGCCGGACGGCCCGGACGGCCTGCCGGGCACGGCCGGGGCGGACCTGACCGTGACGTTCATGGGCCTGAAGGCCGCGCTGCTGTTCGGGGCGGCGGCCGGGCACTCGGGGCGGGTGCAGCTGGTGCCGCTGCGGGTGCCTGGCGACTGGGTGCAGGCGCAGGCCGTCGCGGAGCAGCCGACCGACGCGCAGGTGGCTGCGCTGCTGCCGGCGCGGCGCGCGGACGCGCACAAGGGCGTGGCGGGCCGCGTGTGGATCGTGGGCGGGCATCCCGGCACGGTGGGCGCGGCGGGCATGGCGGGCGTGGGGGCGCTGCGGGCCGGGGCGGGTCTGGTCACGGTGCACTCGGCGGCGGAGGTGCCGCTGCTGATGCCGGAACTGATGGTTCACCGGCACGCGGACCTGGGCGCGGCGCTGTCTGGCACGCCAGCGTCGGGGCGGCCGGACGCCGTGGCGGTCGGCATGGGCCTGGGGCCGGACGCCGCCGCGCTGGCCCGCGGGCTGCTGCGCTGGCAGATCCCGACGGTGCTGGACGCCGACGCCCTGCAGCCTGAACTGGCCGGGTGCGGGCACGACGCCTGCATCTGGACGCCGCATCCCGGCGAGGCCGCGCGGCTGCTGGGCACCAGCGCCCGGGACGTGACCCGCGATCCGCTGGGGGCTGCCGGCGCCCTGCAGGAGCGGCTGGGTGGCGTGGTGGTCCTGAAGGGCGGTCCGAGCGTCGTGGCGCACGCGGGGGGGCTCAGCGTGTCGCGCGGCGGGCATCCGGGCATGGCCAGCGGCGGCATGGGCGACACCCTGTCGGGCGTGCTGGCCGCGCTGCTCGGTCAGGGTCTCGCGGCGCCGGACGCGGCGGTGGCTGGCGTGCGCCTGCACGCCCGGGCGGGTGAGCGGGCCGCCGCACGGCACGGGTACGGCCTGAGTGCCTCGGACACCGCGCTGGAACTCGGTCAGGCCTGGCTGGACCTGCAGGGGGCGCTGTCACCCCCCCCTGATCCCACCCGTCCGGCGTGAATTTTCCCTGACTGTTCGTGTGCCCGGAGGTGATACGGTGCTTGCATCCATGCAAGGCCTGCTGAGTGACCTCCCCCTGCTGGGAGTACTGGAACTGATTCACACGACCCGCCAGACGGGGGTGCTGGAGGTTCAGGCGGACGTGCCGTTCACGGTCGCGTTCCTGAACGGCGAGATCGTGTCGGGCGGCATTCTCGACTGGCTGGGCAGCGAGGCGCTGCACGCCAGTCCGATGCTGCCGGAATCCGGCATGTTCACCTTCGAGCCGCGCGCCGTGACGGGCACGCCGCTGGGCGCGTACGGGCACTTCTCGACCGACTGGGCGCGCATCAGTGACGAGTGGGGGCAGGTGTGCGAGGTGATCGGCAGTCCCAGCCGGGTGTTCCGGGGGCAGCTGCCGCTGTTCGACGTGCCGGAGGGCCGCTCGGTGCGGGCGGCGGCGCGTGAGGCGGAGGTGCCGCTGTTCCAGGTGGCGCAGATGGTCGCGCAGGCCGTCCGGGACGGGCGTCTGCAGCCGCAGGACCGGTTCGAGTGGTTCCGCCTGCGGCTGATGCCGACCCGGCAGCGGGCCGCGCTGCACCCGGTGGCGCGCGTCCTGGACGGTGAACGGACCCTGGGGGACGCCGTGTCGGTCGGCACGCCCCTGAACGACGTGCGGGACTACCTGCTGGGAGAACTGCGGCTGGGACTGCGTTTTCCGGGCAGCGGCTGGGTGCTGCGGGATCTGGTCTGGGAGCAGAAGCACCTGCCCTGAACGCCCGGTTCCGTCCCCTGCCGCCGCTCGCTGACCGGCCGCTCCGTCAGGATGCGGGCTCTGCTCTAGAATGACCGGCATGTTGTTTCTGTCGGCCCTGCTGTTGCTCGTGGCGTTCCTGGTGGGCAGTGTCCCGATCGGGCACGCGGTCCTGTCGCGCTCGGGCGTGAACGTGCGCGTCACGAACGCGCACAACCTGGGGGTCGAGAACGTCCTGTACCGGGTCGGGCCGGGTCTGGCCGCCGCGACCGCCGCGCTGGACGCCACCAAGGGATTCCTGGCTGTCCTGATGGCCTCCAGCCTGGGCGCGCCCGAGGTGACGGTCCTGTCGGGCCTCGCCGCGTACCTGGGGCACCTGAATCCGCCGCGGGCGCTGTACGGGCAGACGCCGCCGCGCGGCCGCGGGAACCTGGTCCTGCTGGGCGTCATGGCGGGACTGGCCGTGACGGGCGCCGCGCCGCTGTGGGTGGCGGCCCTGCCGGTCGTGGTGTACGCGGGCGTGGCGGGCTTCTGGGGGTACGTGACGGCCGCGACCCTGGCAGGGCTGCTGGCCTTCGCGCTGGCCGTCGCGGGCCTGCCGCTCGGTCCGGCCGCGAAACTGGGGGCGCTGGCGCTGCTGGTCGCGGCCGGCTGGCGTTTCAAGGAGAACCTGGGCCGCATGCTGGACGGCACCGAGCCGCGCCTGGGCGAGGCGGTGCCGCTGGCGGGACGCCGGCAGGACGAGGTGGTCGCGGCGTTCATGATTCACCCCATGACCCTGGAGAACTTCTGGAGTGCGCGGCGCTTCGCGTGGCTGCGTCCCCTGGTGGAAAAGGGGCTGATCAGCGAGGCGGGCGTGCGGCAGATGGCCGAGAGCCTGCGGCCCATGAAGGTCGGGGAGTTGCAGGGCATCCGCACCACGGACGGCAAGAGCATCCGCTGTTACCTGCTGTCCAGTCCGCTGCTGCCGGACGTGTTCCGTGACAACCCGGAGCTCGCCACGCGCCGCGCCATCGAGGGCGCGCGGCTCGCGCAGGAACTGGGCGCGGAGGTGTTCGGGCTGGGCGCGTTCTGGTCCGTGGTGGGCAACAAGGGTGTGGACGTGCAGGCCGCCGTGCCGGACATCACCATCACGAACGGCGGCGCGTACACGTCCGGGACCATCAAGGCGGCCATTCCGGGCATCCTGGCGCACTTCGCCGCCGAGGGCCGCGACCTGAAACGGGCGACGGCGGCCGTGGTGGGGGCCAACGGCGTGGTCGCGTTCGGCATCGCGCGGACCATCGCGCCGCAGGTGGGCAAAGTCATCATGGTGGGCCGTGACCTGGAACGCCTGGACCGCAGCGCCGCCACGCTGCGCCGCGCGTCGAAGGACACCGAGATCGTCACGACGACCAGTTACGACACCCTGAAGGAAGCGGACCTGATCTTCACGGCGACCAGCGACCCGAACCCCGTGATCTTCCCGCAGCACGTGAAGAGCGGCGCGTGGATCTTCGACGAGGGCCGCCCCGCCGACGTGGACGAGAGCGTGGCCGCCATTCCCGGCGTGCGCGTCATTCCCGGCGGCGTGGTGCGGCCCCCCGGCGGCATGACCAGCAACATCGACCTGCAGTTCGGGGAGGGTCAGGTGCCCGCCTGCCTGGCCGAGACGCTGATCATCGCCGCGACCGGCGAGCACTGGCGCAAGAGCCTGGGGCCGCAGACGCTGACCGAGAACATCAACTTCTTCGTGGATCAGGCCGCGAAACTGGGCTTCGAGGTTGTCGACTGACCGGCCGCGTTCCGGCCTGGGGGGGCCGGCCCCTCCTGCATGGGCCGTCCCTGAACGATTGATGGAGGCGCGGGCCTGCAGGTCGGCAGGAAACCGGGCGGGCCGCGCCCTATGCTGCGGGGCAGATGCGGCGTGCCGGGGGGAGGGTGTGGCGGCGGGGGCTGGTCCTGCTGGCCTTCCTCGGGGCCGGGGGACGGGCGGCCGAGCTGCCGCTGTGGCTGGGACCGGCGCGGCCGGCGGCGGTGGCGGGCTGGCCCCCGGCCGCAGCGGCGGGCGCGTGTGCAGCCCCGGTGGACCGGCTGGAACGGGCGCTGTGGGAGGCGACACGCACGCCGGGCGGCTCGGACCTGTCGTGCGGGAACGCGTTCGTGGAGTTCCTGCGCACGCCCCGTGACCAGGACACGCCGGTGGACGCCTTCGACCGGATCGCGCAGCAGGTGGTCGGGGCGCGCTCGGAGGTGCTGCTGACCTCCATGGAGTGGCGGGCCGGGCCGGGCATGCCGGGCTGGACGTTCGCGCGGGCTGTGCGGGACCTGCACGCGCGGGTGCGGGCCGCGCCGGGCGAGTACCCGCAGGGCGTAGCGGTGCGGGTACTGCTGGGCGGCTACCCGGACCCGCTGGACCCGGACGGCACCGGGCAGGCGCGGGCGCTGGTGCGGGACCTGCGCGTGCTGGGCGTGCCGCTGGAAGACGCGGGCCTGGGCTGGCGGGTGTCGGTCCTGAATTTCCGGTTCCTGCCGCACAGTCACGTGAAACTTCACGTGATCGACGGAACGGACCTGACGGTGGCGGGCTTCAACTTCTCGCCCTGGCACCTGCCGGAAGACGGGCCGGACCCGGTGCCGGGCGCCTGGTCGCTGCGGGATCAGGGCCTGCGGCTGCGGGGGCCGGTGGCGCAGGCGGGCGTGGCGGCCTTCGATGACCTGTGGCGGCACTCGTGGCAGTTGCGCTGCCCGCCGCTGGTCGCGCCGGACGCCGTGAACGCCGCGTGCGTGCGGGGCGAGGCGGACCCGGTGACCCACCCGCCGGCGGCGCGGGAGGCCGTCCGGGCAGGCGGGGCGCGGGCGTTCCTGCTGTACCGGCGGCCCGGCGGGGAGTCCCAGGCGGACCGGGCGCACCTGGCGCTGATCGGCGCGGCGCGGACATCACTGGACCTGATGCAGGCGGATTTCGGGCCGTCGCTGGGCTGCTGGTTCGCGTTCCTGCGGCCCGATCCCTGCCGGGCGGAGGATCAGCCGCCGTACTTCGGGGCGGTCCTCGCGGCGCTGGAGCGGGGCGTGCGCGTGCGGCTCCTGCTGGTGGACTACGGGGTGGGGGCCGTTCCGAACCGCTCGGCGGTGGCGTTGCTGCGCCGTGAGTTGCGGCGGCGCGGGCTGGAGGACCGTTTCGAGGCGCGGTACACGACGTTCCCCATGCACACCAAGGCGCTGGTCGTGGACGGGTCGGTGGTCGTGGCGGGCAGCATGAACTTTCATTTCAGCGCGTGGGGGCTGTGGGGGCTGGCGGAGGCGGCGCTCGCGACGTCGGATGGGCAGGCCGTGGCCGAGCAGACGCAGGTCTTCGAGGCGGCGTGGCGGTCGTCGAGCCGGTCGGTGCCGCCCGAGTGGTGGCTCGGGCGCATCCCGGTGGGCGCCCCCTGACCGGGCGGCAGGGTGCCGGCTGGGGCACGGTCTGCGCGGCAGGCGGGCATTACACTGTCGGGCATGACGTCGTTCGTTCCTTCCGTCTCCTGTGTCCCTCCGGTGGTCGCGCGTGGTTGAGCGCCTTCACCTTGCCAAGCCGCGCGGGTTCTGCGCGGGGGTCGTCATGGCGATCCAGGCGGTCGAGAAGGCCGCGCAGACCGAGTCGAAACCGGTGACGGTGTACCACTCCATCGTGCACAACCACACGGTCGTGGACCGCCTGCAGGCCGGGTACGGCGTGCATTTCGTGGAGGACCTGGACGGCGTGGACGCCCTTCCGCAGGGGGGCGAGACGGTCGTGTTCAGCGCGCACGGCATCAGCCCGGCGGTGCGCGAGCGGGCGCGGGCGCTGGGACTGGCGACCATCGACGCGACCTGCCCGCTGGTGACCAAGGTGCACACCGAGGCGAAGAAGTACGCCCGTGAGGGCTACACGATCCTGCTGATCGGGGACAGCGCCCGGCATCAGGAGGTCATCGGCACGCAGGGCGAGGCGCCGGACAGCACCATCCTGGTGGGCGTGCTCGGCAAGACCGGCGAGGGCCTGCACGACCCGCACACGGTGCAGGTGCCGGACCCGCAGAAGCTGGTGGTGCTGACCCAGACGACCCTCAGCGTGGACGACACGCGCCGCACGGTGGAGATCCTGCGTGGGCGCTTCCCGGCGCTGGTGGTGCCGCCCAGCGAGGACCTGTGCTACGCCACCAAGAACCGCCAGGACGCCGTGAAATCAATTGCGCCGCAGGTGGACCTGTTCCTGGTGCTGACCAGCACGCATTCCAGCAACGGCATGCGCCTGCTGGAACTCGCGGAGGCCGAGTGCGGGCGTTCCGTGCGGCTGGAAACGGCGGCGGACCTCGCGGGCGTGGACTTTGCGGGCGTACGCTCGGTGGGGATCACGAGCGCGGCCAGCACGCCGGACGATCTGGTGCAGGCGGTCGTGGCGCACTTCCGGGCGCTGAACCCGGCGCTGCAGGTCATCGAGGAGGGCGAGTGGGAGAACATCGAGTTCCGCGAGCCGAAGAAGATCCTGCCCACGCAGGCGCTGCCCCGCACCCTGCAGTGAGGGGCGCGGTCATGCGGGGCGCGGCGACGGGCGGCCCTGCCGCGTGGAGGCCGGGTGGGCAGTGACTGGCCGCTGAACGTCCCGGCCCTGCTGGATACGCTGTTCCGGGTCTTCGTGGCGTGGCAGGTCGTGTGGGGGCTGGTGGCGTTCGTGGCGGTGTGGCGGGACAAGCAACTGGCGCAGTCCCGCGAGGGCCGCCTGCCGGAGGCGACGCTGCACCGTTTCGAGCGGCTGGGCGGCTGGGCCGGATCGTGGGCGGCGCAGCAGGTCTTCCGGCACAAGACCCGTAAGGTGGCGTACCAGCGGGTCTTCCGGGGAATCTGCCTGTGGTGGGCTGCAGCGTGGGCGGCGCTGCTGGCGCTGGTCGTCTGGATCTGAGCCGCCTCCACCCTCCCCCTATCAATTGAAAATCATTTGACCTTCATTCCTGTCATGCGCTAGGATACCCGGCATGATAGTAGTGAAGGTCGGCGGAAGCGCCGGAATCGATTACGACGCCGTCTGCGCGGACCTCGCCCGGCGCTGGAAAGCCGGAGAGAAACTGATCCTCGTGCACGGCGGCAGCGGCGAGACCAACCGCGTCGCCGAGGCCCTGGGCCACCCCCCCCGCTTCGTCACCAGCCCCAGCGGGTACACCAGTCGCTTCACGGACCGCCAGACCCTCGAAATCTTCGAGATGGTGTACTGCGGCAAGATGAACAAGGGCATCGTGGAACGCCTGCAACGCCTCGGCGTGAACGCCGTCGGCCTGTCCGGCCTCGACGGCCGCATCTTCGAGGGCCGCCACAAGGACTCCGTCCGGATCGTCGAGGACGGCAAGACGAAGATCCTGCGCGGCGACCACACCGGCACCGTCGAGAAAGTGAACACCGGCCTGATCGACCTGCTGCTCGGCGCGGGCTACCTGCCGGTCCTCACGCCCCCCGCCAGTTCCTACGAGGGCGTGGCCATCAACGTGGACGGCGACCGCGCCGCCGCCGCGCTGGCCGTCGCCCTGAAAGCCGACGCGCTGCTGCTGCTCTCGAACGTGCCGGGCCTGCTGCGCGCCTACCCAGACGAGAGCAGCCTGATCCGCGAGATTCCCGCCGCCGACGTGGAGTCCTACCTGGAATTCGCGCAGGACCGCATGAAGAAGAAAGTCCTGGGCGCCGCCGAAGCCGTGCAGGGCGGCGTGAAGCGCGTGATCTTCGGCGACGCCCGCGCCGGGGAACCCGTCAGCGCCGCGCTCGGCGGAGCGGGCACCGTCGTCTCGTAAACCGGATTTCTCCCATAGCACCCTCTCCCGCCTGAGCGGGCGGGGGTGCTATGCTTCCCAGCCGATGTTGACCCCGGCCGAACTCCTGGAATTCCTGAGCGTCAAAGGCGGCTGCGAGCACCGCGTGACCGCCCTGCTCCGCGCCGGGCGCGGCAAGAAAGCCAGCGTCCGCGAACTCGGCGAGTACCGCCTGACCGCGCGTGGCGAACAGGTGCAGGCGACCGGCCCCAGCGGCCAGACCCGTCACCTGACCCACGACGAATTCCACGCGGTGTTCGGATCGTACGTGTTCACGCCCGCCCAGGCGACCGGCGTGATGACCGACCTCGGCCCCCTGTTCGGGTAACGCAGGCAGGACAGCGAACCGGCGCGGCCCACCCCCATGACAGGAGTGGGCCGCGTCCCGGTCCACGCGCCGCTTACTGGTTGCTGGTGGGGAAGCTGAAGGCGCTGAGGGTCACGTCGACGCTGCGGGTCTTCCCGGCGCGCTGCACGGTGAGGTTCACGCGGTCGCCGATGCGTTTGCCGATGATGGCGCGGCGCAGGTCGTCGCCCTCGCTGATGGGCTGGCCGTCCACGGCGGTGATGATGTCCCCGTCGGTGTTCAGGGTGTCCGCGTTGCCCTGCGTGCCGGACGGTCCGTCCAGTTGCAGCTTCGAGGTGGTGCCGCCCCGGAGTCCGGCGGCGGCGGCGGGGCTGTCCGGCGCGACCTCCTGGATCAGGGCGCCCTGGGCGGGGAGGCCCGCCTGTTTACGCTGCGCGGCGCTCAGGACGCTCAGGTCCGTGAACTGCACGCCCAGGGTGGGGGTCTGGATCACGCCGCCCTTGCCAGCCTGCAGCTGCGGGAGGAGTTTCTTGACGGTGTTCACGGGAATCGCGAAGCCCACCCCGGCGCTCTGGCCGGTGCCGCCGGTCAGGATCTGGGTGTTCACGCCGATGACCTGCCCGGCGCTGTCCAGCAGCGGCCCGCCGCTGTTACCGGGGTTGATGGCGGCGTCGGTCTGGATGACGCTCTGCTGCACGCCCCTGGTGCCGACCGGCACGCGGCGTTCCAGGCTGCTGATGATTCCCTCGGACACACTGAACTCCAGGCCGAAGGGAGCGCCCATCGCGACGGCTTTCAGGCCCACGTCGAGGTTGTCGCTGTCGCCCAGCGGGATGGGTCTGGCGGCCCCGGCGGGCAGGCCCTCGGCGCGGATCAGGGCCAGGTCGAAGTCCGGGGCGCGGGCCACCACTTTCGCCCGGTACTCGGTCTTGTCGCCGTGCAGGCGGACGGTGATCTCGCTGGCACCCTCCACGACGTGGTTGTTGGTGATGATGTCGCCGCTGCCGGTCACGAAGAAGCCGCTGCCGGTGCCGGTCTGCGCCTGACCGCTGCCGTCGTCGGGGAGACTGAACGGCAACTGCTGTTGCAGGCGCTGCCGCAGTTGCGCCTGGGCGCTGCTGGCACTGCTTTCCCTGACGCTCACGTACACCAGGCCGGCCTGGCGGTCCTTGACGACCTGCACGGTGTTCGCCTCGGATTCCGTGCGGGCGCGGCCCCCGTCGTAGGTGCTGCTGGCGGCGGGCACCATCTGGCCCTGCGTGCGGCTGCCGGCGCTGAGGTTGGCGTCCGGCGCGGCCTGCGTGACCACCGGGGCGGGGGCCGTGCGGGCGTTCAGTTCGTACCCGATCAATCCACCGACGGCGAGGGTTCCGGTCAGGGCCAGCATGGACAGGGAGCGTTTCATGCGCGCATTGTGCCGGCAGGTGGTTACAGGCCGGTTAAAAAAGGGCCCTGGCGTTCCCTGGAAGACCGGTCAGCGAAAGCCGCCTCCCGTCCGGGTGGACAGGGGCGGCCTCTGCGGGGTGTCCGGCGGGGGGCCGGGATGCGGGTTACTTCTTGCGTTTGCCGGCGGGTTTCTTGCCACCACCTGCGGTGGTGCGTTCCTTGGCGTCACGCATGAAGGAACGGAGCTTGGCCTCGAACTGAGGGCTCTGCCGTCCGATGGCGCGGGGGCGGGGCACCTCCTCGGGCTCCTCGAGCAGTTCCTTGATCGAAAGATCGAGTCGGCCCCGCTCGTCCCGTCCGAGAACCTTCACTTCCACGTTCTCGCCTTCGCGGACGTGGTCGTGAATGTTGCGCACGAACGAGTGAGCGATCTGCGAGATGTGCACGAGGCCCGTCTCGCCGTTCTCGAACTGAATGAACGCGCCGAAGTCGGTCACGCGCGTCACGCGGCCCTCCACGACCGCGCCGGAATCAAGCTGCACCAAAGGTGTTCTCCTTGAAAAGCATGAGGCTCATGGTACACCATCCCCCGCACCCGTGCGCCGCCCCCGCCCACCTCACGGCCGCAAGCGTGAAGGAACGCCCCTGCCTGCCTCTCAGGAAGGGGTGGCCCGGCGCGGCCTGCACGCCATCCGCGCCTTGTGGCCGGCGCCGGTGCCGTGCAGGGTCCCCGCCGCTCCCACGGACCGGTCCACGCACATGCTCTAGATTGGGTCTCATGAAGTTGCGCGGCACGCTTGGCGGCATGAACCTCCTGCTTGAACCCGGTGACACGGCCGACGCCGTGAACGAGGCGCTGGCCGTGCGCGCCGAACTGCTGGCCACGAACGTCACGCTGGAAGTGCAGGGCGACGCCGACCCGCAGGCGCTGGAAGCCGCGCTGAACCGGATTCGCGCGGCGGGCGGCACGCCGGGCCGGGTGCGTGCGCCGCGCGTGACCGTGACCGCCCCCGCGCCCGCCGCGGAGGCCGCCCGGCCACCCCTGCCGCCAGCGCGGACCGTGATCGTCCCGAACACCCTGCGCGCCGGGTTCCGGGGGGAGTATCCGGGCAGCGTGATCGTGCTGGGGGACGTGAATCCCGGCGCGGAAATCGTGGCGGGCGGCGACGTGATCGTGATCGGGGCGCTGCGCGGAGTGGCACATGCCGGCAGCGGCGGGCACGGGGACGCCATCGTGTGGGCGCGGCCGATTGCCAGCACCCAGATCCGCATCGGTGAGGCCGTCGCCCGCGCGCCCGAAGGCAGCAGCCTGAGCAACATGCGCCACCGGGACGATCAGCCCACCGCCGAGATCGCCCGCCTGCACGGCGGGGTCATCCAGATCGACACCCAGAAGTAGGCGGATGGCGGATGGCGGGTGTGGACGGGCCGGACGGACTGGCACAGCGGCGAAGCAGGGAATGGAGGCCTCGGAGAAACAGACTTCCGAGGCCTCCATCCGGAGAAGGGCTCTACACCGCCGGGAAGCGCACGCCGCCCAGTTCGCGGTTGATCGCGGCTGCCAGGGACAGCAGACGGCCGTCCTGACCGGCCGGCGCGACCAGCAGGACGCCTCCGGGTGCGCCGTCCTGGTCGGGCGGCGTGACGGGCAGCGCGAGGCTGGGATACCCGGCCTTGGCAGCCAGGCCGCAGCCGTGAATGCCCGGGAAGACCAGCAGGTCCAGGCCCCGCGCGAACAGCTGGTCGAAGCCGCGCGTGCGCGTCAGGTCCAGGTCTCGCTGGCGGGCGCGGCGGTAATTCTGTTCGCCGGCGTCCCCGCGGGTGCCCTGCGCGGCGTGCAGCAGGGTCTGGCCGTAGCGCAGCAGGCGGTCCGGGTCGCGGTCGTTCGCCTCAATGACGTCCTGCAGGGACCGCGGGCCGTCCGTGACCCCGCTCAGGTAGGCGTTCAGGTCGCCCTTGAACTCGTACTCCAGCACTTCCATGGTCCAGCCGCCCGCCGTGAGTTCCGGACGGGTGGGGAAGGTCACGTCGCGCCGGGTGACGCCCAGGGTTTCCAGTCGCCCGCACAGGTGGGCGAGGGCCGCCTGCTCGGCCGGGCTGACGTGCGGTTCGTCACGGATGATGCCGACGTGCGCGTCTCCGAGCACGCCGTCGCGCAGGCGCAGGTCCGGGACCGGCAGTCGCCGGCTGGCCTCGTCCTGCGGGTCGGGTCCGGCGATCACGCCCAGGATCAGTGCGGCGTCGCGGGCGCTGCGGGTGATGGGTCCGGCGGTGTCCTGGCTGTGGCTGATGGGCACGATGCCGGTGCGGGGCACGAGGCCCAGGGTGGGTTTCAGGCCGATCACGCCGTTCTGGTGGGCGGGGCTGACGATGCTGCCGCTGGTCTCGGTGCCGATCGCGGCGGCGCACAGGCGCGCGGCGACGGCCACGCCGCTGCCGCTGCTGCTGCCGCCCGTGTCGCGTCCGTCCTCCCAGGGGTTGACGGTCTGACCGCCGGCGCTGGAGTACCCGTTGGTCATGCCGAGCGTCATGAAGTTCGCCCATTCGGTCATGTTCGCCTTGCCCAGGATCACGGCGCCGGCCGCGCGTAACCGCGCGACGAGCGGCGCGTCCCGCTCCGGCACGTGCTGGCGCAGCAGCAGGCTGCCGGCGGTGGTGGGCAGGCCCGCCACGTCGATGTTGTCCTTGATCAGCAGGGGCACGCCGTGCAGCGGGCCGCGCCGCTCGACCGGCAGGGCGTCCAGGGTGTCCGCGTCACGCTGCGCGGCCCCGTTCACGGTGATGACGGCCCGCAGGCGCGGGTTCAGGGCGTGCAGGCGGGTCAGGTACGTCTGCGTCACCTCGCTGGCGGTCAGGTCGCCGCGGCGGGTCGCGGCGGCCAGGGAGCAGGCGTCCAGATCGAGGATCGGGTCGGGCATGGTCAGGGTCACGCCCTTCACTGTATCCACGTCTATCGGCCCGGAGGGTAGGTTGGGACGCGGTGCGGTAGCCTCGGGCGCATGAGTGACCACGCTGCCCGCCTGACCGTCGCCTTTCAGGGAAACCCCGGTTCCTACGGTGAGATCGCCGCGCTGAACGCCCTGGGCGAGGGCCGTGACGTGGAGACGCGCGGGTATCCCACCTTCCATGAGGTCGCGCGGGCCGTCGAGACGGGCGAGGCGGACTTCGGGGTGCTGCCGGTCGAGAACAGCCTGATGGGCGCCATTCACCAGGCGATCGACGTGCTGACCGAAACGGACCTGCACGTGTCCGGCGAGGTCGTGGTGAGGGTGTCTCACTGCCTGATGGCGCTGCCCGGCGTGGCGCTCGAGGACATCCGGCGCGTGGCGAGCCAGCAGCCGGCGCTGGACCAGTGCACGGTCCTGATCCGCCGGCACGGGTGGCAGCCGGTCGCGGCGCACGACACGGCCGGCAGCGCCAAGAACCTCGCGCAGAGCGGCGAGCGGGACCTCGCGGCGATCGCCAGCAGCCGCGCGGCGGAACTGTACGGCCTGAACGTGCTGCAACGCGAGATCGAGGACGAGCCGTACAACTTCACGCGCTTCATGGTGCTGTCGCGCGCCGAGCCCACGCCGAGCGACGCGCCGCACAAGACGAGTCTGGTGTTCGCGGTGCGGCACACGCCGGGCTTCCTGGTGGAGACGCTGAACGAGCTGCGCGGCCTGAACCTGAGCCGCATCGAGAGCCGCCCGCGCCGCGACCGCGCCTGGAGTTACCTGATGTACGTGGACATCGAGGGGGACGCCCGTGATCCGCGGGTGGCGCAGGCGCTGGCGGGGGTGCTGCGCAAGGCGAGTTACGCGAAGATCATCGGGTCGTACCCGGCGGCGCAGGGCACGGTCGGGTAGCGCCGGCCGGCGTGTGGGCCTGTCCACCCCACCCCCCTTTTCCGGTGGTGGGGGTGCGGTATCCTGCCGGGAACCGCGCCCGCCGGGCGTGGTCATCCAGAGTCGCCGGAGGGAATTTTCTGCCCTGTGATGGCGTGGCAACCGGCCCTCATTGCGGCAGCGGTGCTTTCAGAGAAGACCTGCGTGGGTGCGCCGACGATGGCGCGAGCGGGGACGATGGCCCAGGAGCGGCGCAGCATTCGCGCGTGAAACGACTTTCGAGGCCGCCGCCGGGCGGCCTCTGTTTTGAGACAGGGGTGGACCATGAGCACGGATATTCGCGCCGAGGCGCGCAAGCGGATCTTGATTCTGGACGGGGCGTGGGGCACGCAGCTCCAGCAGGCCGGGCTGACCGAGGCCGATTTCAGGTGGGACGGGGCGGACCCGCTGCGGATGTACCGGGGGAACTTCGACCTGCTGCAACTGACGAAGCCCGACGTGATCCGCGCCGTGCACCGCGCGTACTTCGAGGCGGGCGCGGACATCGCCAGCACGAACACCTTCAACTCCACGACGATCAGTCAGGCGGACTACGGCACGGAAGCCATGGCCTACGAGATGAACGTGCAGGGCGCCCGGCTGGCCCGCGAGGTGGCCGACGGGTTCACGGCCCGCGACGGGCGGCCCCGCTGGGTGGCCGGGAGCATCGGCCCGACGAACCGCACGGCGACCCTCTCGCCGGACGTGGAACGCCCGGAGTTCCGCAACGTGACCTACGACGATCTGGTCGCGGCGTACACGGAGGCCGCCGAGGGCCTGATCGCGGGTGGCGCGGACCTGCTGCTGCTGGAGACGGTGTTCGACACGCTGAACGCCAAGGCGGCGCTGTTCGCCTGTGAGGAGGCCTTCGCCCGCACCGGCAAGACCCTGCCGGTCATGCTGTCCGGCACGATCACGGACGCCTCCGGGCGCACGCTGAGCGGGCAGACGCCGGAGGCCTTCGCGATCAGCACCAGTCACGCGAACCTGTTCAGCCTGGGCCTGAACTGCGCGCTGGGCGCCGACCTGCTGCGCCCGCACCTGCGCGAGATCGCCGCGAACACGGACGCGCTGGTGTCCGTCCACCCGAACGCCGGTCTGCCGAACGCCTTCGGCGAGTACGACGAGACGCCGGAGCACACGGCGAGCGTGCTGGCCGACTTCGCCCGCGAGGGCCTCGTGAACATCGTGGGTGGGTGCTGCGGCACCACACCCGAGCACATCCGCGCGATTGCCGAGGCGGTGCGCGGGATCACACCACGCACCGCCCCCGAGCAGCCTGCCGTGCTGCGCCTGAGCGGCCTGGAGCCGCTGAACGTCACGCCGGAACTGAACTTCGTGAACGTCGGCGAGCGCACCAACGTGACCGGCAGCCCCAGGTTCGCCAAGGCGATCCTGGCCGGGGATTTCGACGCGGGCCTGAAGATCGCGCGGCAGCAGGTCGAGAACGGCGCGCAGATCGTGGACGTGAACTTCGACGAGGGCATGCTGGACGGCGAGGCCGCCATGGTGAAGTTCCTGAACCTCCTGGCCGGGGAGCCCGACATCAGCCGCGTGCCGCTGATGCTCGACAGCTCCAAGTGGGAGATCCTGGAGGCGGGCCTCAAGCGCGTGCAGGGCAAGGCGGTCGTGAACTCGATCTCGCTGAAGGACGGCGAGGCGAAGTTCCTGGAACGCGCCCGCCTGCTGCGGCGCTACGGCGCGGCGGCGGTCGTGATGGCCTTCGACGAGCAGGGGCAGGCGGACAACCTCGCGCGGCGCATCGAGATCACCTCCCGCGCCTACCGACTGCTGACCGAACAGGTGGGCTTCCCGCCTCAGGACATCATCTTCGACCCGAACGTCCTGACGGTCGCGACCGGCATCGAGGAGCACGACCGCTACGCCATCGACTTCATCGAGGCGACCCGCTGGATCAAGGCGAACCTGCCGGGCGCGCTGGTGTCGGGCGGGATCAGCAACGTGTCGTTCTCCTTCCGGGGCAACAACCACGTGCGCGAGGCGATGCACGCGGTGTTCCTGTACCACGCGATCCGTGCGGGGCTGGACATGGGCATCGTGAACGCCGGGATGCTCGCCGTGTACGAGGACATCGAACCCGAGCTGCGCGACGCCGTGGAGGACGTGATCCTGGCCCGCCGCAGTGATGCCACCGAACGCCTGCTGGAACTCGCCGACCGCTACAAGGGCGTGAAGCGTGAGGTCGGCGCGGGCAGCCCCTGGCGGGACCTGCCGGTGCAGGAGCGCCTGAAGCACGCGCTCGTGCAGGGCATCGCGGACTTCGTCGACGCGGACGCCGAGGAGGCATACCAGGAACTCGGGTCGCCGCTGAAGGTCATCGAGGGGCCGCTGATGGACGGCATGAACGTCGTCGGCGACCTGTTCGGGGCCGGGAAGATGTTCCTGCCGCAGGTCGTGAAGTCCGCCCGCGTGATGAAACGCGCCGTGGCGTACCTCACGCCGTACATGGAGGCCGAGAAGCAGGAGGCCGGCGGCAAGGGCAAGGTCCTGCTGGCGACCGTGAAGGGCGACGTGCACGACATCGGCAAGAACATCGTCGGGGTGGTGCTGGCCTGCAACGGCTATCAGGTCACGGACCTGGGCGTGATGGTCCCCACCGAGAGGATCCTCGACGAGGCCGAGCGGATCGGCGCGGACGTCATCGGCCTGAGCGGCCTGATCACCCCCAGCCTGGACGAGATGGTCACCGTGGCCCGCGAGATGACCCGACGCGGCCTGACCCTGCCCCTGCTGATCGGCGGGGCCACCACCAGCCGCGCGCACACCGCCGTGAAGATCGACCCCGCCTACCCAGGCCCCGTGGTGCACGTGCTGGACGCCAGCCGCGCCGTGACGACCACCGCCGACCTGCTGGCCGACCCGGCAGGCGTGCAGGACCGCGTGCGCGAGGAGTACGACGCGCTGCGCGAACGGCACGGCGGGCGGCAGGTGCGCCTCATTCCCATCGGGGAGGCCCGCGCCCGCGCACCCCAGGTCTCCCCCACCCCTGCCCCCGCCCCGCGCGAACCGGGCCGTCAGATCATCGAGCAGCCCATCGCCGAGCTGCTGGACTTCATCGACTGGACACCGTTCTTCATCGCCTGGGAGATGAAGGGCATCTACCCGAACATCCTCACCGACCCCCTGCGCGGCGAGGAAGCCCGCAAGTTGTTCGCCGACGCGCAGGAGCTGCTGCGCCGCGTGATCGACGAGAACCTCCTGACGGCACGCGGCGTGATCGGCCTGTGGCCCGCCACGCGCGACGGGGACGACATCGTGGTTGCAGCAGATAGCAGATGGCAGATGGCAGGTGGGCAGCCATCCGCGATCAGCCATCCGCCTGCCGCGCGCCTCCACACCCTGCGCCAGCAGCGCGACCAGGCCACGCCGAACGCGGCGCTGGCGGACTTCATCCTGCCGGACGGGGATCACATCGGCGCGTTCGCGGTGGCGATTCACGGCGCGGAGGAGCTCGCGGCCGCCTTCGAGGCGCAGCACGACGATTACAACGCCATTCTGGTCAAGGCGATCGCCGACCGGCTGGCCGAGGCCTTCGCGGAGAAACTCCACCGGGACGTCCGCGTGCGGCACTGGGGGTACGCGCCCGAGGAAACGCTGGGGAACGACGACCTGATCCGCGAGCGCTACCAGGGCATCCGCCCGGCACCCGGCTACCCCGCGCAGCCCGACCACACCGAGAAACGCACCCTGTTCGCCCTGCTGAACGCCGCCGAGATCGGCCTGGAACTCACGGAATCCTGCGCCATGTGGCCCGCCGCCGCCGTGTCCGGCCTGTACTTCGCGCACCCCGAGGCCCGCTACCTCGCCGTGGGTCGCATCGGCCGCGACCAGACCCTGGACTACGCCCGCCGCAAGGGCCAGAGCATCGAGGAGACCGAACGCTGGCTGGGGCCGATCCTCGCGTACGACCCTGCGGGTGTTGATGGTGAACAGTTGATGGTTGAAAGACAACACCGATCAACCGTCACCCATCAACCATCGACTGCCGCCGGAGGCGGCCAGTGACCCGCGTGTCCGTGGAGCTGGTGCCGCGGTCCCGTTCGGGTCTGCGTGCGGAGATCGCGGAGGTGGCGGGCGCGTTGAGCGGCGTGGATACCGTGAACGTGCCGGACCTGACGCGGTACTCGCTGCGGTCCTGGGTGGGGTGTGGCTTCGCCCGGCCGGGGTTCGCGGCGATTCCGCACCTGCGGGCCGTGGACTTCAACCCGCGTGAGCCGCTGCCGTTCCTGCCGCTGCTGGAGGCGCAGGGTATCCGCGAGGTGCTCGTCGTGACCGGGGACGCCCCGATCGACATGAGCGCGCGGGTGTACGACCAGGACGCCGTGGACCTGATCCGCCGCCTGAACCGCGACGCGCCGCACCTGCGCGTGTACGCGGGGCTGGACCCTTACCGGCAGTCGTTCGTGCGCGAACGTGATTACCTGGAGCGCAAGCTGGACGCGGGCGCGGCCGGGTTCTTCACGCAGCCGTTCTTCGACCTGCGCCTGCTGGACACCTGGGCGGACCTCCTGCCGGACGGCACGGACGTGTGGTGGGGCGCGACGAGCATCCTCACGGAGGCCAGTTTCAACTACTGGCGTGCCCGGAACCACGCGGTGTTCCCCCGGACGTTCACGCCCACCCTGGACTGCAACCGCGCGTTCGCCCGTGACCTCCTGGCCTTCGCCCGTCAGCGGGAGCAGCACGCGTACTTCATGCCCGTGAAGGTGAACGTGCTGGAGTACCTGGGCGGCATCCTCTGAACGAGTGGGCTGTGAACCACCCCCACCCGGCCTCCCCCCTCAAGGGGGAGGAGCAAGGCTCAAAGAAAGTCGATCAGCGACGCGAAGCGTCCCACCGCTCACCTGACCGCCGACTGCCACCGGCCGTCGTGCGCGCAGCGCGCGGGCCTGCGAAGGGGGCGGAGGATGGCGTCGAAGCCGGACACGTCACCGCCCGACACAAACACGCCGCGCCAATCAAAACTCTTGCCCAGTGCCAACGTAAGCCCCCCCTGCCCCTCTGGGGTAGGGGGCTGGGGGGTGGGGCCGCCAACGAAAAGGACCCCCGAGGAACACCCCGAAGGTCCAGACTCCGCTAAGGCTTCAGCTGTTGTCGATCACGACGGTGAAGCTCTTGCTGACCTTGCCGTTGGCGGGCACGTCCACGCGCAGGTTGGCGGCGCCCTGGTTGCGGACGGGGGTGCCGGTGTCGATGATGATCACGCGCCCGCCGATGCGTTCGGTGACCTCGGCGCGGACGGCGCGGTCCTTGCTGCTTTCCAGGGCGTAGGTGACGCGGTAGGTGGTCTTGGTGACGTTGCCCTTGGCGTCTTTCACCTGCGCGGTCTGCTGGACGGTGCGGGTGTACTCGATGTCGGGGTCCTCGCCGAGGCTCAGTTCGATGGTGCCGCCCTTGCGGGTGTCGGGAAGGGTGGTCTGGCCGACGAGGCGGCCGTCCTCGCGGACGGTGAGGGGGCCGGCGGGGAGGCGCTGGTCGGCTTCCAGGCGGTACGAGCGGTTGAGGGTGCCGGTGCGGGTGTCGGTGCCGAAGTAGGTGTTCAGGCCGGCGTAACGTTCGAATCGGCTGAGTTTGGGCGTGAGGAACGGCAGGGTGATGACGGAGTTGGCGGGCAGCGTGAAGGGCGTGGTCAGGTCGTAGCGGGTCAGGCCGCGCAGTTCACCCTGGGTCTGGATCTTGGGGGCGGGGGCGACCGCGGAGGGGACGGCGCGCATGACCATGTCGGCGGCGAATCCAGCCTCGGCCTGCGGGTTGGCCTGCACGGTGACGTCTCCGGCGTACAGTTCGGTGTTCTGCACGTCGTAGGCGAGGTCGGTGCTGTTGCGCAGGTCGGCCAGGGCGTTCAGGTTCGCGCCGGCGGTGCTGGCGTTCAGGGTGTAGCGGGGGCTCCAGCTGACGGCGCGGGTCAGGTACGTCAGGGTGCCGGTTCCGGCGCGGGGCAGGGTGTAGGTCAGGGTCTGGCTGGGGCTCTGGGGGTTCAGGGGGGGCGCGGCGCTGAAGGACAGGTCCTCGAAGCGGACGTTGAAGAAGCGGCCCTGGGCGTCCCGGACGAGCAGGTCGCGGGCGCGCACGAGGGTGACGGGTTCGGTGGTGTCGCCGCGGCGCAGGAACACGGTCTGGCCTTCGAGGCTGCTCAGCCAGTTGCTCTGGAGGGTCTGGGCGGCGCTGCTGAACGGCAGTCCTTCGAGGTCGAGGCTGCCGGGCAGCACGCTTTCCCAGGCGGACTGGGGCAGCGTGACGTTCAGGCTGGTGCCGGTGGCCGTGACGGGCTGGCGGACCTCGGTGAAGCTGGGGTAGATGCGCAGGTCGGTGGCGCCGGCGCTCCCGAGGGCGAGGGCGGCGAGGGTGGGCAGGACGGCCGGGAACGCTTTGGTCATGCCTGCATGGTGACCCGGCACTCATTATGAGATGTGAGAGTGCCCGTCAGAATAGGAACAGAAAAACCCGCCTTCCCGGTGGGGTTGGCGGGCTGTCCGTTCTGCGCGGACGGGTGTGCTGCGCGGCGCTTACAGGATGTCGTCGCGGATGCAGGCCTTGAAGTGGCCGGGGCTGACTTCACGCAGTTCCGGGACGATGTTCGCGCAGTCCGCGATCGCGTAGCGGCAACGGGTGCGGAACACGCAACCGCTGGGCGGGTTGATCGGGCTGGGAATGTCGCCTTCCAGGATGATGCGCTGGCGCTTGATGGTGGGGTCCGGCACGGGCGCGGCCGAGAGGAGCGCCTCGGTGTACGGGTGCTTGGGGTTGGTGTTCAGCTGGCGGCTGGGCGCGATCTCCATGACGCGGCCCAGGTACATCACGATGATCCGGTCGCAGATGTACTCCACGACCGCGAGGTCGTGCGCGATGAACAGCACGGTCAGGCCCAGTTCTTCCTGCAGGTCCTGCAGCAGGTTCACGACCTGCGCCTGGATCGACACGTCGAGCGCCGAGACGGGCTCGTCGGCCACGATGAACGCGGGGTCCACGGCGAGGGCGCGGGCGATCCCGATGCGCTGGCGCTGGCCGCCGGAGAACTCGTGCGGGTAGCGGCGCATGTGCTCGGGGCGCAGGCCGACCTTCTGCAGCAGTTCGGCGATGCGGTCGATGCGGCCCTTGCCGGGGTGCAGGTTGTGGATCTGCATGGCCTCGCCGATGATGTCGCTGACGGTCATGCGGGGGTTCAGGCTGGCGAAGGGATCCTGGAAGATGATCTGCATCTCGCGGCGGTAGTCACGCATCTGCCCCTTGGACAGCTTGGTGATGTCGGTGCCGTTGAACAGCACCTGGCCGCCGGTCGGTTCGATCAGGCGCAGGATGGCGCGGCCGGCGGTGGTCTTGCCGGAACCGGATTCGCCCACGAGGCCGACCACTTCGCCGCGGCCGATCTTGAAGGACACGTCGTTGACGGCCTTGACGTTCCCGACGACGCGGGAGAGCAGGCCCCCGCGGATGGGGAAGTACTTCTCGAGGTTGTTGACTTCGAGCAGCGTGTCGCCCGTGGCGGGCATGGTGCGGCGGGTCTGTGCGGTGGTGGCGGTCATGCAGTCACCTCGGTCTGGGCCTGCGCGAAGTCACGCCAGCGGATGCAACGGGCCATGTGGCCGTGCCCGGTGTCCTCGAGGGCCGGGACGGCTTTGGTGCAGTCGGGAACGGCGAACTTGCAGCGCGGCTCGAAGGCGCAGCCGGGCGGCAGGTTCAGCGGGTTGGGGACGTTGCCGGGAATGGCTTCCAGGCGGCCCTTGGGCTGGCCGGGTTCGTGCGCCTCGCCGGGGCGTGGGATGGAGTTGAGCAGGCCCATGGTGTAGGGGTGGCGGGGCGCCTTGAAGATCTCGATGACGTCGCCTTCCTCGACCACGCGGCCGCCGTACATCACGACGACGCGGTCGGCCATCTCGGCCACGACGCCCAGGTTGTGCGTGATGAACAGGATGCTCATGCCGATGTCCTTCTGCAGTTTGCGCATCAGGTCCAGGATCTGCGCCTGGATGGTCACGTCGAGCGCGGTGGTGGGCTCGTCGGCGATCAGCAGGGCGGGGTTGCACGACAGCGCCATGGCGATCATGACGCGCTGACGCATCCCGCCGGACATCTGGTGCGGGTATTCGTTCACGCGCTTTTCGGGGGCGGGGATGCCCACGAACTTCAGCATGTCGGTGGCGACGCCCATGGCCTCTTTCTTGTTCTTGCCCTGGTGCAGCATGACCGCCTCGGCGATCTGGTCGCCGACGGTGTAGACCGGGTTGAGGCTGGTCATGGGTTCCTGGAAGATCATGCTGATGTCGTTGCCGCGGATCTTGCGCATCTCGGCTTCGCTCATCTTCACGATGTCCTTCTGCACGCCGTCCTTGCCGGTGAACAGAATCTCGCCCTCGACGATCTTGCCGGGCGGCGTGGGAATCAGGCGCATGACGGACAGGCTGGTGACGCTCTTGCCCGAGCCGGACTCGCCGACGACGGCCAGCGTCTCGCCCTTGTTGATGTGGAAGGTCACGCCGTCCACGCTCTTGACGACACCGTCGTCGGTACTGAAGTACGTCTTGAGACCGTTCACGGCCAGCAGGACTTCACCCTGATGGGTCATGGTTCCTCCGATTTAAACACGTAGCGCATCATACAACCGTTCAGGGATGCGGGGTTCGGGCTGATGGGTGGGTGCGGCCAGGGAATCCGGCCACACGGGGCGGCGCGCCCGGGCCAGCTCAGGAGCGCTTTTTGGGGTCGAAGGCGTCGCGCAGGCCGTCGCCGAGTAGCTGGAAGCACATGACGGTGAACACGATGAAGAACCCGGGAATCAGCACCCACGGGCGGGAGTTCAGGCTGCTCAGGCCGCCGTCCTGCGCCTGCTTGAGCAGGCTGCCCCAGGAGGCGTAGGGTTCCACCGCGCCGATGCCCAGGAAGCTCAGGCCGGACTCGGTGAGGATGGTGGCGGGAATGGCGAGCGAGGTGGTCACGATGACGTAGGTGGTCATGGTGGGCAGCATGTGCCGGATCATGATGCGGTTGTCGCTGGCGCCCAGGCTCTTGGCGGCCGACACGAAGTCCTGTTCACGCACGCTGAGCAGCTGCCCGCGGGTGACGCGGGCCAGGCCGCCCCAGTTGATGAAGGCCAGAATGCCCAGGATCACGTACAGCGCGAAGATGGGGTTGATCTCCTTGGGGAACACCGAGCGCAGCAGGATCAGCAGGAACAGCGTGGGAATGGAGGCCAGCACCTCGACGAGACGCATGATCAGGGTGTCCACGATGCCGCCGAAGTAGGCGGCCATGGCCCCCATGAACAGGCCGATCACGGTGCTGATCAGCACGGCGGCCACGCCGATGGTCAGGCTGATCTGCGAGGCGTACAGGGTGCGGCTGAGCAGGTCGCGCCCCAGGTCCTCGCCGCCGAACAGGTACGCCTGGCAGTCTTCCTTGCCGGTGCCGAACAGGTGCAGGTTCCCGGGAATCAGGCCCAGGAGCCGGTAGCTGTCACCGCGCACGCCGAAGTAGATGGGGCACTTCTCGGCGCTGGGTTTGAACTCGTTCACGAAGGTGTCCATGTTCAGCTGCTGGGTGTACTTGAACACGAAGGGGCGCCCCAGGGCGCCGGTTTCCGGGTCGCGGAAGTGGAGCGGCGTGGGGGGGTGGAAGCGGGTGATGTTGCTCGTCGAGTAGTTCGACAGGCCGTCCGGTGCCAGGAACGGCGCGAAGATCGCCATCAGGTACAGCAGGATGATCATCGTTCCGCCGACCTGCGCGAGGCGGTTCTTGCGGAACTGCCCCCACGCGACGGACAGCTGGGACTGAGAGCGGGCGGAGGTCTTGGCGGGGGTGGAGGTGGGAACGGTGGTCACGCGGGTCACCCGACCTTGATGCGCGGATCAACGACCGCGAGGAGAATGTCGCTCAGGGCGTTGCCGATGACCAGCAGGACGGTGCCCAGCACCGTGAAACCGGCGATCAGGTAGAGGTCCTGCGCGTTGATGGCGTCCAAGATCATGGGCGTGATGCCGGGGTACGCGAACACGACCTCGGTCAGGCCGGCGCCGCTGATGGCGGCCGGCAGCAGGCCGCCGATGCTGGCCACGATGGGCAGGATGGCGTTGCGGAAGGTGTGCTTCCAGATGGCGCTGTGTTCGCTGACACCCTTGGCGCGTGCGGTGCGGATGTAGTCCGAGCGCATGACTTCCAGCATCAGGCCGCGGATGACGCGGGTCAGGCCGGCGGCGTCACTGATCGCCAGGACCAGCGCGGGGATCAGCAGGTGCTTGAGGACGTCCCAGACCTTTTCCAGCGGGGCCATGGTGTCGAAGTCGTTGCTGGTCATGCCGTTGATGGGAATGTCCCAGCCGGTCGCGTTGCGGATCTGCAGGATGAAGTAGATGACGATCAATGCCAGGAAGAAGCTGGGGAACCCCAGCAGGAAGTACAGGACCACGTTCACGGCCTTGTCGCCCAGCGAGTTCTGCCGCACCGCGCCGAACACGCCCAGCGGAATGGCGATGGCGTAGAAGAAGATCAGGTTCAGCAGCACCAGCCACAGCGAGTTCAGGACGCGGGGGACGGCGACGTCCAGCACGGGCTGCTGGTACTGGAAGGACAGCCCGAAGTCCTGGTTGAAGATCATGTTCTTCATCCACAGCAGGTACTGCTCGACAGGGTGGCGGTCCAGGCCGAAGTTGCGTTCCAGGGCGGCGAGCTGCTCGGGGCTGATGTTCGGGTTGAGTTTGGCGGGGGTCAGGAAGTCACCGGGGGCGAGCTGGATCACGAAGAAGATCAGCAGGCTGGCCAGGAACAGGGTGGGAATGGACTGCACTACGCGGCGCAGCAGGAATGGGATCATGCGGGTACTCCGTGGGCGTCATGGGTGTGGGGGGCAGTCCGCGCGGGCGGACCACCCCCCGGTGGGAGCAGGGAAGAACTCCGGGCCTTACTTGATGAAGGTCAGGGCCTGGAAGCGGTGACCGTAGTAGGCGTCCATCATGCTGGGCGTGAACTCGCCGCCGAGACGCTCGTTGTACGCCACGTGGTAGTTGCCGCCCACGAGGTAGATGACGGGCTGCAGTTCGCCCTCGACCTTCATGAGCTGCCCGCCGATGGCGCGGCGCTTGGCGTCGTTCAGTTCGGCGTCGCCTTGGTAGTACAGCTTGGTCATCAGCTGTTCCTGGCTGGTGGCGCACTTGCCGTCGGTGGGGTTGTTGTAGGAGTGCAGGTTGGTGCCGCAGGGCACGACGTTGCTGCCGAAGCTCCAGATGTTGCTGCCGCCGGACAGGCCCAGCAGGATGGCGTCGAAGGGACGGTTCTCGCCCTTGGAGGTCAGCTGGCCGACCAGGGAGTTGAAGTCGATGGGGGTGAAGTTGACCTTCACGCCGACCTTCTTGGCCTCGTCGGTGAAGATGCGGCCGAGCTGCTCGCGGACGGTGTTGCCGGCGTTGGTGCTCAGGTTGAATTCGAGGACCTTGCCGGCCTTGTCGACCAGGTAACCCTGGGCGTTCTTCTTGGTGTACCCGAGCTGGCCGAGCAGGCGGCTGGCCTCGGCGAGGTTGTACTTGTAGGTGGGGGCGCCGGCGGCGAGGCCCGCTTCGATCTGCTGCTTGAAGATCGGGTAGGTGCTGAAGTACGTCTCGCTGCCCAGGCCGCCCAGGGCGAGCTGCACCATGGCCTGACGGTTGGCGATGTGGCTCATGGCGCGGCGGAAGCGCACGTCACGGAACAGCTTCTGCTTGGCGGGGTCGCTGGCCTTGTTCCAGTTGAAGGTGATCCACTGGCTGGTGGCCTGGGGGCTCACGTTGGCCTTCAGGAAGGCCTTGAGGTTGCCGGCGTCGATGGCCTTCTTGGTCTGGGCGAGGTCGTCGGCGTTGCGCATGGGGACCGTGTCGATCTGGCCGGCCAGGAACGCGGCGAGCGAGGCGTTGGCGTCGGCGACGATGCGCACGGAGAGGTTGTTCAGGTAGGGCAGTTCCTGACCGCGGCTGTCCTTGTTCCAGTCGCCCCAGTAGGTGTTCTTCTTGAACACGGTGCGCTCGCCGGCGCGGTAGCTGTCGAGCACCCACATGCCGGGCGTGACGATCTGGCTGGCCGGGGTGGCCAGGCCCCACATCTTGCGGATGGCGTCGGCGCCACCTTCGCGGTAGGCCTTGCCGAACACGTGGTCAGGCCAGGGGGTGTAGCTCAGGATGCTCAGGGCGCTGGCGCTGGGCTGGGGGAAGTCGAACTGCAGGGTGTAGGTGTCGAGCTTCTTGACCGTGATGGGCTTGCCGATCAGGAAGAAGGTGTCGCGGCTGTTGCTGCCGACCTTGTCGTCGGTGTGGATCTTGTGGGTGGTGACCCAGTCGTCGGCGGTGATGGCCTGACCGTCGCTGAACTTCATGCCCTGGCGGATCTTGACCACGAAGCGCTTGTTGTTGTTGCTGACCACGGCGGGGCCGGCGGCCATGTAGGGAATGAACTCGTCGTTGCGGGGGTCCTGGGTGAAGAGGCCGCTGCCGGTGCCCATGCGGGTGGGAATGCTGTCCGCCTCGGAGCTGGTGAAGGGGTTCATGGTCTTGAAGTCGCTGATGGCGGACAGGCGCAGTTCGCCGCCACGCTTGTTGGCGGTGTTCTGCTCGCCGGTCCAGGCGGCGGGCCAGACGAAGGCGGTCTGGGCGGCGGCGCTACCGACCGTCAGGGCAAGGGCAAGGGTCAGGACTTTCTTCATGGGTTCCTCCGGGTGGTTCTGGAAAACAGCAACGATCCGGCTGGGGGGCCGTGGTCGTCGCGTTGGGTTGAATGGGTTTCCAGCGAGGTCAATATATGGACTGGCCTAGTTCAGGTCAAGAAAAACACAAACCCGACGTCATTTTTTTCATGTACCCGGGTAGACACTCTTAATTTACCTTTCAGTCACCGCCCAGCGATGCGGGGAATGTTTCACCTGTAAACAGGTCTTCTCACGCGGCTCAGCCCGCCTGACCCACGCCTGACATACCCGTGCGCCGGACCCGGTCACCCGGCGGGGCGGTCCCGCTGAATATTCATTCACCCCGGGCTACCCGGATGAGCGGCAGGTCAGGTGGCCCGGCAGCCGCACAGACCACGTCCCGCATCCCCGAACGCCGGCGGGACTCATGAAAAGAACCCGGATGGACCAGTTCATACGGATTCCGTCTGTTTCGCCGACAATCCGGAAGTTCACCGGATTGCCAGCTCCACGCCCGGAACCCGTTTTTCTCCTGCTCTGCGAAGCAGCTCTACGAGTCGCATCCGCTCGGATCAAGAGTTTCCACTTCCCTGCCGATGTCGTGTCACGCGGCCTTAAGCAGGAGTCCGTCCTGCTCCATCCCGGTCAGGACGTACTTTTCAGCATTCTGAGCTGCCTGCCGTTGTGCG